>NC_000916.1:1162500-1462500 GCF_000008645.1 Methanothermobacter thermautotrophicus str. Delta H
CCTGAGATCACCTACTTCATGCGTAAGCACTACAACTACCCGGACCTCCCATCCGGGTATCAGAGGACATCCATACCCGTGGGACTTGAGGGTGAATTGAACGGTGTGAGGATCAGGGAGGTCCACATCGAGGAGGACCCGGGCCAGTACAAGCCCGACCAGGGAACCGTGGACTTCAACAGGTCAGGAATCCCCCTCATTGAAATAGTCACAGAACCCGACATGACCTCCCCTGAGGAGGCCAGGAACTTCCTCAGGGAACTCATAAGGGTCCTCGAGTACAGTGGCTGTGCACGTGGGGAGGGTACAATGAGGGCCGACGTCAACATATCCCTTGAGGGTGGTAAAAGGGTTGAAATAAAGAACATAAACTCAATTAAGGGCGCCTACAAGGCCCTGAAATTTGAGATGATCAGACAGAAGAACCTCCTGAAGAGGGGTGTTGAGGTCAAGCAGGAAACAAGGGCCTTTCTTGAGTCGCAGATGATAACTGTTTCAATGAGGCTCAAGGAGGAGGCAGAGGACTACAGATACATACCTGACCCGGACCTTCCGCCAATGAAGTTCACGGATGAAGTGGTGGAGGGTCTGCGGGAGAGGATACCGGAAGCACCCCACCTGAAGGTGAAGCGTTTCATGGAGGAGTACGGCCTGAGGGAGGAGGATGCAAGGGTCCTCACATCAGAGCTGGAGCTTGCAGACGCGTTCGAGGAGGTTGCTGGCTCAATAGACCCTGAATTTGCTGCCCTGTGGATGAGGGATGAACTGAAAAGGGTCCTTTACTACAACAAGATAAGCTTTGCAGAAAGCATGATAACACCAGGGGATATCATCGAGCTTCTCGCCATGATCAGGAAGAAGGAGATAACAAGCAAGGCAGCCAAGAAGATCATAGAGGAGATGCCACTGAATAAAAAGGGTCCCCGGGAGATAGCGACCGAAATGGGACTCATAGGCATCATAGATGAATCGGAAGTCATAAGGGCCGTTGAACAGGCCATAAGAGAGAATCCAGGGGCTGTTGAGGATTACCATGCCGGTAAGGAGGCAGCCATAAATTTCCTGGTTGGTCAGGTCATGAGGATGACCCGTGGTAAGGCTGAACCCGAACGCACCGTTGAACTGATAAAGGAACGGATCTGAGGTGTATGGCCAAGAACGTCCTGGATCTTCTGATGTGGCATCCGAAGTGGGATATTGAAAGATGCAGGATAAGCTACCTCCACAGGGGTGCCTGCAGGAACCTTAAAACAATCAGGGGCTCCGACATAGAAAGGCTTGAGAGGGGCTTCATGATACTGAGGGATGGGAGCTCCATCCCATACCACCGTGTGGTGAAGATAGTCTGTGATAACAGTTTCATCTGGAAAAAACAGAAGAAGGGAATAGGATGAGCAACAAGGCACTTGTAAGGGACTACATGACCCGGGACGTTATAACGGTATCCTCAGATACTTCAACTGCTGAGATAATCAAACTTATGAAGGAAACAGGGCACGATGGGTTCCCTGTTAAGGATAACGGTTCTGTGATCGGGATGGTGACGGCCTTTGACCTTCTGATAAAACCGTGGGTTAAAACCGTCTCAGAGATCATGTCAAGGGATGTTGTTGTGGCTGACCAGGACATGTCACTCAATGACGCCGCAAGGGTGATGTTCAGGATGGGCATCTCCAGACTACCTGTTATAAACAAGGAGGGTAAGCTTGTTGGAATCATAACAAACACCGATATCGTGAGGTCCCACATCGAGCGTTCAACACCCATGAAGGTCAACTACTTCAAGAAGACCCTGGAACAGCTCTATGGTGTTAAACCAGAGGTTAAAAGGATGAAGGTCCCAATCGAGAAATTGAGGCCAACCCAGAACAAGGTCTATGCCGATGAACTCCAGGGCAGGACCTATGAAATTAAAAGGGGTCTTGCAGAGCCCACAATAGTTGTTAAGACAGGTGAAAGGTACGTCCTCATTGATGGTCACCACAGGACCCTCGCATCCTACAGGCTCGGGTGCAAGGAGATAGACTCCTATGTCATAGATATAAAGAAGGATATGAAGCTGGGTATGGAGAAGACAGCTGACCTCAATGGTGTTCACACCCTGGAGGACATAGAGGTCATAGATGACGCCCAGCACCCACTGATTGCGATAACGACGAGCATGAGAAAGGCCATGGCAGGTAAGAAGAATGGTAGATGAGGGAATTTTAAGGGAAGTATACCGTGTGCTTGAGGATCGGAGGGACAGACCCATTGATTCATACACTTCACGCCTCATGAGGGATGATGATAAAATGGCAGAGGATAAGATCCTTGAGAAAATAGGGGAGGAGGCCGCAGAGGTCATAATAGCATCAAAGAATGATGAGAACCTCGTGGAGGAGGCAGCCGACCTCATATTCCACACTCTGCTCCTGCTGGTATACAAGGGCGTGCCCCTTGACAGCCTCCTGGAGGAGTTTGCTGCAAGAAGAAAATAGGGAAAGACAGCTCCAACGATAGAAGCAGAACAGGAAATGGAATAGGCTGGTGGAAACTCAGATAAGAGATAATTCCATGCGGTAGAACATTCTGTTTAAGATTTTTATTCCGCTTTCGTCTTTGATTCTGAAACCGAATTTCCTGTAAAGTTTGAGGGCCGGTCTGTTGCTCTGTGCAACATCAAGGGTGAGTCTCTCAAGACCTTCCTCCTCTGCTATTTTTCGTGCCTCCTCGAGGAGTCTGAACCCCACCCCCATCCCCCTTGCTCCCGCTGAAACTGCAAGGGATGAGATATAGAGATCACCCTCCCCCAGGTCCAGTGTGCTGAGGGAGTCAATTAAATCCATTGCAGAGAACCTCAGGAAATCCAGGGGGCCCAGACATCTTATCAGATCCAGCCTACTGATCTCTGCGCCCTTAAGTTCATAGACCAGTGCCCCAATAACCTCCGGCCCCCTGGATGCCAGTACTATCCTGTCAGGATCCAGGTACAGTCCGTGGGCTATAAGCTTTTCTATTATCAGATCTGGGTCAGTGAAGAACCAGTCAAATAACTGCCTGTCCGACTCATATATGAGGTGGCTGACACTCCTTCTGGATGATGGTGTGGGCGTGAATGGGTGCACTCTCATGGTATCCTCTTTACTGAGAATCAGTGGATTTTTATGATTTAAGTCCAGGTGCATAAAATTTTGTCAAAATGAAGGGGGTTATGAAAAATGGGGGCTGTTAGAAAAGGAGAATTTACTGCTCTGCGTCGAGCATTTCGCCGTATTCTATCTCTATCTGACAGCCCTTTGGACCGCAGCAGAAGTGCTGTAGATCAAAGCTTACAAGCATGTTTTTCACCTCTCAACCTTCTTTACTATAGTAAAGTAACTTAATGTATTTAAATGATGTAGTTACACAGAATGTATATACTTACAATAAGTATACCAGGTTACAGCGGGTATAGTGGTGATGACATGGGAGATGATGAATACCTGTGTTCAGTTGAGGTCGCCGTCAACGAGATAGGTGGTAAATGGAAATCACTGGTCCTCTGCACCCTGAAGGATGGTAAACTACGCTTCAGTGAAATAAACCGGAGGATCCCAAAAATAACACAGCGGATGCTCACAAGGACACTCCGTGAACTTGAATCCAGTGGACTGATAAACAGAGAGGTCTACCCTGAGGTGCCCCCCAGGGTGGAGTACTGCCTCACAGAGAAGGGAAAATCCGTCATACCCATACTGGACGCCCTCTGCGAATGGGGTAAAATGTACGGGTCCCACCAGGAGAATTCAGGTGAGAAAGCCCCCTGAAAGGGCTGCGGGGAGTTAGAGACTGCATGCCCTCAGTATCTTAACTGCCAGAACAGCCGCCCCGAATCCATTGTCTATGTTAACAACCCCTATGCCGGGCGAGCATGACTGGAGCATTGATTTAAGCGCCACTGACCCGCCCTCACCCACACCGTAGCCAACAGAGGTTGGAACCCCTATGACTGGTACATCAACAAGTCCTGCAACCACTGAGGGAAGAGCACCCTCCATACCTGCAACCACTATGAGGGCCTTAACCCCTGATTCATGCATCCTCCTGAGTGGGTCCAGGAGCCTGTGGAGGCCTGCAACACCAACATCATAGGCATTGATGACCTCACAGCCTGATTCCTCTGCAACCACCCTTGCCTCCTCTGCAACGGGTATGTCCGATGTCCCGGCAGAGAGCAACCCTATCCTTCCAATAAACTGGGGGTCTCCTGACCTTGCAGCGAGCACCCCTGCGGTCTCATGGTACTCAATTCTTCTATCAATATCCCCGAGTTCTTTCAGTATTCCTTCAGCCCTATCAGGTGGGAGTCTGGTTACAAGCACATCCCCCACAGCCTTCACAATATTAACTATATCCTCATCACTCTTGCCTGGGGCGAATACTGCCTCTGGAAATCCTGTTCTCTTCTCGCGGAATATATCAAACCTCACCCTATCCCCCAGGCTCAGCTGGGCTGATTCAATGGCCCTCTCAGCTTCCTCCAGTGATATCCTTCCCCTGAGTAGTTCCTCAAGAATTGATCTTACCGGCATCACTACCTAATTTATAAGTACATCAATATAATCTTAGCATAGGAGAACTCATGCAAACTCAAGGTAGATAGAAATGTACCGTGCCCATCTCACAGTGGAGGGAATAGTCCAGGGCGTTGGCTTCAGGCCAGCGGTCTACAGACTTGCAAAGGAACTCAGCCTCACGGGATACGTGAGAACATGGGGAACATGGTGGAAATAGTCCTCGAGGGTAGCCACGAAGGCATTGAAGAATTCATTGAGAGGCTTAAGAAAGATAAACCCCCCATTTCAAGGATAAACAGTATAAAAAAGGACATTTTTGAGGTCAATGAGGCATCATTCACTGAATTCATTATAAAGGAGAGTTCATCCAGTTCCTCAGGGACATCTGTAATACCCGCGGATGTCGCCACCTGCAGCAGCTGTCTGGAAGAGATGATGGATGAGAATAACAGGAGATACCTCTATCCCTTCACCGCCTGCACAGACTGCGGGCCCAGGTTCACCGTTATAGAATCCATTCCCTATGACCGTGAAAGGACCAGCATGCGTGATTTTCCTCTCTGCAGCTCCTGCATGGAGGAATACCTCAACCCCCTCGACAGGAGGTACCATGCAGAGGCCACATGCTGCCCCATCTGCGGTCCAAAGCCCTTCCTGTACAGGGATGGGATCCTGAAGACCCATGACCCCATTAAAATGGCGGCAGAACTCCTTGATGATGGCAGCATACTTGCAGTTAAGGGTATCGGTGGTACGCACCTCGTCTGCCGTGCCGATGATGATGAGGTAGTTAAAAGGCTCCGTTCAGGGCTCGGAAGACCAAATCAGCCCTTCGCATGCATGTCCCCTGACCTCGAATCCATAGAGTCCTATGCGTCCATATCAGACGTGGAGGAGGAAGCCCTCACCTCAAGGAGGAGGCCCATCGTTGTCCTGAAAAAAAGCCGGGACTACTGCCTGGCCCCCTCGGTTGCACCGGGCCTCCATAACATAGGGGTCATGTTACCCTACTCTGGTCTTCACCATGTCCTCCTGAGGTACACAGAGGCGCCGGCCTATGTGATGACATCTGCAAACAGGCCAGGGGACCCCATGTTCATAGAGAACACTGAGATCATAGGGGGCCTTCAGGGGATAGCAGATTACTTCCTGCTCCATGACCGAAGGATTGTGAACCGCTGCGATGACTCTGTTGTCCGTTTCAGGGGTGGTGAGATGGCATTCATAAGGAGGTCCCGCGGATATGCCCCTGAACCCTACGAGATCCCCCATGTTGCCGGTGACGTCTCGGCAATCTGCCTGGGACCGGAACTTGACGTTACATTCTCGGTGCTGAAGGGTGGTCAGTGCTATGTCTCCCAGCACATAGGCAACACCTCAAGGTATGACACCCTCCTCTTTCTTAAGGACGCTGTGGATTACCTCATGGGCATAACCGGGACAGAGGATGTTGATGTTATAGCCTGTGACCTGCACCCCCAGTTCCTCACAACATCCTATGCTGAGGAACTCGCCAGCAGGTTCTCTGCAGAGGTCCTGAGGGTCCAGCACCACCACGCCCATGCCCTTGCCCTGATGCTTGATGCTGGTGTCGATGAGTGCATATGCATAGCTGCAGATGGTGTTGGTTACGGTGATGACGGTACATCATGGGGTGGTGAGATACTCCACTGCCATGGTTCAGATTATGAGAGACTGGGGAGTCTGATGCCCCAGAGGATGCCGGGCGGTGATCTTGCGACAAGGTACCCTGCAAGGATGCTCCTCTCCATGTTGAGGGGACGCTATGAGGGGGACCTCCAGGAGCTATTCAGTGAGAGGTACTCTGACTATTTCCCCCACGGCGAGAGGGAGATCGGTGTGGTGATGAGGCAGCTGGAGTCCGGGCTGAATACAGGTATAAGTACAGGCACCGGGCGTGTGCTTGACGCCATCTCAGCAGCCCTCAGGATCTGTGGTGTAAGGACCTATGAGGGTGAGTGTGCAATGAAACTGGAATCCGAGGCCTTCAGGGCCTCTGGAAAGCTGAGTATGCCCTTTGAGGTTAAAGAAAAAGGTGGGAGGTACATCCTGGACACATCAGCCATCCTGCTGGATGTCATGGAACTTATTGATAGGGGTGAGGATAGAGCAGAGATAGCCCATGCCGCCCAGAAAGCCGTTGCAGAGGGCCTTGCAGAGATGGCGGTACTTGCAGCAGATGATGCTGGAGTGAAGTGTATCGGCGGGACCGGTGGCGTGTTCTATAATGAGGCCATAAGTCTCGCTGTGAGGGATTACGTCACAGAGAGGGGTTACAGGTTCATCCAGCACAGGAATTCCTGTGCAGGTGATGGCTCAGTTTCCCTAGGACAGGCTGTTGCAGTGGCCCTCAGATACCGTTAGGCACCTTCAGTCCATATAAATAAGGTGGGGGTCATGTCACTCCATTTTCCTTCGAATCTCTGCTTCCATCAGCAGGTCCTCGGCCCTCCGCTTAAGGTGATCATAGAGCCTTATGAGGTTCTTTAACTCCTCAACTGCCTCCCATTGGCCTTTCTTTATCTTATTTTCAATGTTGAGGAGTCTGGACCATTCATCCCCGGGAGGTAGCTGCTTCCTGTTCAGGAGGTCATCCATGACGTCAACCCTGAAGGTGTTCCTGTTTATTGTTATGCTGACGTGGATGTCCCTTGAGATGTCATAGTACTTACGGGGCCTTCCCCGCTCTATTTTCCTGAAGAAGGAGCTCAGGATCCCTGCCTCCTCCATGGCCCTCAGGTGCTCTATTATGGCCTTCTGCCCTATATCCAGCTCCCGGGATATCTCACTGACAAATCTTGGCTCCTCACGAAGGAGGTTTATGATATCCCTCCGGGTCTTGCAACCCATGACATCAAGTATAACTTCCATGTTCTGGTTTTCAGTGGATTTTCCGCTCATCATGTAGATTATGTCGAAAGGTTTATATAACCTTTTGTAAGTATAATAGCTATAAGGTTATAGGTAACCTCCGGTAACTTTAATTTCTGTAAAAAATCAAAGGTGAACTGATGTGCGAAGATAAAAAAACTGATTCTAGGTCCCAACAGGAATGCCAGAAGGAACTTGAGGAACTCAGGGAGCGTCTTAAAGATTTAGAGAACGAAATCAAAAAGAAGGAAGAGGAAGTCAGGGAGTACACCTCCCACCTCCAGAGACTCCAGGCAGATTTCGATAACTACAAGAAACAGATGGAGAAACAGGAACTCGAAATCATAAAAAACGCCAACGAAAGGCTCATACTCAAGCTCCTGGATGTCTATGAGGACCTCGAAAGGGCCATTGAAAATCAGGACAGCAGCATGGATGGTCTTGAGGTCATCTACCGGAAGTTCAGAGACACCCTCACAAAGGAGGGTCTCAGTGAGATACCTGCAGAGGGGGAGAAATTCGACCCCTTCCTCCACGAGGCCGTTATGGTTGAGGACCATGACGGATATGAGGATGGTATCATCATCGAGGAGTTATCACGTGGTTACAGACTGAACGACCGCATAATAAAGCACTCAATTGTTAAGGTATGTAAGAAAAGCTGATTTGAGGTGATCACATGGCAAAGAAAGAAAAAATTCTCGGTATTGACCTTGGAACAAGTAACTCTGCAGCCGCAGTTCTCATAGGCGGTAAACCAACCATCATACCCAGTGCAGAGGGTGCATCACAGTACGGTAAATCATTCCCAAGCTGCGTGGCATTCACAGAGGACGGACAGATGCTGGTGGGTGAACCTGCAAGGCGCCAGGCAGTCACAAACCCAGAGAACACCATAACAGCCATAAAAAGGAGTATGGGTACAGACAGGAAGGTTAAGGTCCATGGCAAGGAGTACACACCACAGGAGATCTCAGCATTCATCCTCCAGAAGATCAAAAAGGATGCCGAGGCCTTCCTGGGAGAGGAGATAAAGAAGGCAGTGATCACTGTACCTGCCTACTTTGACGACAACCAGAGGACAGCCACAAAGGACGCCGGGACCATCGCCGGTCTTGACGTTGTGAGGCTCGTCAACGAGCCAACAGCCGCAAGCCTTGCCTACGGGCTTGACAAGGAAGACGAGGACATGGTCATAATGGTCTTCGACCTCGGTGGAGGTACACTGGACGTTACAATAATGGAGTTCGGTGGAGGGGTCTTCGAGGTCAGATCAACCAGTGGTGACACCCAGCTCGGTGGAACCGACATGGACAATGCGATAATGAACTACCTTGCCGAAGAATTCAAAATGGAGACCGGTATAGACCTCATGGAGGACGACCAGGCGGTCCAGAGGTTGAGGGAGGCCGCTGAGAAGGCCAAGATAGAGCTATCAACAACCCTGACAACCGAGGTGAACCTCCCATACATCACAGTGGCCCAGGATGGACCAAAACACCTCATAAAGACAATAACAAGGGCCAAACTGGAGGAACTCGTTGACCCCATAGTCCAGAAATGTGCAGGACCCATGGAACAGGCACTCAGGGACGCCGGGATGACCAGGGAGGACGTTGACAAGATAATACTTGTCGGCGGACCCACAAGGATGCCCATCGTCCAGAAATTCGTTGAGGACTTCATAGGAAAACCCGTCGAGAGGGGAATAGACCCCATGGAGTGCGTTGCCATGGGTGCAGCCATACAGGGAGGTGTCCTTGCCGGTGAGATAAAGGACCTGGTACTTCTCGATGTAACACCACTATCACTGGGTATAGAGACCCTCGGAGGGGTCTTCACCAAGCTAATAGAAAGGAACACCACCATACCCACCAGGAAGAGCCAGATATTCTCAACTGCAGCGGACAACCAGACATCAGTGGATATCCACGTCCTCCAGGGTGAGAGGCCAATGGCCGCAGACAACACAAGCCTTGGAAGATTCCAGCTCGTGGGCATACCACCAGCGCCCCGTGGAGTGCCCCAGATTGAGGTGACCTTCGACATTGACGCAAACGGTATACTGAATGTATCAGCAAAGGACCTTGGAACGGGTAAGGAACAGGCCATAACAATAACAGCTCCAAACAAGCTCTCCGAGGAGGAGATAAAACAGAAGATAGAGGAGGCCAAGAAACACGCAGAGGAGGACAGGCGGAAACAGGAGGAAATCGAAATAAGGAACAACGCAGATTCAATGATCTACACTGCAGAAAAGACCCTGGATGAACTCGGAGACAAAGTGCCAGCCGAGAAGAAGGAAGAGGTTGAGAAACAGGTCAGGGAACTCAGGGAACTCATAGCAGGAGACGACATCCAGGCAATAAAATCAAAGACAGAGGAGCTCACAAAGACTGTCCAGGAGATCGGAGTCAGTTATATACCAGCAGGCAGCACAGCAACAAGCAGCACAGCAGCAGGCAGGTAGCACAGCCTCTGAGGGTGAAGACAGGGGCGGCGATGATACCATAGATGCAGACTTTGAGGTCAAGAACTAGCCCCCAACCCACATTTTTTTATTCTTGATGAACAATTAATTCCTAGTAGACTGTTTCTAGAGTATACCAGGTGAAAATCGATGGCTAAACGTGACTACTATGAGATCCTCGGTGTAGATAGGGGTGCGGATAAGAAGGAGATAAAGAAGGCCTACAGGAGGCTCGCCAGAAAGTATCACCCTGACGTCAGTGATGACCCTGATGCAGCTGAAAAGTTCAAGGAAATAAGCGAAGCCTACGCAGTCCTCTCTGATGATGAGAAGAGGGCGAGGTACGACCGCTTCGGCCATGCTGGTATGGATGGCTTCAGTCAGGAGGATATATTCAACAACATAAACTTTGAGGACATCTTCAGCGGCCTGGGATTTGACATTGGAAACATATTTGACATGTTCGGATTTGGTGGGGGAAGAAGGCACGGGCCACAGAGGGGCGCTGATATAAGCTACACCCTGGATATAAGCCTTGAAGATGCCTACAATGGTCTTGAAACCGATATAAGGGTTCCACATACAAAGAAGTGTCCGGTGTGCCATGGCAGCAGGGCTGAGCCAGGCACCGGTACAAGGACCTGCCAGACCTGCGGTGGCAGCGGACAGGTGCGGCAGGTGAGGAACACCATCCTGGGGCAGATGATGAACATAACAACGTGCCCCGACTGTCAGGGCGAGGGTACAGTAGTCGAGAAACCCTGCAGTAACTGTAACGGTAAAGGCGTTGTCAGGAAGACCAGCACCATCCATGTGAAGGTCCCTGCAGGTGTTGAGACAGGATCCCGGCTCAGGGTCCCCGGTGAGGGGGAGATGGGTCTTCGTGGTGGAGAACCAGGGGATCTCTACGTGGTTATCAAGGTCAAGCCCCACAGCATTTTCAGGAGGGAGGGCGCCAACCTGTACACCGAGAAGCCCATAAGCTTCGTCCAGGCAGCCCTGGGTGACACCGTCGAGGTTCCGACCCTTGACAGGCCAGTGAAACTGAGGATACCCGCAGGGACCCAGAGCGGTACAACCTTCCGTGTTAAGGGTCACGGGATGCCCCATCTCAAGTGGAACGGCTACGGGAACCTCTACGTAAAGGTCAAGGTTGTGACACCAAGAAAGCTGAGCCCCAGGCAGAAGGAACTCCTCAGGGAATTTGCAAGTATCAGTGGGGATGAGATCCACGAGGATAAGGGCTTCTTCGATAAGGTGAAGGATGCCATAATCCACTGAATCTCCTATTTTTTAGAATTCATGACCTCTGACAAAATCAGTTAGTTCTGAAGAGAGAACAACAGCTCCATCGCGCCTGCGAAGAAATCATTTAGTTCTGGAGAGCGATGCAGGGATACTGATTTCCGTACCCCTCAGGGGCTCTTATTGGATCACAGTAATTGAATATAATGATTGAAACCGGGCATGCCGAGAGTAACCCACCTTCTGTTTCGGCAGCATTCATCTGGGCGGACTACCTCTGCCTCCTACAGTAATCACCGGCAGCATTTGTCCTTGCATCCCGTGGAATGGCCGTTTCACCGGTCCTCCTGATGTCAGTCTGCTCCTTGAGGGTGAAGCTTCATTATCATCCATCAGGAGACGTGTCGTTTCTGCTCCAGGGTCCAGCCTCTCAGCTGATGCCTCACGGCACCACGGTTCTGTATGATGGGTGGAGTTTCCTCAGCCCCTTGAGGGACCGTCAGCTGCCCTTCGGCTTGCCCGGTAAATAATCATGAAAATTAGAACTGATAGCGGGGCCTAGATTTGAACTAGGGATCTCGGGGTTATGAGCCCCGCGGGATCACCAGACTACCCCACCCCGCTAAACATTAGATTTGTTATTTCAGTATATAAATGTTGTGGTCAGTCCTTTTCCTCCTTTTCCTCAAGCCTTCTGAGCCTCCTGTCAAGGGACTCGAGTTTCTTATTAGTGTGACCCCTGTACTCGTTGAATCTCTGCTCCAGTTCATCTATGTTCCTTGATACAAGTTCAAGTCTTTTCTCAAGTTTAGATATGTCATCCATGGTTGCAAGTGACCAGTCCTCTATGAGTTCATCGCTCTTCTCATTGAGGAAGGCGTCTATCTTGTTTGAGATGACATCCGTGCTTATGGGTACCTCCCTCACCTTGCCCATTATCCTGTCACTCACATCTGACATCTTTTCTCCAACACCTGCCATGTAACCTTCCCTCCCTTCGGCTGTGCCTTCACCAGCTCCATATATCCTTGTTACGGGTGCTATGTTTCCTGATTCCATCAGGTAGTAGTATATGAGGACTACTATCGCCCCTGCAAGTATCAGAATTGCAAGAAGCTCCACCGGTCCCACTTTAAAACCTCCCCATTACTTTTTCAGCCTGGAATTCATCTCCGCTTCCTTCTTCTCAAGTTCCTTAAGCATCTTTTCGAGTTTCTTGAACTCTGTCCTGGCCTCAAGAAGGGCCAGTCTCTCACTTATTTCACTCTGGAGATAACCCACCTCATGCATTATCTCGGATGTTTTCTTCCTTATGGATGCCAGTTTATCCTGCTTATCCTTGGGAAGGGGTATCGTTGTCTCCATCAGACGCTTTGCATGAAGGTCATTTTCAACAAGGGTTATCTTCTTGAGTTCAATCTGTTTTTCAAGAAGCATGATGTCGTTCTGGGATTCCCTCACCCTCCTCCACTGTACAGCCACGATGATCACAGTTATAAAACCTAGGATAGATATTATAAGCCACAAAACATTCTGAGGTACCGTTGCCGTGGTCGCCATATACTGCCCCCTTGCATAGTATTATCTACTGTATATATAACTCCTTATTTAAATAAATAGCAGAACAGGATCAGTGATAAAGATGATCGAATCATACTTGAAGGCGGGTAAAATTGTATCAAAGGTCAGAAGGGAAGCCGCGGGGATAATAAGGGATGGCTTGCCCATAATAGAACTCGTAAATTACGTGGAGGATCGTATAATTGAGGAGGGTGGTAGGCCAGCTTTTCCATGTAACGTATCTGTGAATGAGGTAACGGCCCACTACACCTCCCCGCCAGGCGATGATAGTGTAATAGGTGATGGTGACCTTGTTAAGCTGGACCTGGGCGCCCATGTGGATGGATTCATAGCCGACACCGCCATCACGGTGCCTGTGGGGGATGTTGATGATAAATGCCACCAGATGATGGACGCTGCAAGGGAGGCCCTTGAGAATGCCATTTCAACCATAAGGGCAGGTGTTGAGGTTGGAGAAATTGGACGGGTAATCGAGGAAACCATTCACTCCCATGGCATGAACCCTGTTTCCAATCTGACCGGGCACAGCATGGAGCGCTGGATACTGCACTCAGGACTATCAATACCCAATATAAATGAAAGGAACACTCATCAGCTGGAGGAGGGGGACGTCCTGGCGATTGAACCCTTTGCCACGGATGGTGTGGGCCTTGTGACTGATATGCCTCAGACCTACATATTCCGGTTCCTCAGGGAGAGGCCCCTCCGGCTTGTACATGCCAGGAGGGTCCTGGGTAAGATACGGGAGGAGTATCACGCCCTCCCCTTTGCACAGCGGTGGCTTGAAGAGTACTTCGATGCAAAGAGACTGAATGCCTCCATGAGAATGCTGATACAGTCAAGGGCCATATACCCCTACCATGTGCTGAGGGAAAAGAGCGGTGCAATGGTCGCCCAGTGGGAACATACAGTCATTGTTGAGGAGGACGGCTGCACGGTTATAACAGAATAGTTAACTTGAGGATGCAGTTGAATGGACTGAATGTTCTGAAAAATAGAAAATTTAGGGATGGGATCAGTATGGTGTTGGTAATCCCATCTCTTTCCTTGCAGCGATGTTCTTCTCTGCCTTTTCCTTCTTCTGTGCAGAGAGTTTTTCAAGAAGTCCCAGGCCAGGTTTGACTTCCTCTATTGGTTTGGTCTCGAATATACCTGCCTCAACAGCCTGCTTGAGTATTGAGTCCCCTGAATCGGTCCTTGTTATGACTGTTGACCAGCCATCCGGTGATCCCACTGAACCTGTTGATACGTCTGCCAGCTCAGCCACATAGTCCTTGCAGATCTTGCATCCTGCCTGTTCGTATCCATGGGTCTCCTTGAGGGGGAGTGTGTAGACATCGTCCTGGGTGTAGACCCAGAATTTTCCTTTACCTATGTCCATCTTCTCAACGAGCTCCATGTTTAATCCGAGTTTTTCACAGATGAAGGTCTGCAGTGATGTGTATGGGAAGTTCTCCATGCAGTAGATACCGACCAGGAGTTTTATCTTATCTGCAACAAACCTGACACCGAATGGGTAGGTCTGGGCCTTCCTTATACCCATGGTCTGGCAGGGTATTGCAACTGTACCCAGTTTCTCTATACCGTACTGCCTCACTGCCTTCTTGAGCATCAGGACGTTTGGTGAGAATGTGTACTTGGTACCTGCAGCCGCCTTGAGTTCATCTGAGGTCATGGCGACCATTGGTTCTGGCTTCCAGAACTCCTTTCCGGGTCCTGCAACAACTGCGCCTTCGATTATGCCCTCGTCAAGGGCATATGCTAGAAGACCTGTAACTATTCCTCCATCCTGGGCTAATTTCTGAATCTCTCTGTCAGTTGATCTGGCGGAAACTATTTCCTTGTAAGTACCTAAAACCATTTTTCCAGCCTCCTATAGCCCTAACTCCTTTTTGATCTGTTCTTCTGGCCACCAGCTTCTTGGGCACTGCACATAGCAGATTCCACATTTTATACAGCGGTCGCTGTTGAGTTCGGGTCTTCCGTTGGTCATGTCAAGGGCCCTTGTCTGGCAGGCCATTGCACATGTTCCACATCCAGTGCAGAGACCCTGGTTTACAACCTTTGTCTGGAGGTCGCATCCGCATGCCTCTGTGTAGCCTGCAAGGTCCAGCATTGGCTGGAGGTACTCCATGTCATTGTTGAGGAGTGCAACGACTGCCTTTGCTATTATCTCAGGTGATGGTGGGCACCCTGGAATGGCGAGGTCCACATCTATGAGGTCTGCTATTGGTACAAAGGACTCGTGTGATGGCTGTGCCTGCTGTCCGCCCCTTGAGTACCTTGTGAAGCAGCCTGTTGCTGCGCATGAACCGAAGGCGCAGACGAGTTTTGCCTTCTCCCTCAGTTCTTTGAGTTCGTGCAGGCTGTGTTCGTCCTGCAGACAGACAGATCCCTCAACAAGGGCCAGATCCATCTCTGGCATCTCCCAGAGATCCACCAGGGTCTGTCCGTATACTATGTCCACCATGTTGGTGAGTAATTCTGCTAGAATGTCGTAATTTTCAGTTAACGACATGGCATCTCCGGTACATCCACTGAGGTGAATGTAACCTATTCTTGGTTTTGCATTTTCTTCAGCCACTTTTTCAACCTCCTCTTTTGAAGCTCCAACAGGTTCCGATTTTTCTTTTTCGGGTTCTTCCCTCTTAGCTTCAGCCTCCAATCCTAAAAATCTTTTGATGCGGGCAATTAAGCTCATTTAGAAACCCCAATCTCATCTAAGATCATCTGAATGGCTCTGGGAATAGCCTTTTTTACTGGGGGTGTGAGGCCCATTTCCACATTGGGAGCTGATATCTCCTTGGGTTTACACCCTATTACCACAACATCGATCTTTTCACTGAGTTCATGGAGGGGCTGGCTCACTGGCCATGTATGCATATTTTCATAGGATCCCTTTGGAATCTCAGTGACATCGAATTTCCTGAGTGTTCCGGGTTCTGCGTTGAATTCAACAACATCCACAACTATCATCTTCTTCCACTCCTCATGGGGGAGGGAGAAGACAAAGTGCGGACCGCCAGTCCCAGCATCAATGAACATAACATTATCTGGTTTTTCCCTATCCTTGAAGTACTCTTCAAGGGCCTTGATAACCTCTGGGCCGAATCCATCGTCCTTGAAAAGGATGTTTCCACAGCCCACCACTAGAATCTCAGCGTCGTATGGCATGTTATTCCCTAGAGTCTGACCATTTCATCCCTGATTACTGATCTGTCCTCATCATCAACAACCATC
Source organism: Methanothermobacter thermautotrophicus str. Delta H (assembly GCF_000008645.1). Taxonomy (NCBI): domain Archaea; kingdom Methanobacteriati; phylum Methanobacteriota; class Methanobacteria; order Methanobacteriales; family Methanobacteriaceae; genus Methanothermobacter; species Methanothermobacter thermautotrophicus. The sequence goes on from NC_000916.1 coordinate 1,178,467, forward strand.
ACGTGTGTTGCGCATGAGAGACAGGGGTCGTAAGCGCGTATGACGTGTGGCCCGTATTCATGGTGGAATCCTTCAGTTGCAGGACCCATTGTTGGGATGTTCCAGGTTGTTGGGACGAGTGCACTGTAGAACTGTATCTTACCATTTTCAACCTGGGCCATGTGAACGTCCAGTCCCCTTGGACCTTCAATTGCACCTACACCCAGTTTACCTGTGCCTCTCTCATCGAAGTCTGCCCTTACCGGTGCGGATGTGTCCAGTTCATCAAGGATTTCAATTGCCCTTGCGAGTGCCGTTTTCATCTCAAGTGCCCTTGCAACGTGCTGTGCAACAACACCCCTCTCCTTGAATCCCTGGAATTCAACCATCCTTGCTCTTGGACCGACCTCCACGTTTCTTCCATCGTAGAGTGGTATTGTTGAGCAGGCCCTCTTGGCTATTTCAGGGTCATCGTACCAGCTCTCAGGCATTACCTCGGTGAACCTGTCCAGATCGAATTTTGTCCTGTCACCGTAGATCTGGTGGCTTGCAAGTGTTGGCTGGTTGTGGACTCCAAGGCCCTTTGGAAGGCCCTTATCCTCGATTAATCCTATCATGAGTTCAACGTGTTCGTCGACTTTTGGTTTGAGCTGCTTTAACCTCGCATACAGCCTTTTCCTTGCGAGTTCCGTTATGTTGTCGGCCATTCCACCTATCCTGACATCGGATGGGTGTATACCCTCACCTGCAACCATGTCAACTACGTACTGTGCGTTTTTCCTTATCTCGGAGACTGAGTTTATGGCGTCTGCCATGAGGTTTTCAGGCACGAAGTCCGGTGCTATGAGGAAGTGATGTATTGCGTGGCTGTTTACGTGGTGTGCTGCAAGTGTAAGTTCACGGAGAAGTCTTCCGGCCTTTGGAACCTCAATGTCAAGGGAGTCGTCTATTGCCTCAACGGAAGCCAGGGTGTGTGGTATAGGGCATACTCCACATATCCTCTGGACGATGACAGGTGCTGTTTCAGGTGCTTTACCTGTCACTATTTTCTCAAGGCCCCTGACAGGAGTAATACTGAAGTATCGCCCCTTTGTCACGATTCCCTCATCATCGACTTCCATGACAAGTTCTGCATGTCCTTCTTGTCGTGATGTCGGCGATATAACAATCCTTTCGCTCAAATGTATCACCTCTTGTTTTTAAAGTTCAAAAAACCTTCAATATTATAACTATTTTTAAATGTTATAAGTTTTTCAATTATAAAAAAAGTGAAAACTATTTATATCATTTTATAGATCACTTATTATTAGTAGAAAACAGAGTTTATAATATTAATTTTTTGTTCAGTAATACTGAGTGTTATATATCTTGACCCACATACTAAATGTGTTGTTAACACCAGGAAGGTGAGTTGATGATAAACTCAAAGGTTCTAGCATCGGTGGCGATAGTCCTGATAATTGGAGCTGTTGCTGCAGGTTATCAGGTGAGTCAGAATTCCGAGACACTGTGGAAATTCACAAGTCCCCAGAGCAGTCATGATCAGGGCCAGCAGCAGGGGGAGTCAAGCGTCCACAGTGAATCGCCCTCAACCACATCATCACAGGGTGGCAGTGGTTCAACCTCAGGTGGGGGTTCAGGCGTGAATGTGAAGATATCCTATTCAGAGGCAAAGAGTATTGCCCAGACATATATAAAGCAGGAGGGTGCCGCTGCAGGGACACCAAGGCTCCTTAAAATGGACGGTAAACTGGTCTATGTTGTTCCCATCGAAATGGGTGGGAAAACCGTTGGAGAGATCTACATTGACCCCATGACCGGTAAAAACCTTGGAGGGGCTGGTGGTGCGCCATGATGATTAAGACAGAAACAGAGTGCTGCACAATATATTCAGAGGATGTTGAGGACGCTGTAGTCCTTGAGGGTTCTCCTGGAGTTGGCCTCATAGGCAACATACTGGGGTGGCTTCTGGTTGAGGACCTCAAGATGAGAGAGATAGGCTACATTGACTCAAAGTACTTCCCTCCCCTGGCTGTCCTCTATAAGGGCGTTGCAATACACCCCTTCAGGATATATGAGGGTGATGGGATAGTCCTCTTCCTCTCGGACTTCATCCTCCCCCCTGCAGTTGTCTATGATATGACAAATGCGATCGTGGAATGGATGGTCCGCAATAAGAGCAGGGAGCTGATAACCTTTAACAGCATGGTTGTCCGTGAAAAGTCACAGCCAGTGGCGGGTGCGGGTAACAGCCAGGAGGTCATCCAGAGACTTGCAGACCTTGGAATACCGATAGTCCCCTTCGGTAACCTCAATGGTATTTCAGGGACCCTCCTTACAAGGTGCGCTGTTAATGATATACCAGCATCATGCCTCTTTGCAGAGATCCTCAACCCCTACCCTGACCCTAGGGCAGCTGCAAGTGTCGTTGAGGTCCTGAATGAAATGCTCGGTACATCTGTTGACCCTGAGCCCCTCCTGCAGGAGGCGCAGGCCATAGAGTCACGCCTCAAGAAGCTCGCAGAGACGGTGCAGGGAGAGGCCGAGACACCCATCTACATGTAAAAGTTTATATATTAGAAAATCAAATATTTCTTTACTCTTTTGTTAGGGCCCGTAGCCTAGCCAGGATAGGGCGTCGGACTTCTAATCCGAAGGTCCCGGGTTCAAATCCCGGCGGGTCCGCTAAAAAAGGTGCAAAGGAAACGGGGCCCGTAGCCTAGCCAGGATAGGGCATCAGACTCCTAATCTGAAGGTCCCGGGTTCAAATCCCGGCGGGTCCGCTCAATATTCTAATTCTAAGAAACAATGATAGGAATTCCATTTTTTGAGACCCATGGAATAAAACAGCCCATTTTCCAGGTTCATTGAAGAAATAATGATGGATGATAATGGTACCCCAGGTTATTGATTAGATTATCTGAAGTAAGCATCAAGGGTCTCGGCAGGGAACCTTATCTCACCATACTTCCCACCACCACCGGGTATCACAATCAGTGAGCCATTGCGAAAGGCCTCCACTGCAACAGCAACACCCGTATCCAGAGCTGCAATATCCTCAAGGGGGGCATCAAGCAGCACCCGGATCTCTGTTCCAAATTCCCCCACAAGTTTCTCCCAGATTCCCTGTACAAATTTTGTGGTTACTCCCTTATCATATTTCATCCCTATGATCTCTGCAAGGGGCATCAGGTGGACGTAGGGGGGCCTGTGTGGTGGGTGGTGAGGTTCATCCCAGGTTGAGAGCTCGTATATCCTGTAATCCACACCCTTCTTGATTTTACCGCCACAGGGACACCTCATGTCCATTTCAAGCGCCTCCTCAGGACTGTAAATGCGGTAGCACCGGGTACATGCAGTCATGTGGTACTTTCCGAGGCGCGGGTCAAGTCCATAGTTCGCCCTTATCCTGCACTTACCTATGGCCCTCCTGAGGGAGGTGAAGGACACATCCTCCATCTCAAACTGATTGAACTCCCTCCCCAGCCTGTGGGGCCATGGCGAATGGGCATCGGAGTTGGTCAGGAAGGGTATGTCTGCAAGTTCGGCTATCTTATCAGCCATGTCAGTATCTGCAGAGAGGCCCAGTTCAAGAAAGTCTGGTCTTGCCCCGTAACAGTCCATGTAGCTGTCATATGACTTGTACATGCTGGTCCATGGTGTGAAGGCATGGGATGGTCCTGCCATGCCATCGTATTCATGTACAAGTTCAAGTATCTGGGCCCCGTTCATCCTCACCCTGGGCCTTCCATCTGTGGTGCTGGCTGAGGGCATCCTCCCGGCTATCTCCTCTGCAGCCTCAAGTGAGGGGAGTATCAGGAGGTGGTGGACCCTCCTTGAGTCCTCAACCTCCGCCGTTATTACGAAGCTGCACTCATCGCGCCCGTAAATCCCGTCCCCCTCATATTCAGTTGATTCAGCTATGATCTTCCGCCATCCAGGGTGAAGTGCGTCGCCTGTCCCTACAAGTTGAAGGCCCTTGAGGCGTGCCTGGGGTGCTATGTTGTCAATAACCATGTTACGGGACGTTGCCCTTGAAAAACAGCTATGGATATGCAGGTCAGCGTTTATGATCATCTGATCATCCAGAAAAAATAGGTGGTGGGGTCAGCCTATGTAACGCAGGTCCTCTTCCCCGGGTTTGAGGTTCATCCTCTCAATCATTTCCTGCTCCATCTGCTGGGCCTTTGAGATCATCTTCTTTGTCTCCTCTGCACGCTCCTCAAGTTTTTCAAGGTCCACTTCAAGTTTTGTCATCTCAAGTAGCACCTCAAGGAGTGCACGGGCGGCTTCGGCGTCTATGAAGTAGCCTGGTGTTTCACCCATGAGGCATACACCATCCATGCCCCTCAGCCTCCCCATTCCAAGGAGAAGTCCTGATGCGCCTATTATGCCTCCATCAGCGGATCTCATGATGACGCCGTGTTCCTTGAGATCCTCGACGAGTTCCATGCTGGTTGCTGCCCCATAGACCCTCGCCTTCTCAACGGGCTGCCCCGTTGCGAGGCCTCCAAGGGTGAATATCCTCCTGGCGCCGTATCCCTCAACAAAGTCGAGTATCATGCCACAGATCTCATACTGTCCCTCAGGTGAGAGTCCCTGGGTGTTGCCCACGAGTATTATGTAATCCCTCTCATCCCCGCCTGCATCCCTGAGGTAATAGAACTCATTCCTCATGGGTTCAACTATACCATCCTCATCAACCAGTACCTGTGGTGGGAATGATGGGGAGTAGAGTTCAGCAAATTTGACAGCCTCCAGTTCATCTATTATGTGATCGGCTGCCAGTTTACCACATGTCCTATTCCTGGAAGTGCCTCGATGAATATGGGGCTGGAAAGTTCAATGTCTTCCAGAACGTTTATGATTGTTTCCCTCATTTTGATTCACCACTACCTCTAGAGTAAAGCTCTCTTTTGAGTTTTCTCCGGTATGCGCCATATTTGTCCTCCGGGGAAAACTTTGGAGGATAAATAACCCCTGTTCTACCTCCGCAGTGTGGGCAGACCTCTTTCAGGGTGTACTCTCCGCATGAACGGCATCTTTTCATCTTCATGTGAGTTCACGGAGGAATTCTCCCTCTCCACCCTCTTTCTCAACGATCTCTATGCACTTCTGGGCTGCTTCCTTGAGCTGCTTCTCTGCCTTCAGGTAGTCCGTTGACTTCACGATGAGCCGGTACCTGGGGGCTCCTACCGCCTGGACTGTTATACCCTCATCCTGGGCTGATTTAAGTGCCTTCCTAATTATTTCGACGCCGTTGGGTGCGTAGGACTTGATGTCAACGTATCCGGTTATCTGGACCTCGGGGGGTGTTATGTTGCGCTTGGCAACCTCTGTGATGACGGCTGCCCAGTCCTCAGGGACTCCCTCCTCGATGAGGGACTTTTCCCCCTCCTCTGCAGCGGTTTCAAAGGCGCCGTAGAGGTCTCCGAATATGTCCATCAGTTCGTATCCAACCTCTTCATAGGCGGTGTCAAGGTCCTTTCCAAGGTCCCTTGCTGCGAGTTCAAGGAATTTCTCAGCCTTCTGTTCGATCTTCCATGCCTGGATCTTCTTTGTGCGCTGGTCCTCCCTTATCCTTTTCATTGAAACATCCACGTGTCCCTTACGGGGATTCACACGGAGGACCCTTGCAACGATCTTCTGGTTCTCCCTTACAAAGTCCCTTATGTTTTTAACCCATCCAGAGGATACCTCTGAGATGTGAATGAAAGCCTCCTTCCCTGGATACTCCTCCAGGGTGGCGAAGGCGCCGTAGTTGAGGACCTTGTGAACGGTCCCAACCACCAGTTCACCCTCTTCAGGCCATTCATTTTTTCTTCTTACCATGAAAAACACCTAGATTAATCCAGGACCTCTAGAATCTGGGCTTTGATCTTTGACTTTCCTCCTGTTGGCTCAACAAGTGTTTTACCACAGATTATGCACTGAACATATGATGCTGCCCTGTCAAAGACAACCTGCTGGTTTCCGCAGTCCAGACATTTAACACGGAGAAAGTTACCCTTGGTATTGTAGAATATCACGCCAATCACCTCTAGGCCACGTATTCAACCCTTCCAGCCCTGAAGGATTTCTTCTTTATGTGTGACTTTCCACATTCCTTGCATTTGAGCCTGAGGTCAAGTTTCTTAACGGGTTTGTTACCTGATGGGAGTGGACGTGGGTAACCCCTGTAACCGGCAGTGACACGTCTGAACTGCCTCTGACCCCACTTAAGTTCACTGGCCTTTCTCCTCTTTGATTCCAGTACCTCGTGAACGGTGTGTTTTCTACAGTTTGGACAGTAAGTTCTTCTTTCCTTAGGAATCTTCATATCTAATCACCTCGTAAGTGAAAAAGTAAGCCTTTAAAATAACTGAACTTTTTTATACTGGGTTAGTATATCTCAAATCTCTATTTATACCTTTGTATGTGACACCACCTGGTGGTTCACTGAACCTTAAACTGCTAATCCGTGTTGATCCATCAGTTTCATTGCAGAGTACCTGATCTTCAGAGAATAGGAGAGCAATCTAACCATTTTAAAGCCTGCTGCCTATGAATACCTTATCCTCCGACCCTTCTTTGCATTTATGAAGACGTTTGCATTCAGTGATGGGAGCGTGACTATGTCCTGCGGCCGGAATGGACCGTATACCTTTTCATCCACACCCATTATTCTGGCAGGTACCTCCTCAAATATCAGCACCGTTTCAATATCCTCCTCCCGCCCTTTAACCCCTTTATCGGTTTTTACGGATTTTGAGGGGTCAGCGAGAAGTTCAGGGCCATCCAGAACGTCCTTCCTGGGGGCATCATCTTTCGCCCCTGAATCCCTGGTACCGGATTCAACATCTATTGAGGGGATTATCCTCGCCCTGAATTCCCTCAGGGTTTCTACCAGTGAAAAGTAGAGCTCCTCCTCCTCTGGTGTCATGTTGAGGGGGGTTGTATCCTGGAGGTCGAACTGTGGCCTGCCATTGAAGAGGTGGTATGACCTCTGGACGTTCATGACGGCACTATCAGTTATCTTGTGCTCCCTTCTCTCGCAGATCTCCGTGGCTATCCTCTGGGTGTCCCTTATGAGGTAGTGTTCCTTGGCGAAGGGGTCATTGCCAACGGCGTCAAGGAGGTCCTCTATGTAACTGTGAACCCTCTCATAGAAGTCATCCCCCACCCTTGCAAGGCCGCTTTCAGATCTCTCCTTTTTCTGAATCCTCCTCAGTTTCTGAAAGAATTCGTCCAACCCCATTCCTCACCTTTAAGTTATTCCTCTGCCTCTATTCTTGGAGCAAGGAGGAAGCTGAGTTCACCCTCTTTGCTTGCCATCTTCAGGGTCAGTTTGAGGGGCATGTCATCTCCCAGGTTGATTATTGCTGTCTCACTGAACTTGTCTGCCTTGAGCATCTCCTTGATCTTATCAAGGGAGTATATGCTCCTTGCAGGTTTATCTATCCTTTCGCCGTGGAGGTATTCAATCTGGGCGTCTCCAAATTCTCCCTCAGCTGAGGCTATGAAACGGTCCTCATCTACACGGAAGGTTATCTTATCTGAGAATATGTCTATGTCAGCTATTGAGTCCTTGAGGAGCTGGAATGGCACCTCGAACTCATTCTCATACTCAATTTCAGGAGGACTTGGGGTTTCATATTCGATGTCGATAAGCCTTATCTTGAATGTCCTTACTGCTTCCCCTTCAAACTGGATTATCAGGTTTCCCTCGTCGGTTGAGAGTATGACCCTGTCATTTGCCTTTGCCCTCTTGAGGACCTTCATGAGTTCCTCTGTGTCCACGTTGATCCTCTCTGGTTCATCACAGACGTACTCATCGAAAAGCTCGGCCTTCAGTTCGAGGTGCACGTATGTGATGTGGGACCTGTCAAGGGCGTCCAGGCGCAGGCCTTCGGCGCTAAGCTGTATCTGAACCTCGTCAACGATGGATGATATGGCATCGAAGCTCGTCCTTAAAATGTTAGGGTCATTCAATTCTGCCTTGAACATTTTCGTCCTCCTTATCCTATATAGCTAGATATTGGGGTCATGATTTATATACTATTCCTCTTCTTCTTTCTCTTCCCCTCTTTCAGCCTTCTTCACCTGTTTATAGAACCCCTCAAGGGGTGTGCCCCCTATGATGCTATGGACCATGAAGGCCCCCACCAGCAGGAGACCCGTGAGGATGAGGAATGCTGCGATGACCGTGTTCTCGCCTGAGACCACATTGTCAACAACACGGTCAGATGACCCCATTATGGTGACGATACCTGTCAGCAAAAGCATGACACCAAGTACCATTGCACTGTACCTCAGTATATCGTCACGGTGTTCCATTATGAGGGTCACCGGAAAGCCGTGCTCTGATTCATCCTCCTGTAACTCCTCCCATACCCGGGCAAGGAAACCCCTGAGCCTTTCTGAATACCTGCCTTTCTTACCATCATCGGGGCCTTCATCAGACATCTGCTCACCATTTTTCAGTCATATTCCCTCCAGGTGTGCTTGCAGCGGGTACATCTGAAGAACCGTGTCTCTGATTCATCAGCCCTCCTTGTCTGCTGCAGCCACCAGAAGGCCTCCATGTTACCACATTTCGGGCATTCAACCCTCGTTGTTGGGAGGGTATTTACATCATCACCTGTGAATATTATGGTCTCCTTTGCCTCAACTTCCTCTGAGACGCGGTACTTGTCTTTGAGCTTATCTGTGATATCCTTCTCATAGCCACACTGACACTTAAATTTTCCCTCGGATGGAAACATTACAGCTCCGCACTTAGGACAAAACTCCATCTTCTTCCTCCTGGTCAGAGAAACTGAAACCTTTTTGATTTCTAAAGTTTTTCTACAAGGACATTTATAATAATTTTGATTGTGACTGAAGGTCATGATATGCTGCAGAATGATTTTTTAGTGGAACACGGGTGCATTCCTCATCAATCTATTCCCGGTATCTGCTCCTGAAATCCTCCAGAATCTTCCGGTGGTCAAATGCGAGTTCAAGATCATCTATATCCTCGATGTGGAATATTCCAATGTCTGCAGCGTCTGAACCGGCCTCCGGTTCACCGGACACTACCCTCGCGGTGAAGCATACGCTCACGGTGTGCCCGCGGGGATCCCTCCGGGGGTCGGAGTAGACCCCGAGGAGGTCCTTGATTTCAACATCAAGGCCTGTCTCCTCGAGGGCCTCCCTCCTTGCTGCATCCTCAACAGTTTCACCGTATTCCACAAATCCTCCAGGTATGGCCCAGGAACCCCTGTAGGGTGATCTGCCCCTCCGTATGAGGATTATTCTATCCCCTGATAACCTTATGATAACGTCCACCGTGAGCATGGGTGTCTTCAAACCAGACTCCTCCTGCAGGCATCTATTTCTAGGCGCTGCCCCTGGACTCTCCTAACGTGACTCCTGAGGCAATTATGTGGGCCGCCCTCAGTGGTTCTGGAATTGAGCTGCGGGTCGTTGATATCCTGACAATCTCTGCGGCGTCATCAGGTTCAATGCCTGCAGTCTGGATGTAGAGGGGTTCCCTGGATTCAACCCTGTGGATTCTACCGGCCCTCTCTATGCTGCGCCACCTTGCCTTCCAGTCAGAAAATCTGTGCTTGAGCGCCCTCTTTATTCTTTCCATATCTGGATGTTTCCTTACAACCACTATAACGGGAAGGCCGGTCCTCTCTGATAATTCCACTATGTCCACAACATTGAAGCCCCCGAAGGTCAGCCCATCAAGCATTATGACCCTCAGCTGGTTGAGGTGCCTTGATCCATTCACCATCTCGATGATCCGCTCTGTGGCATCGTCACCGTCCACCCTCACCGTGGTTGTGAGGACGCCGTCGAGCCACTGCCCGCCCCTGAATACGGTGCCGACCAGAAGCACATCCTCCTCACTTCTGGGGGTGAATGGAGCATCATCTATGCCAAGAATCCTTATCTCAGATTTTATCTGCCTGAAATTATGGTTCTCCATGGAAAAATAGTTCACAGGGACTCTATGAGGCGCCTGAATTCATCACATCTATCCCTCAGGGTTTCGGCTGCTGCCTTGAGTGATTTTTTCGGGCTTCCTGCCCTGATATATAGCTGTGGTTCCCCCACTATTGGGTGGTCTATCGAGTATGCTGCTGCCTTAACCTTTTCATCCTCCATGAGGATGCTTCTTAATACATTGCAGAGGGTGTGTGTTTCTCCCTCGAATACTATCTCCATCTCATTTCTCTTATCCAGAATGACTTCCATTAGAATTACCCCTTAAGTGATTAACCTTCATAATTCACTGATAGCTTCCTTTTTTCCCGGTTTTCACAGTTCGGGCACCTGACCTCGTCCCTGCCGTTCACTTCCATGAAGTGCCTGCAGCGGGTGCACATTGCCTTGATAACCCCAAGGTCACGGCCTGATGTCTGTAGATCTATGCCATCGAGGCCCATGATCTTTGTGACCCTTGCCTCCACGATGTCCCCTATCCTGAAGGCGTCTGTTAGCTTTGAAAGGTAGCCCTTCCTTGCCTGTGAAACGTGGACTCCTCCAACGAAGTATGTTGCAAGGGCTCTCCTGTTGCCCTTGATGCTGTGTATCCTCACAAGGGCCCGCTGACCCCTTACATCAATGACCTCTCCAATGACCCTTGAACCCCTTTTAAGTGTTGGTGGTGTGTTCAGCTTTGATATTACCTTTATGCTCTTATTCCGGTCATCCCTTGAAACCTCTCCAACGACAAGGGATTTTATCTTACCATCCTCATCGTAGGTCCCCTCAGAGGGGAGGACCTCTTCGCTTACAGCCAAAAAATCTCCGGGAAAAACCATATCCCCAGATTTAACTTTCATCCATTCACCTCTTCAAGGTAAAAACAATGCTTACCTTACAGTGATCTATGGTTAGATCTGATTATATATATGCTTTTGCATGCGACGTTCACAGATCGATTACTCCATGCCTCCGAATCTTACTACAAAACCATACTGCACATCTGTCCACTGATTACCATGCCTCTGATTACCATGCATGAGAGCCAGCCGCACACTGGCCTATCTGTAGATACCACACCAGATAAAGGGTTATCCGTGTATTATCTCATCCAGTGTGTAGTCGTCCCAGCTTCTCTCTCCCAGAACTATCTCCAGTTCAGATGGGTTCAGGAGTGGTCTATCGTAGAGCTGTGAGTCATCTATGGCTATCCTGGGACACGCAGTTACCACGAAGGCCTCAAGTTCCCTGAAGGGGAGAAGTGCAGCCGGTGAGATGTTCTCAGCGAGGAGTATGAGGGCCTCCCTTCCAGCCTCCTCAAGTTTTTTCTTAACCATGAGGGCCAGCTCAAACCTCATCTGTCCAGCCTTTGATGAGACCACCACCCCCCACCTGCTGGCATCCGATGCCCTGCTTATCCTCGCAAATCTCACCCTCAGGACCCTGTCTGCGAATTCCTCAATGTCCCTCACCTCGCCATGATATGGGTCAGCCACCACAACCTCGCGTCCGGTGAAGAGTTTTATGCCGAGGGGGTGGAAGTTCCCGCTTCCAAGGAAAAGGTAGGCATCTGCATCGGTGCCCCTGATGGCTGAGAAATTGCATCCCAGGACCTGGCCCCTGGCTGTGTTAACACCCTCCCCTGTGACGACCTCAAAGCCCCTCTCCTCAAGGAGAGACCTTGCCTGGTCAAGGAGGTGGAGGTGCTGTGCTGTTGTTGCAATTCCAATCCTCCTGTGGCCGGAAAGTCTGTCAGCAGCCTCCCTGATGACTTCACCTACCTCAACTGAGGATGCGGCCTCTATGAATATCACAGGGACCTCATAGTCGAGGGGGAGTGGTGTGTGTCCATAGTGGACTATGAGGTCAACCATGTCCCTCATTTTTCTATCTGAAACATCACATGCCCCGAAGCATGGGTCTGCGGATATCACGGCAGTTGCGCCTGTTTCTGATTCTATCTGCTCTGCAAGTTCAACTGCCCTCATTTTAAGTCCCTCAGGGAACTGAAGGCCCACGACCCCTGCATTACGTTTCCTTATCTCCCCGATGACCCTTTCAGTTTCAAGCCTGTAGAGTGACATTTAATCATGCGGCCCCCCGGCAGGGATATCCTCAACCTTAACTCTGCCATCGATAACATCAACCTTCACGAGGCTCTTCACAGTGAAACCTGTCCTTTCCCTCACGACCCTGGATCCCTCACCCTTATCTATGACTGTTATAACATCCCTGACATCAACATCCATCTCCCTGAGGGCCTCCAGGACCGCCAGGAGGGTCCCCCCAGTGCTCACAACGTCGTCAATGACAACGACCCTGTCTCCACTATCAACACCATTTATGTAGAGTTCCCCTTCACTGTATCCTGTCATCTGATGGACGGCAACCTCGCCGGGAAGGCCGTACCTTCTCTTCCTCACCACGACGAAGGGTATTCCAGTCTTCAGTGATAGAACCGTTGCATGGTGTATGCCCATGGCCTCTATGCAGATTATCTTATCCGCTTCAGGTCTGAACCTCCTCACTATCTCCTCTGCAACCTCCTCCAGGAGTTCGGGTTCGGTGAGGGGTATGCCATCGGTTACAGGGTTTACAAAGTAGTCATACTCTCCCTTCTTAATCACAGGTGAATTTCTGAGGCTTTCCTTGAGTTTATCAAGCATTTCGATCACGCATCGGGATTGTTGAAAATTGAATTCATTATCTAGATATGATTGAGGATCTTAATATAGGTCCTCAAAGGATCTGCCGCCCACCACCCTGTGACCTTTATATGGCACAGCCCATCCACCACTCTTAATTATATAAGGTGATCCCAACAATAGTTAATGATTATCCATCACTGCAGGTGAAACCATGCTTGGGAATCTGGGCAGAAGTCTCAGTAAAACTATGAAAAAGCTGGCAGGGATGACAATTGTTGATGAGGAGGTCGTCAGGGAGGTCATAAAGGATATACAGAGGGCCCTGATCCAGTCCGATGTCAACATAAAACTTGTATTCAACCTGTCAAAGTCAATTGAGGAACGGGCACTCAACGAGGAACCCCCTAAGGGGATAACGCCAAAGGAGCACATCATAAGCATAGTGTACGATGAGATGGTCAAACTCCTGGGTGAGAAGAGCCATGAACTTGTCATAGATGATAAACCGTACCGCATACTCTTCCTTGGACTCCAGGGTAGCGGTAAAACAACAACCATAGGTAAACTTGCAAGGTACCTCCGCAAGAAGGGTTTCACTGTTGGGGTGGTCTGTACAGACACCTGGCGCCCTGCGGCCCTTGAGCAGCTGAAACAGTATACCGAGGGACAGGACGTGAGCATATACGGCGACCCCCAGAACAGGGACGCCCTGGACCTTGCAGAGAAGGGACTTGCCCGGTTCCAGAAGAAGGACGTTATCATATTCGATACGGCCGGAAGACACAAGGAGGAGAAGGACCTCCTCAGGGAGATGGAGGAACTTTCAGCCATTGTGGAGCCCCATGAGGCCATACTTGTAATCGACGGAACCATAGGCCAGCAGGCAAGGGAACAGGCCCTCGCATTCAGAAAAGCCACAGATATAGGTTCAATAATTGTGACCAAGCTCGATGGTTCAGCCAAGGGTGGTGGGGCCCTCTCGGCCGTTGCAGAGATAGGTGCTCCCATAAAGTTCATAGGTACCGGTGAGAGGATAGATGACCTGGAGGTCTTCGATCCCGAAAGGTTCATATCACGTCTCCTGGGTATGGGGGACCTCAGAAGTCTCCTCGAGAAGGTTGAAGAGGTTTCAGAGGAGGAGATTGCAGAGGAATCCCTCGACGCAATACTCTCAGGTAAGTTCACCCTCAGGGATATGAGGGTGCAGTTTGAGATGATGGGTAAGATGGGGCCCCTCCAGCAGGTTATGAGTATGCTGCCCGGTGCCGGGAAACTCCCAAAGGACGCCAGCAGGATGACCGAGGAGACCATACGGAAGTACCTCATAATAATGGACTCCATGACAGAGGAGGAACTGGAAAAACCAGACATCATAAAGCACTCAAGAATACGCAGGATAGCCCGGGGTTCAGGGACACGCAATGAGGACGTTAAGGAGCTCCTGAAGTACTACAGGGTCACCAAAAAGGCCATGAAGGGGCTTGGAAGGAGAAAAATGGGCGGACCCATGGGCCAGCTCATGAGGCAGTTCATGAGATAGCATCCTGAAGGGCAGAGATCAGGGGATAACCATGGATGTTCAGCAGAGACTGGGAGGACTGCTTGAAATCACAGAGTCCAGAATATGTCTGCACTGCCTTGGCAGGCACTTTGTTGATTTGGTTGAAGGGCCAGGGAACCGTCTGAGGGGTGAGAAGCTCCAGAAGAAATTCTCGCTGAAACTATCCGGGCCATGCATGATATGCGGTGACGTCTTTGACAGGATTGATGAGGCCGCAGGGATGGTTAAGGAGAAGGTGGATGAACTTGGCCTTGAATACTCTTCGGTACTTGTGGGTACAAGGTTGCCCCCCAAAATGGTGGAACTTGATGATGAGATCAGAAAGCGCCTCGGAATCCAGACTGAGGGGCTTAAAAGGGATCTCAACCGTGAACTTGGTAAGAGGGTTGTCAAACTGCTGGGCTGCAGCGCAGAATTTGAGGACCCCGACCTCGTGGTGATGGTGGACTTCAGGGGGGACATCAGGGTCTGGATCCAGATAAACCCCCTCTTCCTTGAGGGGAGGTACCGCAAGCTGGTTAGGGGAATACCCCAGACCCGCTGGCCCTGCAGGAAGTGCAGGGGGAGGGGCTGTGAGAGGTGCAATTACACCGGTAAGATGTATCCCACGTCTGTGGAGGAGCTCATAGCCGGGCCCATCCTGGAGGCCAGCCAGGGACGTGATGCAAGGTTCCATGGCTCAGGCAGGGAGGATGTGGACGTCCGGATGCTCGGGACAGGGAGACCCTTTGTCCTGGAGATAAGGGAACCCCGGGTGAGGAACCTGGACCCTGAATCCCTTGAGGAGGAGGTGAACCGCAGGGCCCAGGGCATGGTTGAGGTTGAGGGCCTCAGATTCTCCACAAGGAAGAGGAAGGTTGAACTGAAGGACTCATCCCAGAGCAGGTACAAGGTTTACCGGGCCCTGGTTGAACTGGATGGAGACGTTACTGATGAGGACCTTGAGAGACTCGGGTCACTTGACATCATAAAACAGCGGACCCCTGTGAGAGTTTCCCACCGCAGGGCTGACAGGGTCAGAGAGAGGAGAGTCCTGGAAATATCATGGAACTTGCTGGATGGTTGCCTTGAGTTGATAATAAAGGGTGAGGGCGGCCTCTACATAAAGGAGCTTATTTCAGGGGATTCGGGACGTACAGAACCAAGTGTGAGCAGTGTTCTGGGGGTCCCTGCAAGGTGCGTGGCCCTTGATGTCCTTGAGGTCGGTGATGAACCATCAGAAAAAGATTAAGCAGATGATCGAAAAAATAAAACACTGCGTCCCATGCAGAATAGCCATGATAAGGAAAAATATATATTAATGGAGATATTAAATAGAGAACTTATAAGTTTAGATATCTGATTCTTGTAAAGTTTTAGTGACTGTTACAAGCCATTGAAGGCTTTTTATGGAGGTTAAAGAATGAGAAGATCAAGAGGTTTCAGAAGTAAAACAAGACACAAGCTTCAGAAGGTTAAAAGGCCAGGCAGGTCCAACCCCATAACAAGGAAGATCCAGAGCTTCAATGAGGGTGACCTTGTACACATCATCATCGACCCTAGCATTCACAGGGGCCAGCCACACCCGCGTTTCCATGGTAAAACCGGTCGAGTTGTGGGGATGATGGGTAAATCCTATGTTGTTGCCCTGAAGGATGGTAACAAGGATAAACAGCTTGTTGTGAGGCCAGAGCACCTTCAGATGCAAGAGTGATTCCCATGATCGGGAAAAAGGTTCTGGAAAGTGAACCTGTTTCTATGGCAGAGGTTAAGGAAATCCTTGAAAAATTTGGGGAAGACCATGAACTCACATACGAGCAGAACCTTGTCCTTGACCATGTAACCCGTTTTTCAAGGCTTGACCCTGAAAAGAGCAGGGAGCTGGTGGAGGAACTGATGGACATCCCCAACATCAAAAGGAGGCATGCTGTTAAAATTGCAGATATAATGCCGGTGGACATATCCGACCTCCGTTTAATCTTTGCCAAGGAGAGGGTTCCCATAAAGGCTGATGACCTTCCAGGCATACTCGAGGTAATAGATAAATACCGGGTCGAATAAAAATAATATCTGACCTGAAAAAAGTAGAGTATGTGATTTCATGGAAGAATACGCTATCATACTGGATTACCTTCCACTTGGTTACATGAGCGAAGGGTTCGGTACATTCAAGAAGAGGCCTGTTGCCCAGGCACTGGGTAAGGATGAGTTCACCCTCCTGGAGTTAACACCAAGACCGGACGTGGACCTTGAAATCCACGAGGAGGTCTACATCGGTAAGGGTAAAAGGGACAAGATCGCCCGTATAAACAGGAGGCTCCGTCACAATGAACTCACAGCCACCGCCAGGGTTGAGCTGCCCTACGTCGTTGAGGAGATAATAAAATCAAATGAGGACCGGTTTGTAAAGTTCTTCAACGAGGCTGGACCCATAAGTACCAGGCTTCACCAGCTTGAACTTCTTCCAGGAATCGGTAAAAAGCACATGTGGGATATCCTCAAGGCCCGTGAGGAGAAGCCCTTTGAAAGTTTCGAGGACATAAAGAACAGGGTCCCCATGTTATCAGACCCTGTTAAACTCATCGTCAGGAGGGTCCTCATGGAACTGGATGTTGAGGGCGCCAAACGGGGAAAACGTAAGTACAACATATTCACAAGACCGCCCCAGAAGAGGAGGGGCTGATCCTTCAATTTAAATTTAGAATCTATTTTTATGTCAGGGCTCTACACCGAGACAAGGGAGGTGCTGAGGAAGTATGGTGTGAGGCTTAGAAGGAGCCTCGGCCAGAACTACCTCATAGATGAGGTCAAAAGGCAGCGCATACTTGAATACGCTGACCTCAGGGAAGATGACAGGGTCCTTGAGATAGGACCGGGTATAGGGACCCTCACACTTCCAATGGCAGAACTTGCTGGTCATGTCACCGCAATTGAGAGTGATCCCCTCATTGCAGCTATCCTGATGGACAGGCTTCAGGTGGATAACGTTGATGTGATAGTCGGTGATGCCCTCAGGGTTGATTTTCCAGAATTCAACAAGGTCGTATCCAACCTGCCCTACCAGATCTCCTCCCCCATAACCTTCAGGCTTCTGGAGCATGACTTTGAACTCGCTGTTCTCATGTACCAGAAGGAATTTGCAAGGAGAATGGTTGCAGAGCCGGGTACAAGGGAGTACTCAAGACTGTCGGTCATGGTGCACTTCCTTGCAGAGGTTGAAATAGTTGACTACCTCAAACCGGGCTGTTTCTTCCCCCGTCCCAGGGTTGAATCTGCGGTTGTAACCCTTAAACCTACGGGTTTCAGGGCCCCGGCATTCCTAGAGGATGTATGCCGTGCACTCTTCCAGCACAGGAAGAAGAAAACCTCAAAATCCCTCAGAGAATCATTCCATGAAATAAGGACTGATCTGAGCTTTAATGAAGTTCTGAGGGGTCTTCCACCAGAAATACTGGAGAAGAGGGTCTTTCAGCTGAGACCAGAGGATATACTTGAAATAGCAGAGCATATAGAGGATCTCTCAGGTTCTTCCTGAGCTGGGCCTTCATCAGCACATCCCTGAGAAAACTATAAGTATTATGTAAACTATTTTTTACATAGGTGATTGTTTTGATAATAGCAAGACCCCAGTGGTTCGGTAGAAGAAAGTACGGTGGCTGGGGAGTCTCAATAAAAACCTGGCAGGGCGCAGTATACCTTGCATGCGTATTCCTGCTGCTCGTCGGGATCCAGCTACTTCCCCTCAACACCACCACAAGGATGTATGTGACAGGTGCCTGGCTTGCATTCATGTTCCTGGACATGTTTGATGTTATGTGGAAGGTGAAAAGGGATGAAAGGGAGTACCTCCATGAGGCCATAGCAGAAAGAAACGCCGCATGGGCCATGATGCCAGTGCTTGTAATTGGAGTGTTCATAGAACTCATCTCAAGTTCCCTGCAGGGAAAGCCCCACGTCGACCCCTTCATTTTACTTGCACTCCTTGCAGGTGTCCTTGCAAAATCCGTGACAAACTACCGGCTGGAGAGGGAGAATTGAGGACACTAATAAGGGAACACAGGAAGGAACTCGGATTAACCCAGGAGGAACTCGCAGAGAGGGTTGGGGTAACAAGGCAGACCATAATAGCCCTTGAGAAGGGACGTTACAGCCCCTCCCTCATCCTTGCCCACAGGATCGCAAGGGCCCTGGGAAGGGAGCATATCGAGGATATCTTCATCCTTGATGAGGACGGTGCAAAATGAAAATGATAAGATACGGTGAAATTAAAATAAAGACCTGCGAAAACGTCTATGAACCAGCAGAGGACACCTTCCTCCTTGCAGATAACCTGGATGTCAGGGAGGGTGATCGTGTCCTTGAAATAGGTACAGGAACAGGACTTGTTGCCATAAGAGCATCAGAGAAGGGAGATGTGACTGCAACCGATGTGAATCCCGCCGCAGTTAAGTGCACGCAGGAGAATGCCATTATCAATGGAGTTGAACTCAGGGTCCTGCAGGGGGACCTCTTTGACCCGGTTGAGGGCGAAAAATTTGACGTCATCCTCTTCAACACACCCTACCTTCCAGCCACCGGGGATGATGCCACAGGGGATGTCCTGGACCTCGCCTGGAATGGGGGCCCCGACGGCAGGATGGTTATAGACAGGTTCCTTGATGAGGTCCCGGCACACCTGAAACCTGGGGGGAGGGTCCAGCTGGTGCAGTCCTCCCTCTCCGATACAGAGAAGACCCTCCAGAAACTGGCAGATATGGGCTTTGATGCGTCGGTTACTGCAAGTGAGAGGTACTTCTTTGAGGAGATAGTCCTGATAACAGCCATGATTTAATAAAAAAATTTTATAACCACCACTGAGCTGGTGTGTCATGTTTTTCCAGTTTTTTTAATCGCCCATCGATTTATGGCGAGTCCCCCGTTTATATACCTACTATGAAATTTTACTGTCGCCTCAAGTAATATGCTGTAGCTGATCCGTAATATATATGAGTTTTTTGTATAGAATTATTATAAGTTAATGGGAGTGTCCAAAGTGAGAGGTTTGTATATACTGTTGCTGGTCGTGCTCCTCCTCGCGGTGTCTGTTAACTCTTCAGCCGCTGCAGACAACTGTACAGTCCTTGAAGCACAGGGGGATGATGTAGCGGGTGCACTGACCCATAATGTTACAGTGGATTCTGAGGGTGTGGTCCTCCAGACAAGGAACTACACCTGCGGACCCGCAGCACTCGTCACCGTCCTCCAGAGACTCGGAGTGAACACCACAGAGGATGAACTCGCAGGCCTTGCCGGAACAACCGAGGACGGGACCACCATGCAGGGCCTCCTGGAAGCCAGCAGGGCCAAGGGAGTGAACGCAACCGGCATGAAACTAAACATATCTGAACTCAAAGAAAACATGATCGCCTATACCATCAATGACGGCACCGGACACTACACCGTAATAAACGGAATCACCAATGACACGGTCAAACTCGCAGATCCAAGCCTCGGGAACATCGAAATGAATATAGAAGAGTTCACTGAGATCTACAGCGGATATGCACTGGTTATAAATGATCCTAATAATCCAAGACAGGTCAACGGAACCACAGAACAAACAAATAATCAAACAGATCAAAGCAACGAGAACACCTCATCAGAAACCATAAATAACCTGACAGATACCACCTCTGATGTGCAGGCAGACAACAGAACTCTGACTGATGAGGAAATGCAGAACATTAAAGGTAAAAAATGGAGGCATAAACATTGGCATCCATGGAAGTGGCGGTGTTCTTATCATTGGCATGGTTGGTATCCTGTGCGTGTCCGTGCCTATTATGGATTCCATATAGTCTCTTATACAGCCCAAATGGTGCGCTGTGCTTGTACGCTGGATGCTGATGGCTTTGACTATTATTATGCTCGCTGTAAGACCTATGGTGATCGCTATATGGATTGGTATCGGCGCGTGGGATATAGGTATGCGGCATGAAGAAATTAAGTGTGGAATATGAGTATCATTCGGAGGTATGTGAAAAATGAAACGGGCATATGTCCTGCTAATTGGTTTGTCAATGCTTCTCATCTCCTTGATAGTACCATTCCCTCTAGCATTGTCCTTTGTTATCCTGGCAGGATTATTTATCGCACATTTCAGTAAGATGGAAGAAAAAGAGGTTAACATGATTATAACAGCCACGGTATCTTTATTCATAGGATTACTGGGAGGATTACTTGGATCGATGATTCACCACAATATTTCATCAACCTGGACACTACTATCTGCTCATGGGGGACTCTTTTTAATAGCCTTAATTGGATACTTTTTCATGGTCCTAATACTGATGACATTAGGATCCATGATAGACAAGGTTATATCGAAAGCTAGATCAAAATCCCTTTGAGTTTCCGCAGACCCCACCACAACATCAATGACACCAGAAGATACCATCAATGACGGCACCGGACACTACACCGTAATAAACGGAATCACCAATGACACGGTCAAACTCGCAGATCCAAGCCTCGGGAACATCGAAATGAATATAGAAGAGTTCGCTGAGATCTACAGCGGATATGCACTGGTTATAAATGATCCCAATAATCCACAGGTCAACGGAACCACAGAACAAACAAATAATCAAACAGATCAAAGCAACGAGAACACCTCATCAGAAACCATAAATAACCTGACAGATACCGCCTCTGCTGTGAAGGCAGACAACAGAACTCTGACTGATGAGGAAATGAAGAACATTAAAGGTAAAAACTGGAAGTACAGGTTAAATCAAAGGTTAAAGAGACAGGGAAGATGGAAAAGAAATGCATGGTACAACCGAAGCTTTAACTGGTGGAGAGTCTACTATGGAGGTGCCTGGGTCTGTGTAGCACCAGGTTACACAAATCATCCCGTGGGTAAGCTTTTTGGTTTCTTAGGGACAGTTTATCTAGGCACCGTGGGAACAGCGCATCTTAACGAAGGGTGGTGGACATATACCTGACATTTAATTTTATTTTTATGAAATAGGAGGAGTATCTAGGATATAAGTGAAAAACATGAAAAAATAATAATGTTACTCCTGTCTGTAGTCTTTTTTGGGATTTTTTTATACATAGAATTTAATTTTTTCCAATACTCAGAGTTAAGATTGTTAATGTTCATGTTAATTGTACTAACTCTTTATGGATATGCCAGACTTCAAAGTATCTATGATACCCCCGCAAGAAGATTAAAACTTTTGTTTTACACAATAGTTCTGGCTTTATTATTTTATATAGTAATACTAACCCGGCAGCCAGCGTTACTAAGAAATACCATGACTATAGTGACTATAGCGGCGTTAATTCTACTTGCATTTGATAAAAAAGAGAAGGTGAAATAGCCAACATAATAGTTATCGACAGATGAGACTAACCCTAACTAAATGAAAGTGTTGAAGTTGCAGATCCAAGGAAAAAGATAGACAATTAACACCCCCACAATTTCCAAGAGATTTACAGGCTACACTACTGTAATCAACCAAGAAACAGATGACATTCCGGCCGTGGACAGCGCAGCTCAAACCAGCACTTAAAACAACCCTAACCAAAGAGAAAATGCAGAACATCAAGGGTAAAGGTGAAGGTTATTCCTTCAAGATCGAAGTTTTTTCACTCTTTGTCTTGGGTGTTTCCTTGGTCTTACATTCATCTTATACGTGACATTAAGAAGAGAGTTCCGAAAGCAGGAGACATCGGTTTGTTCATAGCAAACATCTCATGCTCTTTTAAGTATTCCGCAAACACATCTAATTGTCTGCTCTGCATGCTAGATTGGATATAGATATGCAGCATAAACTTTTATGGGGTTCATTTTATTCCACATATATTAAAACTAGGCGTGGGTGAAGGAAGATGCGGGTTTGTGTGTCATCCTGAACAGTCTTACTTTCCTTAGGGGAGATATTTAATGTATTCCTTAGAGCTGTTTGATGCTCTTTCCCTTTGTGGCTTGTCATAGCCGGCTATTTTATTGCACGTTTCAGCGAAAAAATAGAAAAGACATGGTAATAGTGGCTATGGTATGTCTTTCACTGCATGAGTAGATTACTCATAGCACTAATAATAAATATCCCCTCTTAAAAAGCTTTTCGAGACAAAAACCGCTGAAAAATTGAAGTGTTATTAAGATGCACAATATTATAACCCAACTTTAGGAAAGGAACCAGACATCACGGATGCTCTCACATGGAACAGTGAGAGACGCATGTTACCCCGACCCAGAAATCAAACAATATTGGAGATCCCCAAGTGGATCCCCTGATAAAACCAGGCCCCTACCATTTTTCAAGGATTTGAAAAATGAATTATAGGACCTTTTAAACCGTTTATGGATCACGGAGCAGTATACCATCAAATACCATGACGGCATCGCCCTCCATGTAGGCCCCTAGTTCTGTGCCGTCCTGGTAGACGTCTATTTTAAGTTCCCCTCCTGGAAGGTGCACCAGGACACTGTCATCCAGTTTTTCAAGTTTAACACCCGCAATTACACTGGCTGTGGCCCCGGTGCCGCAGGCCATTGTGGGTCCAGCACCCCTCTCCCAGGTCACCATGATTATCTCAGAGGGGCTCACGACCTCAACAAAGTGGACATTTATCCTCTCAGGAAAGAGGGGATGGTTCTCTATTGCCGGTCCAAGCCTGTCAAGGTCCACGCCCTCCGCATCATCAACGAATATTATGGCGTGTGGATTCCCGACGCTTAGTGCTGTGAGCTTAATGTCCTCACCCTCCACAGGCAGGAACCTGTCTATGAACTCGTATTCCTCAACATCCATGGGTATCTGGTCTGTTTTGAATGTTGCGGTGCCCATATCAACCCTTGATGAGACCACTGCACCATCCTCGACCTCCAGTTCCACGGTCTTGATACCTGCGAGGGTTTCCACCTCCAGTCTCCTCTTCCTCACTATGGCATTGTCATATACAAACTTTGAGAAGCACCTTATACCGTTTCCGCACATCTCTGCCTCGCTTCCATCAGCATTGAATATCCTGAAGCGGATATCCCCTTCGCCGGATGCAGGCTGGACAAATATAACACCATCCGCACCCACAGAGAATCCCCTGGTGCATACCTCCCTTACAAACTCTGGCTTCTTATCCTCAGGTATGCACTCCTGGGCGCTCTCATCTATAACCACATAGTCGTTTCCAAGCCCATGCATCTTGGAAAAGAGTATCATCCTCGTCATCAGATCTACCTCTTCAGAAGTCTTGCAGGTACATTCTGTCCCCTCAGGAGGTCAGAGAAGGTCTCCCTCTCCCTGACAACATCAACCTTGCCTTCCCTCACAAGGACCTCAGCGGGTCTTGGCCTGGAGTTGTACTGGGAGGACATTGAGAAGGAGTAGGCCCCTGCGTTCATGATGGCAAGGACATCGCCCTCATTAATTTCAGGGAGCTGCCTGTCCCTTGCAAAGAGATCCCCTGATTCACACACGTTTCCAGCCACATCCATCTTCTCAGATGGTTCATCCAGGGGTCTTTCAGCCACGAGTATGTGGTGGTAGGATCCATACATGGCAGGTCTCAGGAGGGTGTTGAAGCCTGCGTCAACACCTGCAAATTTTCTGTAGCTCTCCTTTATGGTGTTGACCCTTGTGAGGAGGTAGGATGCATCCCCAACTATGTACCTTCCAGGCTCCAGGCACATCATGGGTCTTCCAAGACCGTACTCTGAGAGTTTATCCTTGAAGAGTCCTGTTATCTTTGATGCGAATTCATCAATGTCCAGTGGTTCCTCTTCAGGCGTGTATGGTATTCCAAGTCCGCCTCCAAAGTCTATGAACTCAAATTCAACCCCTGTGGCCTCATGAACCCTGCCGGCTATGTCCATCAGGGTTTCAACGGCCAGCATGAATGGCTCAGGGTCCAGTATACCTGAGCCTATGTGGGCGTGTATCCCCACTGGCTCAAATCCAAGGTCCATGGCCATCCTGTAGACCTCAGGTGCCTCTCTCTCCATTACACCGAACTTGCTCATCTCTCCGCCGGTGATGCAGTGCTCATGGTGCCCTGCCCCCACCAGGGGGTTCACCCTGAAGGATATCCTGAGACCCTCAGGGGCGATCTCTGAAAGCCGCAGGAGCTGTGACCTTGAATCCACATTGATCCTGACACCTGAATCTAGGGCAAACTGCAGTTCATCGTCCCTGACGTTGTTACCGGTGTAAAGTATCCTGTCAGGGTCAAAGCCTGCCATGAGAGCTGTGTAGATCTCTCCAGGAGATACAGCGTCAATTCCGCTCCCCTCCTCCTCCAGTATCCTCATGACCGCAAGGTTGGTGTTGGCCTTGCATGCATAGAATACCTGGAACCGCGAGTATTCACCTGAGAATGCCCTGTAGAGCCTCCGGTAGTTCTCCCTTATCCTCATCTCATCGATGACATAGAGTGGGGTGCCGTATTCATCTGCCAGTTCCACTGCATCTGCACCGCCAATCAGAAGATGTCCTTTATCGTTAACCTCAATATCAGGAAACATTAGTGTTGATCCTCCCTAAAGTTTAATCAAATCTTTATCCAAATGACAATATAAGTCCTTAGGGTGTGAAGATATGAAGCCGTTTATTCCAGTTGTAAGGGCCCTTATAAGGGGCGAGGATGGTGTTCTAATGCTCAGGAGGTCCCGGGAATCGTCCACAAATCCATCACTCTGGGAGCTCCCGGGTGGTAAGGTGAGGGCAGGGGAAACACTTGATGAGGCCCTTTCAAGGGAGGTCCGTGAGGAGACGGGCCTCAGGATAACACCTCTGCACCTGCTGGGTGCATATGAGCAGGTGTTCCCCCATAAGGTCTCGGTGAACATAATATTCTCTGTGGAGGTCCGTGGGGGCGCCCTTGAGCTGAGCATGGAGCATGAGGACTTCTGCTGGTTCAGGTCAGGGGTCCTTGAATTTTCTCCCTGGCTGAGTGAATTCAAAGGTGATAGGCCAGACCTCTTCAGGTGAGAGAAGCTGGAGCTATCAGAGGTCTGAGATCACATGACCCAGTACATCCACAGCCGCATCAATCTCCTCCTTCTTTATTACCAGGGGCGGGACAATCCTTATGACCTTGCCGGCTGTGCAGTTTATCAGCACCCCCATCTCCCTTGCAGCGTCAACCACCCCTGCACATTCACCATCGATCTCAATTCCGATCATGAGGCCGACACCGCGTATGTCCCTGACGGCATCACATCCATGGAGGACCTGCCTCAGCCTTCCAAGGAAGTAGGAACCCATCTTAGCTGCCCTCTCAGGTAGCTTCTCGTCCATCAGAACTTCGATGGTGGCTATGGCTGCAGCACATCCCCAGGGGTTTCCCCCGAAGGTGGATCCATGGTCACCCGGTTCAAATGCCATTGCAACCCTCTCATTTGCAAGCACAGCTCCTATTGGATACCCGCCGCCCATGGCCTTTGCCACGGTAGTTATATCTGGCTCTACACCGAATAGCTGGGATGCGAACATTGCTCCGGTTCTTCCAAATCCTGTCTGGACCTCATCGAGGATCAGTAGCACGTCATTCTGCCTTGCAAGTTCCTGGACATCCTTCAAGTATCCCTCTGGTGGAATTATGACTCCACCCTCCCCCTGTACCGGTTCCAGAATTATGGCTGCAGTTTCATCACCTACTGCATCCGCCATTGCCCCGATGTCGCCGTAGGGGACATGTTTAAAACCCTCTGGTAGTGGCCTGAAGGGTTCACTGTACTTCTTCTGGCCAGTCGCAGTTACCGTTGCAAGTGTCCTCCCGTGGAAGGAGTTCTCAGCAGCTATTATCTCAGATTTGCCCGTGAATTTCCTTGCAAGTTTTATGGCTCCCTCATTGGCCTCTGCACCGCTGTTTGCAAAGAAAACCCTGTCGTGTGGGGATATGGCCGTTAGAAGCTTTGCGAGTTCAACCTGCTCCCGGGTATAGTAGATGTTGGATGAATGTATGAGCCTCTGTGCCTGGTGACAGATTGCCAGGGCGACCTTTGGGTGGGCGTGGCCGATGCTGTTAACAGCGACCCCTGCAAAGCAGTCTATGTAGGAGTTGCCCTCAATGTCCCATACAGTTGCCCCCTTCCCATGGGACAGTACAATGGGCTGCCGGGTATAGGTCTGCATGATGAATTTCCTTTCAAGTTCAATTATTTCCTCTGAATCCATGATATCACCAAAAATTTATATGGGGACCTGTATTAATGTTGAACCTAAACTGATAATAAATATTTATGTTGAGGTGGTTAAATGAAAAGTGCTGTCATTGAAACCGTTAAGGGAGATATAGAGCTGATCCTCTTTGAGGAGGACGCCCCAAACACGGTTGCGAATTTTGAAAAACTTTCAAACAGTGGATTCTATGATGGACTCACCTTCCACAGGGTCATACCTGACTTCGTGATCCAGGGAGGGTGTCCGGTGGGTGATGGGACAGGCGGCCCCGGTTACACAATAAAGTGCGAGATAAACCCGAACAGGCACGTTAAGGGGGCCCTGTCCATGGCACATGCAGGGAGAGATACCGGGGGCAGCCAGTTCTTCATAACACTATCTCCCCAGCCCCACCTCGATGGCGTCCACACCGTCTTCGGAAAGGTTGTGAGGGGTATGGATGTTGTTGAATCCATAGAGAGGGGAGACCGGATGCTCAGGGTCAGGGTCTACGACGAATGAACCGTTCCCTGATATCACTCCAGGGGTATCTCACCCCTCCAGAACCTTCTGAGGACCCCGGCATAGTGCCCCGCAATTTCCTCAGCTATTCTCAGGTGTGTCTCATCGTAGTTCTCTGGTGGATCACCTGCGACTATCTGGCCGAGTATCCCCTCCGAATCCTTAACAGCGACTGAGAGGAACTTTGAAACCTTCCTGTGGCCATCGGGTATTCCATGGGCTGCAGGATGCCCGGCAGGGTTGTTGGTGAAGAATGACTCCCCGGTGTCCAGGGAGTAGCCGAGGAGCCCCCCGTATTTACCGCTGGATGGCAGCTTAAAGCGTGCCTCACCCATCTCCTCGTAGTGTCTGCAGTACTCTGTGAGATGGGAGAATTTTATGCCGACACTATCCCCGTTTTCGGGGTCAACATAGGCAACGTAGCAGTACCTGCTCCCGGTCATCCTCTTTATTTCATCAAAAACAATATCTGATGCTTCCCTTACTGATGCTGCAGACTCAATCCTTTCCTTAAGATCCATTCCTATTCCTCCAGTTCATCAGCTCCCTGTAGAGTTGGTGCCGGGGCCCTATCCTCCCAAGGACCCTCCCCTCAATTTCATGGAGGGGGTGTTCTCCATGGTCTGTTATTAGCCTTAGTCCCTCAAGTTTTTTAACCCTGAGGACACGGGACCCCACCAGGACCTCATGGCCTATTTTAATCCCGGATACACTGTCCAGAACAACCAGGTACTCCCCGCGCCTCCTGATTATCCTCAGATCCCCGGTGCACTCCCTTTCCCTTCCATCCTTAGAAGTACACGGTCGAACTGATCCCTCCCCAGGGTCTCCATCAGGTGCGCCTGAGTTCATCCTCAAGGGCTGAGCGGAGCCTCATCCAGGCATCTGCCTCACGGCACCCTATATTCTCCCTTGTGGACCTCTGGGGGCACTTCCAGCAGTACTTTTCATCAAGGACCCTGCGAAGATCCTCAAAGGATTTCCTTGTGTATACCTTGAATCTGGCAATTATATTCTTCATCTGGACTCACCGGTATGTAATGACCCACCAGATCAGGATTGTGTTATCCAGTGCCCTGCCTGAGCCTATCAAGTAGCCCCGATCTTCTGGCATGGTTGAAGAGGTAAAGCTGCACATAGTCGGCCATCTCCCCGTACTCCCTCCGTGCGAATTCCACCATCGACCTGTCATTGAAATTCCTGCCAGGGTGGATGTGGTTCATGATCCTCCTGATCCATACATCAACAGGAAAGGCCTCTGTCTTCCTGAAACCATAGAGGAGTATGCAGTCAGCAACCTTGGGACCCACACCCGAGAGTTCAAGGAGGAGCTCCCTTGCATCGTCATAGTCCATCCCATCGATCCTCCTGATATCCATCTCCTCTGCGAGTATCCTCGATGTCTCCCGGATGTAGGGCGCCCTGTAGCCGACGCCACAGGATCTGAGGTCATTGAAACTGAAGTCCGAGGGGAGGTTATCCTCGGCCCTCTGCAGGTCCTCAAGGGAGCCCTCAGCCACGCCTGTCAGGACGTGTGGAGAGGGGAACGTGTGGAAGGTCTCGCCATTGAAGGTGTTGGCCTGGCCCCAGAGCCTCCTTATGTCCTCTATGGACCTTGTCCATCTCACAACCGAACAGTTGGCTGATGCTATTGAGGATATCACACACTCAAATGGGTCCTTTGCAAGGAACAGCCGCAGCCCCCTCGATGAATCCAGGGTGTATGATAAGTTTTTATCCTCCAGGAATGTGTAGAAATCTTCAATATCAAATTTCAGGTCGAATATGTATTCAATCTTCTCCCTGAGAGTTTTCTGAGGTACATCCACGTAGGGTCTGACCCTGAGCACCCCTGCCTCATTCCTGACCTCAACCGGACAGGGTACCCCCTCGATGATGAGAAGTTCCCTGAAGGCCCCCTCAACCTCCCTCCAGGGTGGCTGGGAGGTCTGTCCACTCCTCTGGGTCATCTCAAGGTCAAAGTCCCCCACGGGTATCCTCATTTCCCTCCCCCTCTGCTGACTACAATCTTATGGGAACTCCCCTTGATCTGAGGTACTCCTTCACTGCAGGGACAGGGTATTCATTGAAGTGGAATATGCTTGCAGCAAGTGCAGCGTCTGCCTTACCATCTGTGAATGCCTCATAGATGTGTTCAGGTTCCCCTACACCCCCTGATGCGATCACAGGTATGTCAAGGTTCTCGCTCATGGTCCTTGTGAGGGGAATGTCGTAGCCCATCTTTGTACCGTCACGGTCCATTGATGTGAGGAGAATTTCACCTGCACCTCTATCCTGGCATTCCATTGCCCATTTCACCGCGTCAATACCTGTGAATTCTCTTCCACCATAGATGCTGCACTCGTACCAGCAGTATCCATCATCAACCTCTATTATGAACCTTTCATCTGATTCACGGGGGTTTTCGATGTATCTCCTCTTGGCATCTATTGCCACTACGCATGCCTGGGACCCGACGAGGTCTGATGCCTCATTGATGAGTTCAGGGTTCTTTATTGCGGCCGTATTGGTGGAGCACTTGTCTGCCCCCGCCTTAAGCATCTTAAAATAGTCCTCTGGCTTCCTTATACCCCCACCGACACATATGGGTACGAAGACGTTCTCTGTGGTGGCCTCTATCACATGGGTCATGGTCTCCCGTCTCTCATGTGATGCTGTTATGTCGAGGAAGACTATCTCATCGGCACCATCCTCATAGTACCTTGTTGCAAGTTCTACAGGGTCCCCTGCGTATCTTATCTGTTTGAATTCAACTCCCTTCACGACCCGGCCATTTGGAACCTGGAGGTCACAGTCAAGACATGGTATTATCCTCTTTGCAAGCATTTCAATCGCCATCAACAACTCTGAGGTGTCTGAATCTACATAAAACATATTCCTTCTCATTTGAAATAACCCGGAAGACATATTTATTAATTAAGGGGCATTTAGTATAAAGCTGTCTGCTGTCCCCTGAGTCTGGTCTTCGGCTGACACGTTGATGAGAAAATATTTAAATGGTTAACTTTAAATAGAGATGTGTGTAGGGGGCCCGTAGTCTAGCCTGGAATATGACGTGGGACTTCGGATCCCAAGGTCGGGGGTTCAAATCCCCCCGGGTCCGCTTTTTTATTAACTGCTTTTTATTAACCTTCAAAGCACGGAATACAAACCATCCTACCATTCTTTACTCGTGCACGGTGCTCTGAGACGGGTTCACCACACTCTGCGCATATGATGGACCCATATATCCTTGCCTCCTCTGGAGGTTTCTCTGAAACATCCCTGACCTCAAAGAGGTCATGTGGATCCATTTCAAGTATCTTCTCTGTCAGTTCAGCCCTGTCCGTAACCCCGAGTTCCTTCATGAGCTGATCCATTGGTTTTTTAAGTGATATCCTGATTCCATCGCCTGTTTTCCTGTTGAAGAATGTGTAAACATGTTTTCCGTAATCCCTGAATATCAGGTTGCCCTTTCCAAAGGTGCACCCAGTCATGAACTGGATGGCGTCTATGCTGCAGCTGTCATTCTCAACAACCGCCACTATCTCCTCATCCTCTGACCTTCCAAATCTTTCAGCTACGATCTCACCGACCTTGTATCCGAGGGCAGTGCCGGCACAGGAGTGACCGTGAAATCCAACTATATCCTCATAATCCATAACTATCACCCTCCCTATCTCTGGATCACGATTCAGATATAGGTGATGGTGGTAAACCATGTTTTCATTATTACCTTTCATTTAAATCAACAAAAAAATGTAATAATATATCTTTATATTGTAAGAAGAGATTAGTTAACACGAAACAAATTAGAGGGAGGTGAAATGGATGAGGAGATTATTCATGGTTTCAGTTCTTTTCCTTCTGGCCATGCTTACTGGTTCAGTGGCAGCTGCAGACAACGCAACCTGCGAGGTTGGTGTCCTTGTCAGCTACCAGTACAGCGATGATAACGGTAGGATCAATCCGACCCTCGAAATCACGGATTCAGGTACAGGCATAGAATACAACCGGACCTACGACCCATCCAGTGGTTATACAAAGCTGATCTTCCAGCATTCAAACATAAGCGCGGCAAACCTTACACTGACTGTGAGGGCACCGGGCTACGTTACCGTCGAGAGAAGGTTAAACCTCACACCGAACCCCATGGACCCCCGGCACACCGGGTACTATGCAAGCATAAACCTTGTTCTAAATGCAACCGAACCATACCGGATCGGTAGAGAGTTGACAGAAAAAGCAGATAAGCTCCTGAACTTCACAGGGAAGGGAGAAGTTCTTGTTATAACAACAGCCGGCCTTGTGAAGTACCATAATATGACTACAGAGGATGTCCTGGAGGGAATACTTAACAGGGGAGGTGGCCTGATAAGCTACGGCAGAGCTAACCTCCTTACAGTCCGAAAAACAGCCACAGATCCTCTGTGTACGGCTTTCATAGTGAGGAAGGGTAACGATCTTCTCATGGCATTCTACAGGAACACCACACTGGTGTACCTTGGAACGGTGTCCCAGAACATGAGCTCTGCCCAGTGGAACAACCTTACATCAAAGCTGGGGGATGATGCCTTCCCCTTCGCAAGCCTTGCAAATGCATGGGCAGCTGGAGCACCAGCAGATCTGCTCAAACAGGCCGCATTCCATGGACACATGTGCCTGGGTACCATAAGCGGATATGCCATGAGTAAAACCATCTACATGTACTATCCACCTATCCAGGACTGGTCCACCGGTTCACCCATAGAGATAACCAGCTACGTCACCATAGGTGTTCCCGGCGGCTCAGACGATGATGCCCTCATACTTGCACTCGATAACACCCCCGGGAAGAGGTCATACCTCGGCTTCGATACAACCGGTGCCGGTGCAGAGGACAGTATGGTGGGCTTCATAAGGTGGAACTCAAGGACAAACACCGGTACCCTTGTGGTCATGAAGTTCGACCAGCAGGCACTCATAGATACCTACAAAAGGGAGACCGGAGTATCAATGGTTCAGGAACTCAAATTCAATGCCTGGCTCGTTAAAAAGGTCACAGAGAACCCTGCCTCCATTGTAACTATCGTTAAGGAACTCGACAACCTGACAGCCGACCAGTACTACTACCTGGCAGGAAGGGAGGTCAACTACAACCAGGTAAATGAGACCCATGGACTGGACATGAACTACATAAACAGCCTCAATCTGCCAAACGCCACCAGGGCAAATGTGAATGCAACATGGAATCCTGTGAGCTATGCTGAGCTCCGTGAAATCGGTAGAAGGGCCGCTGAAATGGCTAAGGAGATATTCCTGGCTGAGAGAGGAATAAACCTTGAAAGGGACGATCTCAATGTAGCTGTCCTCACATCAGCCGGTTACGTCTACCTGAACGGCACCCCGACCGATGGCTGCTACGACGGAATATTCAGCGTTCTTGGTTCAAGGCTAAGCAGGAAAAACCTTCTGCCAGTCCACAGCCCATTCTACAAACCACTATGGTTCACCTTCGTCTTGAAGGGTGCTGATGGGAAAACACTGGACTCAGTGCATATAACCTACAATCCACTGACAGGTGAACTGAGTGCCGGAGCAGGGCCGGATGGTTCACGGGTTAACGATATAGGTCCCGCAGCCCTCAATAACGCGACAAGGGATAACGCCAATTCCGCGATATTCGGTAGCTCCTACTTCAGCATTGAGAGCATAGCCAATGCCTGGAAGTACAGCATCCCCTATGACCAGCTGGTAACCTTCCTG
Source organism: Methanothermobacter thermautotrophicus str. Delta H (assembly GCF_000008645.1). Classification (NCBI taxonomy): domain Archaea; kingdom Methanobacteriati; phylum Methanobacteriota; class Methanobacteria; order Methanobacteriales; family Methanobacteriaceae; genus Methanothermobacter; species Methanothermobacter thermautotrophicus. The sequence goes on from NC_000916.1 coordinate 1,211,010, forward strand.
TTCCACAACCATGTCTGTCCGGGTGTCCAGCCAGGATTCTTCATCACCGAGTACGCCCTTGAGAACTATCCACTTGCAGCCGGCCAGCAGTATCAGTGGTTCGGGACAAGCATATACTGCAAGGATGACGCCCTCCTCTACCTCATGGGTGTTAGTCCCGGTACCGGGACCTACTTCGCCAAGAGGGTCCTCCAGGAGGAACTCGAATCCCCGATGGTACCCGGTGGAAGTGAAGAGGGAATACTCATAGTCTGGGATCCAGTTAAGAAGGTTGGTAAGGCTGTGATGATAAGCTTCAGGTGGCCAGAGTTCGACCTCAGCGACTGCACCACAAGGAACGCCATGTTCGAGAAGTGGGCTGCCGCCTTTATAATGCTCTACAGTGGCCAAACACCATCCTACATGACGTCCCCAATGGTCCTCACAAAGGAGGTTGAGAAGTGGATAACCGAGGACGAACTCAGGGTGATACAGAGCGGTGCAAACGGTAACCCCCTGGCATACCTGCGTTCAATACCTGCACGAAACCTTGAGGACCTTATACCTGTGAACAACGGTGGAACACCAGTTAACACAGGAGGAAACCAGGGAGGTTCCCATGGTGGTTCAACTGGAGGTGTTCCTTCAGGTTCAGCTTTCACAGGACATGCAGGTTATTCACCGGGTGTGGATACTGCGGCTTCACCTGCAGAGGTGGGCGCTGCATCCTCAGTGTCAGAGGAGCCTGCATCAGCCCCTGCAAAGGCCTATGAGGTTAAGAATGTGACCTCAGGTGCCAGGGGCGGTGACTCCTCATGGTACGTCTACGGTATCGTGGGTGTCCTTGTTGCCGCTGGTCTTGTGGCCTTCGGATTCCTCAGGGGCGGAGCAGGAAAATAAACCCCAAAATTTTTTCTTTTTGATGCTGTACAGGAGCAGAGAATGTGAAATAACTGAGGGTAGAAATTAAGAGTCTTCGAAGCTTATCTGGAGTATCTCAATAAGTTCTATGGATATACAGAAAAAATTCTGGATCTCTCCTCAGTGTGTCGCCGATACAAAGGAGATCTGCCAGATTGTTAGCATTCAGGACTCTCACTCATTTACTATGGCCTCCTTGAAGAACTCTGGCAGAAGTGACCTGTAGAGGGGGCTTCTGAATATCATCTCTATGTTACCGTCAAGGATGTAGGTGTAGCAGGAGTCATCATGGGCCCTCATTCCACGCCCATAGGCCTGCATGAGGGTCATTATGGTTTTGTAGGCGTACCACCTCTGATCCATCCTCTGCCTCCGGTTAACCTGCTTATCACCCAGGTAGGGGAATGGTATCTTGTAGATCACCTGGAAGCGGCACTTGTCATAGGGTAGATCAACACCCTCACTCATGGATGGGCTTACAAGCACCAGGGGCTCGTCGGACTCCTCAAAGTACCTCAGCACCGCCTCCCTGTTGGATGCCTTATGGTCGATGAGCCTCCTGCTGGGTATATTATCCATTATGAAGCGCTGGCAGCGATAGTTGTGGGTGTGTATGAGTCCCTTATCGTTTTTATGCCTCTCAAGGATCCTGTTAAGGATGGGTATGGTCTCGGGGGCCGTGTGCCTTATCCTGTTGCGGGACATCTTCCCTGCGATCTTCAGTTCTATGGGCCTTCTGGATGCAGGGAACGGACTGTCAACCCTTACAAAGTATGCATCCCCTGGATTTATGCCGAGCCACTGGCAGAAGAGCCTCTCACTGAGTATGGTGGCGCTCATGAATAGGCAGACCTCAGAGTAGGAGAAGAGCCTGTCATGTGCATAGTGATGTACCCTCAGGGGCTTGAAGGAGACAGAGTCATCATCGGCGTCGATGACCCAGTTCTTTGGTTCATCCTCCAGACTCATCCTGAGCTCCGAGAGCCTCTTTATGGTCCTCTTTATCCTGTCCCTTCTCCTTCTTGACATTGAATCCAGTTCAAGGTCACTGTAGTGGTCTGCTATTGCCTCAATCTGGAGCACCCATTCAGCCGGGTCATCCTCCCGGAGCATCGATGGGGGTATTGTTCTTCTGATATCCTTGCTGAGGCGTTTGTTTGATATGGTTACTTCGAGCCTCCTCATGAGCTTGTCCTCGATGTTGTGAGCCTCATCCAGTATCATGAGGTTTCTCCGGTCGAAGTGACCGACGTAGTTGAGTTCAAGGAATGCATAGTCATAGTTCATGAGGGTTATAGGGCTGTTTATGGCCTCTGCCTTCTGTTCCCAGTACTGGCAGTGCTCAGCTGTCTTGAAGAATACCCTGTTACCATAGGAGTCCTGGAAGGCCTCCTCTCCAAGGAGCGTCTCCCCCCTCACAACACCGTAGGGGCACTGGAACTTCTCTGATGAGGGCAGTGTCTGGCATGTCCCCATGTCACAGGTTGACTCCAGGTTGTCGTTGAGGCAGAAGAAGTTACTCCTCCCCTTGACGACGGGAAACCCGAATTCCCTGGCATACTGGTCCTGGAGCTGTTTGGTCATGGTGAGGATGTAGGCTGGCTGGTAGATACCTGCGAGGGTACAGGCTATTGCTGATTTGCCTGTGCCTGTGCCGGCCTCAAGTATAACGTACCTGTAACCTTCCTCGATTGCCTGGTAGATGTCGTTTATTATGTCAAGCTGTCCCGGTCTTGGCTGTGGAAAGGGGAAGTTCTCTATGATCTCCGGGGGTATGTGGGGATACCTCCTCTGGAGGTCTTCGTTGAGGGTGTCTGATTTCTCAGGAGGCCTTATAATGTTTCTGAAGAACGAAAGACGCCCCTTGCCCTTGCATGTGCAGTTATCCCTCATCATTCCACAGTCTGGACAGAAGAGTGGGTTTTCCATGGACCTATTTAAGGGGGTGGAACTATATAAGTTTAGAGAGTGCCACAGAAAAATAATGATAATAAAGGCGGGTCTGGATATTTCCAGAGAAGGATGACCAGACCATCATCATGTCTACAGAGTTATTAAAGGTGTTCTAATGCATGGAAAACTCATCGGTGTGGGTGTGGGTCCCGGGGACAGTGAACTTCTGACCCTCAGGGCTGTGAATGTACTCAGATCTGTTCCAGTTATATGCGCACCCCGTTCATCATCTGAGAGGGAGAGCATAGCCCTCTCAATCGTTGAAGATATCCTCACTGAACGCAGGGACGGCTGCAGAATACTTGACCCTGTGTTTCCAATGACTGATGACCGGGATGAACTTGAAAGTCACTGGGATTCTGCGGCCAGAATGGTTGCAGCTGAACTTGAGGATGGACGGGATGTTGCCTTCATAACACTGGGTGATCCATCCATCTACAGTACCTTCAGTTACCTCCAGCAGCGCATTGAGGATATGGGCTTTAAGACAGAGATGGTGCCAGGAGTCACCTCCTTCACGGCATGTGCAGCCACCGCTGGCAGAACCCTCGTTGAGGGTGATGAGATCCTCCTTGTGGTGCCCCGGGTTGATGATCGGTTTGAGAGGGTGCTCAGGGATGTGGATGCCTGTGTGATCATGAAGACGTCACGCCATGGCAGGAGGGCCATGGAGGTTGTGGAGTCTGATCCCCGCGGAAAGGATGTTGTATCTGTGGCAAACTGCAGCATGGATGACGAGGTCGTTGAAAGGGGATTTGCCTCCGGTGGAGGGTATCTTGCAACAACCCTTGTGAGGTTCAGGGAGCAATCCTGAAGCAACACCTCTATATATAAACCAAAAAAAATCAGCTTTCAGGAACAATCCTGAAGGAGCACCTTCCATCACCACGGGCATAACATTCCGTCTCCTCCACAATGACATCACCCTTGAAATGACGGCTGAATACCGCCTCAAGTATCCCTGAGTCCAGTGCACAGGCAGATTCACCTATCTGGTGGAGTAGTCCGCATTCAAAGCATTCATAGGCCCTGATCACCAGGGGATCTGTGCTCTCCACCTCAAGGACTCCCAGGCGGTTTATCATCCAGAACCTCCTGAGATTTTCAAGGAGATCCCCAAGTTCCTCCGATGCTATCCTCGGGTATATTACCTCCCCTATTCTTTTTCCTGCCTCATGGCGGACAGGGTCTATGTTTATGCCCTCCTTTATGAGTTCAACCCTCAGGACATGGAACATCAGTCTGAAGAATTCAAGGGGGTCACCCCTCTCTGTGAGGTGCTCTGCAAGGAATTCTGTTTTTTCCTCATCCAGTTCATCGATCCTCTTCCTTGTGAGTTTACCAAGGTACCTTGAGTTTATCTCGAAGAGTTTTCTTCTCCTGTCTTCAGGATCCGGCATTTCAACTATGAGGCCCGCTTTCCTGAGGTCTGAGAGGTGTTTTGATACTGTGGACTTGGATTTATCTGTGATTCTGACTATTTCCTGGAAGCTGAGTGCTCCCTTTTTAAGTTCGGAGAGTATGAGCGACTTGACAGTGCTTTCTATTACCTCGATTCCAGTTTCGGTTGAGAATATCGTGAAATTATGTCTCCTCTTCATTGGCCCATGTTATGTCTGAAGGACTATATTACTGTTTCAATACCATGGAACAGAAAAAATTATATAGAAGTTCGTATAGTATAGTACATTCGATGATATACGAACTAAATGTGTGGTGATATAATGAAGGCCAGAGCAGAGAAGATAGCAGATGGATTATACTGGACTGGTGTCCTTGACTGGGACATCAGAAACTACCACGGATACACACTTCAGGGGACAACCTACAACGCCTACCTTGTATTCGGAGATGAAGGTGTGGCGCTGATTGACAACTCATATCCAGGGACCTTCCAGGAGCTCATGGCAAGGATGGAGGATGCATTCAACCGTGAGGGAAGAGAGATGAGAGTGGACTTCATAGTCCAGAACCATGTTGAAAGGGACCACAGCGGAGTGCTGGTGGAACTTCACAGGAGGTTCCCTGAGGCAGAGATCCACTGCACAGAAGTTGCCGTGGAGGGACTGCTCAAGCATTACCCGGCCCTTGAGGGCACAGAGTTCCGCACAGTGAAGACCGGGGATTCCATCGACCTCGGAGGAAGGACCCTCACCTTCCTTGAGGCACCCCTGCTCCACTGGCCAGACAGCATGTTCACCTTCCTTGATACCGGCATACTGTTCTCAAACGACGCCTTTGGACAGCACCTCTGCTATCCACAGCGCCTCGACACCGAAATACCCGAATACATACTCATGGATGCTGCCAAAAAATTCTATGCGAACCTCATAACACCCCTATCAAAGCTTGTGCTCAGGAAGTTCGATGAGGTGAAGGAACTCGGCCTCCTTGATAAGATAGGGATGATAGCGCCCTCCCATGGCCAGATATGGACCGAACCCATGAAGATAATAGAAGCATACACCGCCTGGGCCACAGGTAAGGTGAAGAAGAAGGTCACCGTAATCTATGATACGATGCACCACTCCACAGCCATGATGGCCCATGCAATAGCAGAGGGGGCCATGAGCGAGGGGGCTGATGTGAGGGTCTACTACCTCCATGAGGACGACCGCAGCGAGATCGTGAAGGACATACTTGACAGTCACGCCATTGCCCTCGGAGCACCCGCAATCTACGATGAACCCTACCCGAGCGTTGGAGACCTCCTGATGTACCTCCGTGGTCTGAAGTTCAACAGGACCGGGCAGAGGAGGGCCATGGTATTCGGGTCAATGGGTGGCAGGGGAGGTGCCACCGGGACCATGCAGAAACTCCTTGCGGATGCTGGATTCGATGTCATGGAGGCGGATGAAATCTACTACGTCCCGAACAATGAGGAACTCGATGCATGCTTCGAGGCTGGAAGAAGGCTTGCAGGTGATCTCAATGAATGAAAACATCACCGGTGTCTGCAGGGGCACCGAACTTGAGAATGTTGTGGATGCAAACTTCAGGGGAGAGTGCAGTGAGGTCGGTATCTACCTTGCAATGGCAAGACAGGCCCAGCGTGAGGGCCTCCCCGAGGTTGCAGAGGCCTTAAGAAGAATAGCCCTTGAGGAAGCTGCCCATGCAGCCCGCTTTGCAGAGCTAAACGGTGTGATCAGGGAAAACCTCAGGGAAAACCTTGAGATGATGCTTGAGGGGGAGGAGGCGGCTAACAGGGAGAAACGTGAGGCAGCCCTCAGGGCAAGGGAATGCGGTGTTGATGAGGCCCATGACTTCTTTGATGAGAGCTCAAGGGACGAGGGAAGGCATGCTGCCATGCTGAGGGGACTCCTCCAGAGGTACTTCCAGGGATAACCATGAAGATCTGCAGAATATGCGGCTATCAGATCCCAGAAGGTGAATTCAACCTGCTGGAGGATGGCTGGGTGTGTCCCCGGTGTGGTGTTGGGAAGGAGGAACTCCAGGATTCCGCCGAGCCCCTGGGGGGTCGGGACCCCCTCATGCTTATTTTCAGGGCCATGACTGTGGGGCTCTGGAGGGTTCTGGGTAATGGATCCCAGGGAGTTACAAGGGAGATGGGGTCTGTGATTGCAGACAACATCAGGCACGGGGATGATCCCCTGAAATCAGCCGCAGACTACTTCATCGAACATGGATTTGCAGCGTCCATCAGCACAGACACTGAAAACTTTGCCCTCAATGTTAAAAACTGCAGTTTCTATGGATTCTGTTGTTCACTGGAGGAGGATGGGGTGCTTTTATCAACCTGCCCCTATGCAAACACGGCCGCTGCAGTCCTTGAAAGGACCACGGGATACAGGTACCGTATAAAACGAAATAAGGGGGACCATGGACACATCATTGAATTTTCACGGATATCAAAAAAATAGGTAGGGTTCCGAGATTAACTTCACAACGGTGCCACCGAAGCCCCTCTGATTCAGAAATCAGCATAGGGTCTCTCCATACCCGCACGCTTCAGTATATCCTCCGCATGTTTGAGGGACCCGTCGCTGCCATCAACCAGGAGGTGGACGGCTCCCTCAGCCCCCTGGACGCCTCCAGCTGCAACAGGCTCTGCATCCACACCCGCCAGAAGCCTGAGGGCGTCCACCTCTGTGAAGACCTCGCCGGGTACAGGTAACATTCCGGGACCCTCAGTGCCGGCTGAATTCATTCGGAGCGCTGTACTGTAAAGGTCGCCTGGTATCATCTTTTCAAGTCCAACCGGGACTATGAGCTCTGTTTTCCTGCCAGCAGCTGCCTGAAGTGCTGGAAACACTGTGCCGCCCATGGGGTGACCTATGTAGACCGCTGCCCTCCCTGAGCTGTATTCAAGGGCATTGGCTCCCTTGAGTATCAGGTCCCCCCTTCCAAGTTCATCTGCCACATCAAAGATTGTAATTCCACGATCCCATCTGCCCCTGCGGATTACCACATCACCCAGGAATTCATGGCCGGTACCATCCGCCCTGAAATAGGGGGGCCTTATGATTCCCCTGTGAAATCCGCGACGGTCAAAACCGTCCTCTCCCAGCTGTCCAAGGATCTCCTCTGCTATGTAACCATTGGTTGTCCCGGCGATTATGACCAGGGTGCCCCCCTCAAGCACCCTCCTGATGGATGGATGTTCAAGCATTCCCCATGCAATTAGACGTTTACCCGCCGCTGGGGTCACCAGGAACTGTTTCATCTCAATCAATCCTGTGGTCTGCCATTCACCCTTTTCAGTTTTTCACAGGCATCCTCTGCTGCAAGGATTATGGGGTCTATGACCATTGAGACCGGGGGCGCGTAGGAGAACTCAGTCTCTGAGAGCTCAGAACACGTGAGTCCCTGGGATATGGCCAGGGACATGGTATCAACCCTCTCAGCGACCCTCTCCTTTGCAACCATCTGGCATCCTATTATCCTTCCCCTGAGGTCACATATCATCTTAACATCTATCCTCTCGGCACCCGGGTAATACCTGGCCTTTGTGAGGGCCCTCTTCTTACCTGATACCACCTTTATACCGTTCTGGAGGGCCATGACCTCTGTGAGGCCCACTGCACCAAATTCAAGTTCCCCTATCTTTGATACCATTGCATTGAGGACCGGTCTGAACCTTGCATCCATCCCCACTATGTTCTTTGCAGCCACCCTGGCCTGTCTGACGGCAGTTGAACCCAGGGGTGACTGGGTCCTGAAGCCCGTGACTGCATCGTATACCTCAACACAGTCACCTACCGCGTATATGTCAGGCACGCTTGTCTGCATCCTGTCATTTACCTTGACTGCCCACTGTCCAATTTCACATCCTGCCATCCTGGCAAGCTTTGTCTCAGGCCTCACGCCCGTCGCCAGGACCACGAGATCCGCCTCAAGGCACTCATCTCCGACCACAACGCCCTCAACCCTCTCATCACCCACTATCCTGTCAAGGGCCTTGCCGAGGATGACCCTGATGCCCTTCTCCTCAAGGTAGCCCTGGACTATGGCTGCCATGTCCGGGTCCAGGGATCTCGGGACTATCTGGGGGAGCATCTCGGTGACGGTGACCTCAAGGCCCATCCTCAGGAGGCCATAGGCTATCTCAAGGCCTATGAGTCCAGCGCCCACCACCACTGCCCTCTTACTTTTTGATGCCCATTCGGTTATCCTTTCACCGTCTGTGAGGGTCCTTATGGTGAAGACTCCTTCAAGGTCTGTGCCCTCCACCGGTGGTATGAAGGGTGAGCCGCCGGTTGCAAGGACAAGGACGTCGTAGGGTATCTCCCTGAGCCCGTCCTTTCCCCTGTAGGTTACAGTCTTTTTTTGAGGATCTATGGCCTCGACCTCTGTTTCCGTGAGGATATCTATGTTCCTCTCCCTGTAGTCCTCTGGCCTGTGCATAACTATATCATCAAAGCATTCAACCTCACCGCACATAACGTAGGGTATTGCGCAGGGGGAATATGCCACATGTTTATCACGGGTTATGACCTTTATATCTGCGTCCTTATCATGTTTCCTTATATTGGAGGCCGTTGAAAGTCCTCCGGCCCCGCCGCCAACTATAACAACTCTCATCTATCCCCTTCTCCTAGGAGTTATCGGTTATAGGTCTCTTCTTCATTTTATAAATAATTCAGATATATTTATAAATTTGGATACATCAATAGATCTGTGTGGTAGTTATAAGGGAGCATCAAACATGAAGAGTAAGGTTCTATTCATATGCAGGAACAACTCCGGGAGGTCCCAGATGGCTGAGGGGATACTCAGGGCCATGTACGGTGCCCACTATGAGGTCCACAGTGCCGGCAGTGACCCGAAGGATATCAGCCCCCTCACCATACAGGTCATGGAGGAGATTGGTGTGGACATGACTGGCCACAGACCAAAGAGTCTCAGGGAATTTGAGGGCGAAAAATTTGACATCGTTGCAAGCCTCTGCGATGAGGCATGCCCTGTATTCCTGGGTGGTGAGAGGTACCTTCATGCTGAATTCCCTGACCCGAGGGGTGCAGATATTGACACCCTCAGAAGGATCCGTGATGAAATCTCTGACTGGATAAAGAAGGAGTTCAACCCTGAAAAACTGTGATTTACTAAAGGAGAGTGATTTAATGATTAAGGTTGCCATCGTAACAGACGGGCCCTACGGTGAAAGGGCCTATGAGAACATAGCCCGTGAATTCGAGACCATGTTCATTGAACTTGAGGCTCCCTCTGGAATATTTGCAGATGAGGTTGATATACCCGCCGATAAACTCAAGGCCATAAGGTCAGCGGACATTGTGATAACCTACATACTCCACCCGGACCTCACCCTCGAACTCGTTGATGAGATTCATGGGGATGTTGACTGGATCATCATAGGGGCCTGGAGGGGTGATGGCTTCAGGAACCAGCTCCTGAGTTACGGCAATCTGACAGCCCCTGAGAACATGTGCGACCTGGAGGAGAACGGTAACCCCTCATTTGATGAATTCGTGTCAAGGTTTGGAAGGCCCCTGGTGGAGGTGGACCTTGAAGGTGACACGGTTAAGGAGATAAGGGTTCTGAGGTCCTCACCCTGTGGAGCCACGCTCTTCGTCGCAGAGGAGCTTACCGGTGAGGATGCTCAGGATCTCCCATTAAAGGCCGGGCTTAAGATACAGCACTACCCCTGCCGTGCCCCGAAAATGAGACTATTTTCAGATGACGAGTGCAAGAAGGAGATGGCTGCCAGGATGCACAGTGAGGCCTTCGAGAGGGCCATTGGAGTGAAATAGACCTCCATTGATCAGCTGAACAGTCTAAGGGGAAATAAAGTCAACACCAATAAACTATCATTATTATTCATAATAAATTATTTATTTAAGGGACATCAAGATAGAACCATGGAAAAAAAGATCCTCACAATAGTCGTCACAGAGGGACCATACCGTTACCAGTATGCAGATATAGCATTTGAAATGGCTGAAAGTGCCATCAAAAATGGTTACGACGTCAGAATATTCCTCTACATGGACGGGACGCATATACCGAAAAGGAACCAGGCCCCCCAGTCATTCCCCAACAGTGCAGAAAGGCTCAGGTCGCTGGTGAAGAAGGGTGTGAAGGTAACATCCTGCATAAGATGTTCCACGGCGAGGGGATACACCTGCTCAGAAAGGCCCTACATAAGGGGTGTTGAAATAAAGAGCGTTTACGATCTTGGAGAATGGGTAAAGGATAGTCACAGAGTGATAACCCTGGGATGTTAACATGAAATCCGCGCTCATAATAATAGACAGGGCCCCCTACGGATATGAAAACGCCTTCAGTGGCCTCTATGTTGTCATAGCATGTCTGAACAGTTCACTGGATACTGATGTCCTTCTAATCGAGGATGGTGTCTATGCCGCAGTGGCTGATCAGGTCTCAGAGGCCATCGACTACCCCAATGTTGAGGAACTCACCTACCTCATCTTCCCGGAGGGCAGTGTCTTTGTGCATGAAAGATCCCTGAAGGAGAGGGGTCTTGAGGAGGATGACCTTGTGGAGGCAGCCGAAGTCATAGACGATACCGAACTGTATGAAATATTCAGGCTGAAGAGGGATACTGCGATTATGAAGATATGAGGTGTCATGATGGAGAGGGATGAAGTTAAAAGGGAGGTCCGGCCCCAGGGATCCCTTGTAAAGGAGGTCACCCTCAAGCAGGTGAAACCCTGCATTGCGGCTGAAGGTAAAATAAGGGTTCTCATGGAGCTTGACTCAGAAATAGGGGATATCATACCTTTGATTGCAAACATGTACCCCCCAGGTGTTGTAAACTATGTCAGGAAGAAGAACATACTCACACTAACAATTTATGACCGTATAATAAGTCTATACCCCTCGGGCAAAATCAGCATGAACAAGACCCATGATGTTGAGGAAGCATTTGAAATCGCCGGGGAACTGATGGACAGGATTAACAGGGCCCATGATTCAGGGGGAGATGGGTCTGATTCGCGGGATATGAGCCGAATCGGCCCCATGGATGTGCACAGATGCCTGCCAGGTAGCAACTGCGGTGACTGCGGTGAATCCACGTGCATGGCATTTGCAATGAAGCTGCTCAACGGTGAACAGAAGCTTGACAGCTGCCTGCCACTGAAGGAGCCATGGATGCAGGAAAAGGTCCAGTGCCTTGAGAAACTGCTCGGTGAAGAAATGATGGAGACCCTTGGCTGGAGCGGTTACTGATGGGATCTGTGGGTTTTCTCGTGACAAAGAGCCCTTCAGAGCTCAGCTTCAAAACATTTCTGGACCTCGTGGATATCTGGTGCGAAGAGTACCTGAAGGTGTATCTGATATCAAATGGAATATATGCTGCAATGGAAGGAAACAGGTACTCCCACACCATCCGGGAGATTTCAAGGACCGGGAATGTTTTTGCAAGGAAGGAAGATCTAATGGCAAGGGGTATAACCCGAGAAATGCTCATAGATGGTGTGGAAGTACTTGAAGGCCTTGACAGGGTGGTTGTTGATATAATGGAAAACCTGGATATGGTCTTCACATTTTAATCAATCTACTTCTAATTTTTTGGCTTCCTTCCACCCCTTATACCTCCACGGGATACCATACGCTCACCTCCATATCGTTAATTGATGAATGCCTGGACTCAATAGCCGAGTAGGGTGCCGGCAGTGTATATGATGAAGGAGGCTATCCAGGCCACGAACACTGAGTATAACGGTGAGAAGAGGGCCCACCTCTTGCCTTACTCCTTCTTTATATAATATCAGTGTCGCCAGGCAGGGTGTATAGAGCAGCACGAATACCATGAACGACAGAGCCTCCAGTGGTGTGAAGGCGCCCTGTATGCTTGCTGCGATATTAGCTGCCCCGTGGACCGTTCCGAAGGTGCTTATGACAAGCTCCTTTGCCGCGAAACCAGATAGAATTGCGACCGCGGACTGCCAGTCACCGAATCCCAGGGGATGGAATATGGGTGCCATGATGGAGCCCAGGGTCCCGAGTATGGACGAGGAAACATTTCCACCCGGGAACCCTGAAAGGAACCATATGATCACCGAACCTGCAAATATTATGGTCCCGGCCTTCTTTATGAACTGGATGCCTCTGTGGTACGTGTGAATCAGGAGAGTCCTGGGCCTCGGAAGCCTGTATGGTGGAAGCTCCATCAGGAAGAGGAAACCTTCACCCATGACCACTTCACCCAGCAGACGGGCGGTTATGATCGCCACTGCAATTCCCAGGATGTAGAGGAAAAATATGACCCATCCCTGATAGATGAGGGGGAAGAGGGCTGACGTGAAGAGCACGTAGACAGGGAGCCTGGCACTGCATGACATGAAGGGTATCATGAGGCTTGTGAGAATCCTCTCCCTCTCAGATCCTATGGTCCTTGTTGCCATTACCCCCGGGACACAGCACCCGAAGCCAAGCATCATGGGGATGAATGACCTGCCGCTTAGACCCGCCACTGAATTCATTACACGATCCATGACAAAGGCTGCCCTTGCCAGGTACCCTGAATCCTCAAGGAAGGTGAGGAGGAGGAAGAGTATGAAGATGTTCGGTGTGAAGACGAGGACCGATCCAACACCTCCTATCACACCATCTGCCAGGAGGGACCCTGCAGCTGAGTCTCCAAGGGCGCCCTGAACTGCTCCTGCAAGGTGGGAAACACCAGCATCAATCAGCTCTGTAAGTGGAGCCCCTGCAGTGAAGGTGAGCTGGAAGATCAGCCACATCACCCCCAGGAGAATCGGGAGCCCCAAGTACCTGTTAAGTACAGCGCGATCTATAAGTTCAGAGACCGTTACCCTGTCAAGGGAGGGTCTCGTGAGGGACCTCTCCAGGAGTCCCTCTATGAGGCCGTACCTTGCATCTGACACCAGGATGTCCGCATCAGCAGAGTGCTCCTCCTCAAGGATCCTTCTGATCCTCTCAAATTCCTTGATGAGGTCCTCACCAACCATTGAGGCAACCCTTTTATCCCCTTCAAGAAGTTTTATTATGATCCATTCAGCTGGAAAATCTGCCTCAACGTCTTCAAGAAGTTCCCTGAATTCCTTAATAGCATCTGACCTCAAAAATTCATATCTGATCTGTGGAGGGTTACTATTCACCTGTCTTATGGCTGCTTCAAGCAATTCATCCTGATTTCCTTCAATGGCCTCCACCTTTATGACCGGCACCCCCAGCAGTTCCTCAAGTCTCTTCTCATCAAGCCTGTATCCCTTCCTCTCTGATTCACGGTTGAGGTTCACTGCGATGATGGTGTTGAGGCCGAACTCGAGGATCTGAAGTGTGAGGTAGAGGTTCCTCTCAAGATTGGATGCATCAACAACACTGATTATGAGGTCCGGTCTCTCATCAAGGAGATAATCAACGACCACCTCCTCCTCGGGAGATCCCGCTGTTAGACTGTAGGTTCCTGGGAGATCTGTAATTTCAATATCATTTTCCCTGAAGTTCAGGTATCCTGTTTTCTTTTCAACAGTCTTCCCTGGCCAGTTTCCAACGTGCTGATTGAGTCCCGTAAGGTTATTGAAGAGGGTGCTCTTTCCAACATTCGGGTTTCCTGCAAGTGCTATTCTGAGCATTTTTAATCCCTTACCCCTATCCTCGATGCTTCTCCCTTACGGATGGAAAAGGGATGGCCCTTCACCCTAACCTTCAGGGGGTCTCCCAGGGGTGCAGAGTTCTCAACAGTGACCCTGGATCCCCTTAATAGCCCCATAACAGTTAATCTTTGCCTTATATCCCCTGGAAGGTTAACGGATGTCACAGTCACAGTCGTGCCTTCCTTTATTCTGTCGAGTGTTGTTTCCATGATACCACCTTTAGGAAATCCTAAAATTTAGTTACACCTAAATCATATATAAAGTTTTAGGTTTACCTAAACCATGTTGCAGTTAAAAAATAAAAGAATAGCCTCAGTATCTTCCCTGGAAGAAGTAACCCACTCCAAGGAGACACACAAGGCTTATAACACCAATTATAGCATATATGGGAGTCTGAGTGCTTGAAGAGGTGCTGTTGGTTGATGCTGCAACCTCATAGGCCTTTCCAGAACCTTCAGAAGCTCCAGAGTTTTCTGAAACCTCTGATGACTCTAAAGCCTCATCTGACGATGAACCTGATGCTCCGCCTGCATTCCCTGCGGAACCTGAAGAAGGTTCACCTGTCTCACCGATTCCATCCCCATTCACTGAGCCCGGCTGTGAATCCCCAGAGCCAGGAACATCAATGGACTTCCCTGTGGCTGCAGCCATTGCAGCCGCAAATTTTCTGAGGGCCGCCTGGTTGAGGGATGATAGCTTCACCACCCAGCTGTTGAAGACCATGTTGGCACATGTGTGGTGACAGCAGACAACACCATACTCATTAACCGCCGCGATGTACTCATCGGCAAGCCTCTGCAGTGTAGCTGAATCTGTGCTCCAGAGGCCCCTGCGGCTGGCCTCAAGGAGCCAGGCTACCGTTGAGGCATAGGAGTAGGGCTGAAGACTCTTAAATCTGCTGCTTACCTGAGGATCAAAGACATAGGTCTCTGCAACCTTCTGCCACATCCAGTCCTGGACCAGATCAGGGGTGACTGCACTCCAGCCGAATAGATGTCCTATCTCCTTGGATATCTGATGAGCACCTGAGAATCCCTGATTCAGCATTCCCTCAATCCATTTCGGGTTGTAGGTCCTTGTTCTGAGTTCTGCTGCAATGAAATCTGCCAGTGTCTCCATTCGTGGTGTGAACCTTGTATTGGCGATGTATGAGGCAACATTCCTTCCTGAAATGGTCCTTGCAGCCATCGTGAGACCCCCAAGGTACTGGTAAACGTCGTCGTTGTCAAGAACACCGTAAACACTGTCCCTGACCTGTACTGTTGCATCCACATTTGATAGCTGCTTCATGAAGACCTCCTTTGCATCAATGGCGTATATGTCCTTTCCATAGATGAATCCCATATGATTCAGGTAGGTTTCAAGGAGCTGTGACTGATTATCCCACTTTGCAGTTGATTCAACCACTTCAGGTAGCCCGGTACCGTAACTTCCAGGGGCACTGCCAAATATCCTTGCACCGGCAAGTGTCTCCGCTGCCTGTAAACCCCTGGCAGTATAATTCGCCAGGTCTGCAAGGTAATGTTTCCTGAGGTAGTTGCCTTCCACCGGTTCATCCAGTTTCATGACAAGCCTTATCGCCTCATCCATCCTGTCGATACTGTAGGCAAATGTGTCTCTGAACAGTCCACTGATAGTGACCAGAACATCGATTCTGGGCCTTCCAAGCACTTCCAGGGGTGTTACACTTATTCCTGTGAATCTTCCTGATTTATCCCATACCGGTTCAGCTCCGATGAGTCTCAGAACCATTGCTATTGTCTGACCACTGGTCCTCATGGTCTCAATTGCCCAGAGAACCACCCCAACAGATTCGGGATATCTGCCATTCCTTGAAAGGTAATCTGCAATGAGGTCATCTGCCATCTTCTTACCGATCTCCCATGCAGCCCTATCAGGTGCAAGTCTGGGGTCAAAGGAATAGGAATTCCTTCCCGTCGGCAGGAGGTCGGGTATCCTTATGGGATCAGCCCCCCGACCCGGTTCAACAAAACGTCCCTCAAGGGCCCTCAGAAGGTTTGTGATCTCCTGGTCAGTGGCAAGTTTCTCTCTTACGGCATTCCGGAACTCTGTGTTATTCCTCGATGCTGGGTCAAAGCTCACAATTGCCTCCACCATTGCATCAAGGAGCTCCCCGCTAAGGGGTTCCCCGAAGACATGTAACCCGTAGGGTATCAGTGTTGCTGATAGCTCATCAAGCCTGTGCTCAATTCGATCAAGGGCCTCTTCAAAGGAAGCATTGAGGTCAATGTTAAGTTCCCTGTGAAGGTCCAGTTTAACCGTGAGATTTCTGATTTCCTCAGCGATTATCAGCTTTCTCTGGGGATCCTCAGACGTATGGTAAAGGTTAATTTTGTGTTCAAGTTCAGATAGATCCCCGTAAAGTTCACTTACCACCATAGGGGGGATGTTATGGTTTATGAGGACCGCGTACCCACGCCTCTTTGCCTGAGTCCCCTCACCCGGGTTGTTTACGATGTAGGGGTAGATATGTGGCAGGTCACCTATCATCACGTCGGGCCAGTCAAGGGATGATAGACCAACTGATTTCCCTGGTAACCATTCGAGGGTTCCGTGTGTACCAAGATGTATAACTGCGTTGAAGTTTTTCTGAAGCCAGAGATAGAATGCAAGGTACTGGTGGTGCGGTGGGAGTGTTGTTGAATGTATGAGGTCAGCTGCATCCTCGCCGAATCCGCGCATTGGCTGGGGGCCGAGGAATACGTTGCCAAGCATAACACCCGGGATCACTATGCTGCCATTGTAGACCATGACGTTTCCAGGGGCAGGTCCCCATGTCGCTGTTATGTTATTTCTCAGGGTTTCTGGCAGTAGACTGAACCAGTTAAGGTATTCAGATACTGGAACTGTTACTGCGCCGGCCCTGACAACCTTCTCAAGTTCACCCGGAGCCCATGAACCCACATTCAGGCCCGGCCCGAGGAGTATGTTTATCACCTCTGCAGTGGATTTTTCCTCAACATTGTAGCCAGCACTCCTTAGCGCCCTCAGTATGTTGCTGATGCTCTCTGGTACGTTGAGGTAACTCGCACTGATACCATCCTTACCCCCACCAATGTTGTAGTATATAAGGGCTATCTTCTTCTCCGCATTTGGAAGTTCCCTTAACTTTATCCAGTTGATCAATCTCTCTGTGAGCCTCTCTATCCTTTCAGGAATCGGAACATAGTATGTATAACGCAGCCCTGTCTGAGGGTCTGTCTCCTCAACTCCGCCGCCGATCATGACTGGCTCTATCCTTCCGTCGATCTCTGGAAGTGCTATCTGCCAGTACACCTCAGATGAAAGTCCTGATATGCTCTCGTTCCATGCCCTGAGATTTGATGCATAGACCGCAGCAATTGCGGGTAAATCAAGTTCCGTGAGGATTGCTGTGGAGTTCAGGGGATCACCGCTGTATAAATTGAAGCCCATGCATGTTATGAGACCGCTGATCCTGGGAGTCCTGTTACCATCCAGGAAGAAGTTCTCAATAAGGTTCCGCTTTGTAGCTGTGTCAGCTGCAAAGCCAAGGATCACATTGTAACCCTTTCTCTCAAGGCTCTCAAGTATGGCGGTGTGCATTCTCATGTCGCTTCCACGGTAGTATGTATCGAATGTGATTATGCCCACCCATGGTTTTCCTGCCCTGTAGTGGCCGCTCTGAACATACCAGGAGTAGTAACGGTCCCATGCTGTGAACTGTTCGCCGGCGTCGGGGTGATATACAAATGATTTCACCGCGGGAATGGCTGTTACATTCTCCTCATTTTTTAGCTGCATTCCAGCATCCCTCAGAAGGAGGAGCATCATTCTCCGGAAGTTCTCGGGGCCTCCCTGATCCCAGATGTACTTCACTGTTGCGTTGTCCGCACCCACACGGGGATCATCCTTGAATGTGTTGCCGGTTCCTATGGCAATTATTTTGCTGGCCCCCGTAACATTAAGGATTGGATTGACCTTCGCCAGGGTGTTTGGAGAACTTATCATCTGAATGAGAATCACGTCAGCCTTTCTACCCGCCTCCAGTGCCGCCATGTCTATCTGAGGATCGTTCCTTAGAAGTTCATCGTTTGTGAACATTGAAAGATTGAATCTGTAGCCGTCCCGTCCTGCAAGTTTATAGCCTTCCACTATTGCCTTTGTACTCGAAGTTGACCCTGTGATTATGAGAATACTGTAATGGGAAGAATTCTGCTGAATCGCACCCTCTGTGACGTTGCTGCTGTTATCAGCCGCTGAAACACCTCCCGCAAGCATGATTGTCATGAGTAGAATCACTGGAATAACTGATGTCCTCAAAATTTCACCTCCATTATACTTTATCTCAAATCATCTTTGCTTTAATAAAATATAAAATTTTCTTTAATGAAAATAACATTTACTTTAATATAAATCCATAAACTTAAATATACTGATTTATCAATATATCTCCATGATCAGTGAAGCTACAGCAAAAATGATGTCCATCCTGGATCTCAGTTACTCCCCGGTGGGTGTGAAATTCACAGATGAAGTACCTGAGAATGCGGTTATACTCAGGAAACACAGATACTGTCAGGCCCTCATGAAGGCACGGCAGGGTGAAGTGGTTGTGCTTCCCGGCCAGGAGATAACATGCCCCGCAGCTGCACGGGCTCTGGGTTTCAGTGAACTCCCTGAAAAACTGAAAACCGGGAGGGGCCTTGTGGGCTTCGGGATCGTGGAGAAGGAGGAGACGGGGGCAAGAATGTTTCAGGATATGCCCGAAGTTGAATGGGAAGGGCAGAGCATACTCCTTTACCCCCTTGACAGGTACGATGAAGAACCAGACGTTGTGGTTGTGGAGGACCGTCCAGAGAAGCTCATGTGGCTAGCCTTGGCATACCTCAATCTGAGGGGAGGGGAGAGAATACAGAGCTCAACAGCGGTGCTTCAGGCGGTCTGTGTGGATGCCACAATCATACCCTATCTGACATCAGAGCTCAACATCAGTCTGGGATGCTATGGATGCAGGGATGCAAGCGACATAGAACCAGAGGATGCACTGGTTGGCTTTCCAGGATCTATCCTCCTGGAAATCGTTGAAAAACTTGAATATCTGAATGAAAGGGCCATACCCCGTTCAAGGGCAAAAAATGCCCTTAAAAATTTGAGAGGTGATTGAAATGGCATGGTTTGCTGGATACCCACGTGAGAAGATAGAATGGTACCCAACCATTGATCCGGAAAAATGCGTTAAATGCGGTATGTGCATGAACTGTGGACAGAAGGTCTACAAGTGGACAAAGGAGGGTCCGGTAGTCGCACAGCCCTACAAATGCGTTGTGGGATGCACAACATGCGCAACACTCTGTCAGGGAAACGCCATAACGTTCCCGGACAAGGATAAACTCAGGGAACTCTACAAGAAAGAAGGTATATGGGCAAAGGTTAAAAGGGAACTCATCAAGGAGGGTAAACTGGAACCCGAGGAATGAGGGATCAAATGAAACTCACATACATACCCTCAGCATATATCACCACACCGGTAAGATTTATGAGATCACGGTTGAAGTTCCGGGTGTGAAGAAGAGCGATATCCACCTTGAAATGACGGAGCAGGGTTTCTGTCTCAATGCTGAAGGTGAAAAGTTTAAGTACAGCGGTTGCTGGTCACTTGCGCACCGTGTGAAGCCAGAAACTGCGTCTGCAGGTTTCTCAGATGGTCTGCTAAGGATAACTGTTGAACTTGCAGAGGGCGTTAAGGGTCTTGAGGTGCCCGTGGACTGACCTCCATACTCTTCTCTTTTTCAGGAGCATCCATGAAAATTCAGCATCACCATGAACAGAGATATCAGTGGGAACCAGCATATTACTGATTATGACAAAAAAGATGGTCGGGATTCGCTGCCAGTGCAGTGACCCCGCGGTGAAGAGAAGGGGTTCCGGTATGAGGACCGTGATGTGCCCCATTTGTGGCAGGATATACAGGACAGACAGGGAGGACCAGGTCTGCTTCAACTGCAGGAAGGGCAGGTCCTGATGGGGACGGCCAATAGAATCAGAACATCAAAAAAATCAGGTCCTGATAGAAAGGACAGATCAGATCAGAATATCATGAGAAGTCCCCGCCCGGTTCCCCAGATTATACTCACCGCTATGATGAGTATAACAAATATGGATACGTAGCTAACAGCAGGCTTCACAATCCTCTCAGGTAACCTGTACCTCAGGAGCTCCTCAAACATCAGACCGCCGTCCAGGGGCTTCGCAGGAAGTAGGTTCACCGTACCAACCGCAAAGTTGAGGAAGAATATCCAGAAGAAGAGTTCCTCAAGATAGGTCAGGGCGAAGGGTAAGGTATCCCCCAACACTGATGCAACGGAGTCCCTCACCCGTAGGTGGTTGCTGGTCCGGATGCCCATGTAGGCCCTGCTTGAGTTGTTAGGATTCCTCCCGGTCTTCAGGTGAAAGGTCCCCTGATCCGTGGTTATATTGATAACCTCCCCCACACTTATCGTTTTGAGTGCAGCGCTGTAGGTTGTCAGGTTACTTGTTGGCATCCCGTTGATGCTCTCAATTACAAGTCCAGGGGTGAGGACCTTGCTCGCCGGGCTTCCTGGCACAACACTGTCTATCTGAACACCATCTGGCTGGAATGCCGCGGGCATGGCAAAGCTCGAAATACCGAAGAAGAGGGCGAAGCATATACCTGCAAGTATAAGGTTTGCCACGGATCCGGCAGCATATATCCTCATCTTTGAGATGGGTCTGATTTTTTTGATGTCCTCCTCGTCAGGTTCAACAAATGCGCCCGGAAGTATTGCGAGGAGAAGGAGGCCTATTGATTTTATACGGACACCCTCCAGCCTTGCAAGGATACCATGGGCAAACTCATGGACCACGATGACCGTCGCAAGTCCAATTATACCATACCCCAGGGGCACGTAGACCGGTGACCCGGGTATGTCAACACCCGGCACTATGAGTGACGCCTGGGGAGTTACAAATATGTTCTGGAGGGACATCACAAGCATGTATAGCATGTAGAACATGAAGAAGAATGCCACGGGTATGCCTGCATTCATGATCCATCGCCATAGCTTGGGATGGCCTGATGCAAGACCATCTATGAATCCCCTGAGCCTCTTAGTTCTTCTCATTAGCAGGGGCCCATGTATCTCAATCTTCAGCCTGTCCCTGAACAGGATGGCCATTGTCCATATGAGAATAAATGCGATTAGATAAAACCATAAAGCGTTCATATCAGATAACACCCTCTTGTTTTAATGGTTGTTGCAGCAGCCATATATATCCATCAGTTTTAACGCTTCCCTCATGATGGCAGATCCAGTTTAAGGATCCCTAAACATCCATTATATTACCATGGAATCAAAGAGGAGCACGTCACACTCCTCTCCAGCTGATATCCCCTCAAGGTTCTCATCTATGACTATGT
Organism: Methanothermobacter thermautotrophicus str. Delta H; assembly: GCF_000008645.1. Lineage (NCBI taxonomy): Archaea > Methanobacteriati > Methanobacteriota > Methanobacteria > Methanobacteriales > Methanobacteriaceae > Methanothermobacter > Methanothermobacter thermautotrophicus. The sequence continues at coordinate 1,232,346 of NC_000916.1, forward strand.
AGGCGTTTGACCCCACCATTGACCTTATAATACCTGATCCTCTGCTCTGCACAGGTTCAACCTCCTCATCATCAGCCCAGGCCCGCAGGTAGTCTGTCCTTCCGGGCCCGGAGGCGACCTTGGCCCTGCACCTCCGTTTCACTGCCCGGTGCCTGTAGTCAAGGTGCTGCATCCTCAGCAGGTAGTACCTTGCAAATACATCGAACTGCACCATGGCTGCAACAGGGTAACCTGAAAGCATGAAGACCGGTGTTTCAGAGACCATCCCAAATGCAACTGGTTTACCGGGTCTCAGGGCCACTCCATGGAATAATACCTCCCCCAGACCATCCACGGCGTCAACAACCACGTCTCCACGGCTTATGGCGGTTCCCCCCGTTGTTATTATCACATCGTATTCACTGGCAGAGGATTCTATCTCCTCCCCAACAGTGTCAATATCATCAGGAAGATGCACGGGGTCTGCAGACCCCCCAGCACTTTCAACCAGGGCATTTAATGTGTATAAATTGGAATTGGGTACCTTACCTGGCTCAAGGTCATCAGAAGGGTCCACCAGTTCATTTCCGGTTACTATAACCTTCACTGACGGTCTTCTAAATACCCTAACCTTACTGTAACCTGCTGATGCTGCCATGGCGATTTCCTGTGGCCTCATGAGGGTCCCCTCCCGCAGTACTGTGACCCCTCTTCTCACATCCTCACCGGCCGGAGCCACATTCTCAGAGGGGGCTACTGGCCTTAAAACCCTGATATCTGGCCCATCCTGGAGCGTGTACTCCTCCATCACAACAGCATCGGCTCCGGCAGGGATCGGGGCACCTGTGGCTATCCTCACAGCCTCTCCATGCCCAACATCTACCCCTGAAACCTCACCGGCACCTATCGAGTCTGTGACCCTCAATGTTGAGGGGTTCCCAGGGGATGAACCGAAGGTGTCCTCTGCCCTCACAGCATAGCCATCCATGGCAGACCTGTCAAAGGGTGGCGAGTCAAACCTTGATACTATGTCATCTGCAAGGACCCTGTGATAGGCCTCAAGAAGATCCACGGTCTCTGGTTCCGTGAACCTCTGGTTCTCATCAAGAATCCTGAATGCATCCCTGACCGGTAAGAGCTCTGATAGGAACATGTGATCATCACCGCTTAACTACTCTCTTATATGGACCTATATATAAAGGACCCCCATATAATTAATTCAGGAATTGATGCACTCGATAAAAATGTTATCGCTACAGCGGGACCTCCAGTGGCTGACTGGGGGACTCAATGGATGAACATGATATCTCTACGAGGGACCCATGTGGTCCGGGAGGCTCCATGATAGAGGTTGAATCTGTGAGTAAAAGTTTTGGGAGGATCAGGGCCCTTGATAACCTGAGCTTCAGTGTGGCTGAGGGTGAGCTCATGGGTATCATCGGCCACAACGGGGCCGGTAAGACCACGGCCATACGTATAATAGCTGGCATACTTCACCCTGACTCCGGGACCGTCAGGGTGGGGGGCCATGACGTCACAGAGGACCCCCTCAGTGTCAAGTCCATGATAGGTTACCTTCCAGAGGAGCCCAACCTCTACGAGCGCTTCAGGGCAGGGGACCTCCTCCGATACTTTGGTGAACTCTACGGTGTCCCCAGGGATGTGCTTGATGACAGGATAGCTGAGCTCCTTGAACTGGTTGGTATGACCGATAGGGCCATGGACCCCATCAACACCTTCTCCAAGGGCCTCAGGCAGAGGATAGGTATAGCCAGGGCCCTGATACATGACCCCCCCATCATAATATTCGATGAACCAACCATGGGACTTGATCCTGCAACCGCATTCTCAATAAGGGAGTTCATAAGGGACCTGAAGGGATCAAAGACCATGATACTATGCACCCACTACATGGAGGAGGCTGAGTACCTCTGTGACCGGGTTGCAATAATAAACCAGGGCCGGATACTGGATATTGGAACACCTGATGAACTGAAATCAAAGATCCGGGGGGACCTGGTCCTTGAGGTGAAGGTGAGGGACATTTCCTCTGTAGGTGAGGGCGATCTCATGATGATCCCTGGTGTAAAATCCGTTGAAGTTGATGGCAGCACACTCAGGGTGTCCCTTGAAAACCGGGGAGCCATATCGGGTGTTATAATGGAACTCGGGGCCAACGTATCAGGGGTTAACACCCGGGAGGCCACACTAAACGATGTTTTTATAGAGAGCCTCAGGGGGTCAGGATGAATCTCCTCAAGGTGGCAAAATGGGAACTGAGGAGCACGCTGAGAAGCCGGAAGTTCCTCTTCATATTCCTGTTCCAGATAGCGGTCCTGATTTTAACACTGTTCATGTTCAGTGGATTCACAGATGTTCTGGAGAGTGGTGAAGCCCTCACACCATCCCTCACCGGATTTGCAGAGCTCGGTGTCATTGATCCCTCCGGCCTGATCCAGGGACAGCTTAACCCTGACGTCCTTGATATTCGTGAGGGAGGGGATGCTGGATCCGTGCTGGTGGTTGACAACTTCACCGGCATACCTCTCAATGCAACCCTCTACCTTGACTACTCGGATCCCAGGAGGAGCGTGGTGCGGGATGAAGTTGAAGCCGCTGTTGAACGGGCCTCCAGCCTGATATCAGAGGAGTTTGTGAAATCGCCTGGTCCCGACCCGGAGGTCAGGGAGGAGACCCGTGGGGAGCCGCTCCCGGTTCAGCTTGTGACAAGGGTGATGGTTTCAATCCTCCTCTTCCTCCCGGTTTTCCTCTTCGGTAACCTTGTTGTGGACAGTATCGTGGGTGAGAAGGAGCGGAAGACCGGGGAGGCCCTCCTTGCCATGCCGGTCAGGCGTTCAGAGATCATCCTCGGTAAGTGCCTCTCGGTGATCACTGTACTTGCCCTCCAGATCGGTGTATGGATGATTCTCATCCTGGCCTCGGGGTTCCATATGGTCAACCCCCTGGGCGCCTATTTCACAGTTGTTGCCTCATCGGCTCCGGTTGTGGGGCTCACCGCCCTCATATCTGTCTATGCAAGGAACTACCGTGAGGCTGGTATAGGGATAACCCTGGCTTACATCATATCTGCAGCGTACCTCATTGCCCCGGCCCTGGCCTACATGGCAGGTTCATCAGGTTCAGTTTCACCCATGACACTCACAATAAAGATGATATCGGGCCAGGCCTGGGGGCTGCCGACATCATTCCTCCAGCCATCTCAATCCTTGTACTCAGCATCATATTCTATGGCCTTGCAGTCAGGCTGTTCGGGAGGGATGATGTGGTATTCGGTCCCAGACCAGGTATACTGAGGTTAATGGTGAAACCATGAAACTGAAAGCACTGGCACTTAAGGAGGCCCGTGATATATTCTCCAACAGGATCTACATGCTTCTCATCCTCGTTCAGGTCATAATAATACTGGGGGCCTATGGACTCGCCATTGTGAGCTCGGTTGCTGCCGACCCCCAGCTGATAGAGAGGTGGGGTGGTTCAGGTTTCCTGAAGGTCGGTGTGGTTGATGGTGACGGGCTCCTCACTGAGGGCCTTGAAAGGGAGGGTCTCAGTGTAAGGGAATTCAGTGACATTGAGAGCGCCAGGAAGAGCCTTGGATCAGAGGTTGTGGCCATCGTCTACCTGAGTGGAGGAGACGTGAGGATAGAGGCCGACACCTCCAGCGTGTTCTACACAATCATGAGCGAAAGGCTTCAGGGCGCAGCTTCATGGTATATAAGTCAGAAAAGGTTCAGGGAGTCTGGACTCCCGGCCGGGACAATCCAGGCCCTTGAGGAACCTGTGAAGCTTAAGGTTGTCCCCATCAGGAGGGAGGACTACAGGCCCCTTGCCCTTGAGAGCTCCTACTTTGTGGAGATAATGTACGGCTTCATCCTCCCCTTCGTTGTCTTCCTCCCCTTCTTCCTGGGGAGCAACATGGTAACGGACAGTGTCGTGGGAGAGAAGGAGCGGAAGACCTTTGAGGTGCTGCTCATGGTACCCCTCTCCGAGACCATGATAATCCTCGGTAAGATACTGCCATCACTGGTATTCTCATTTATCCAGAGCATGCTCTGGCTTGGACTCCTGGTCCTTCTGAGGGTACCTGTGTATAACATGCCATTACTGGCCCTTCTCCTCCTCATTACAGGTCTTGGATTCATTGGTGTGGGTCTGTTCATATCAATCCTTGCAGACAGCACAAAGGAGGCCAACTCAGCAATTACCGTTGTACTCTTCTTTGCAACCTTTATCCTCTTTGTGCCGCTCTTCATGGATATGGGTGCCCTCAACCCCCTAATAAGGTTCATACCCAGCCTGCTAATTGTTAAAATGTCATCAGGACCCCACCTGGACCCCGGGATTATCTATGACATGGTACCATCTACAGTTTTCTCGGTGCTCATATTCCTGGCAGCCGTTGTCTCCTTCAGAAGGGAGGGCGTTATAAGGCTCTGAACAGAAAAACCTCTCAAAACTGAATATCGCTTATAAACTTAACATAAACTGAAAATAACTAATTGTGTCCCGGTGTAAGGACATTTAAATCAGTAGAATAGCCCCCACCACAAGGGGGATGACTATATTATCCTCCACCGGTGTGTATGCCTCCACCAGCATGCCTGTGATGGCGCCTGTGAGGGCATGTATGGGTTCAACGAAGAAAAGGGACCCCAGGAATCCTGCTGCAAGGAATGCTGCTGACCCCTCAATGCTCTTATCATGTTTAAGTGGGATGGGGTGTTTCCCGAACCTCCTCCCGATTATGGTTGATAGTGAATCTCCGAGTGTCAGTATGATGATGGCTGCATTGGCCACAGCCATGTTGAATCCAAAGAGGGAATAGGTGAGGGTCATGCCAATGAAATAGTAAATGAAGCCCCTCTCAGTATCATCCCTTCTGCAGCCCCTCAGGATTACTGAGAAGAAGGGCAGGTAGAATCTCCTGTCAAGCTGGAATATGATCTCCCCACATATGGCTGCTGCAAGGGAGAGGATTATCATGGAGGTGGTGTCCAGGTAGCCTGCAAGGATCACGAAGACTATGCCGGTTGCATGTATCAGCTGCCTGAAGAATTCCCTCCGGTATTTCAAAGGAACACCTATGTGGACATGTATGCCTCAATCACGCCGTGATAGGCATCATCAAGTTCCGAGATGTCCAGGGCCACATCGCCGAATTCAAGGGTCCTGCCGCCGGTGGTTCCAATAACAGCCCATGGGACATCCAGCCCGCCCAGTATGTCCCTGGCTGATCCCCTCACGGTCATTATGTACCTTCCATTGGACTCTGAGAAGAGGGCCTCGTGGATGTTCCTGAATCTGCCAGGGATCTTCATGGGGTCTATCCTGGCCCCGATGCCTGACTTTATGGCCATCTCAGCCACTGCCACAGCTATTCCCCCGGCTGAGCAGTCATGGACCGCTGTCACCTTATTTCCGGACCCGTCGATTATCTCCTTAACTGCCTTTGCAGCTTCAAACTCTGCCTTAAGATCTGTTTCAGGGGGTTTTCCATCCACGATACCATGAACTGTCCTCAGGTACTCTGATGCGCCCAGTTCCGGCCCTGTTTCCCCGATGACCACTATCTCCTCCCCCTCGTCCTTGAAGTCCAAGGTCTTTATGCTATCAAGGGATAGTTTACCTGCCACACCCACCACAGGGGATGGGTTCACGGTGACGCCCTCTGTCTCATTGTAGAAGCTCACGTTACCACTTATAACGGGGGTGCTGAAGGTTTCTGCCATATCAGCCATGCCCCTCACACATTCCCTGAACTGCCAGAATACCTCAGGCTTCTCTGGGTTGCCGAAGTTGAGGCAGTCAACTATGCAGACAGGCCAGGCCCCCATTGATACAACGTTCCTTATGGCCTCCCCGACCGAGGCCGCGCCTCCACCGTAGGGGTCGAGCTTCGTGTGGATGCTGTTGCAGTCGACGGTGAGTGCAACCCCTGTTGTGCCATCAACCCTCAGGACGGCTGCATCGTCCCCTGGTTTTACGACGGTCCTTATCTGGACCTCATGGTCGTACTGCCTGTAAACCCAGCGCTTGCTTGCAATGTTTGGTGATGATATCAGCTTCAGGAGTGTGTCCTTAAGGGGGGGATGCTTAACCTCCACCTGTCCCTCCGGTAGCTGGGGCTTTCTGGCTTCCCTCTCAACCACTGGAGGGTCCGCCAGGAGCTTTGCTGGTAGATCAGCTATGACCTCGCCCTCGCTCTCAACGATCATCCTGCCTGTGTCTGTAACCTCACCTATAACCGCTGCTGGTAACTCATATTTCCTGCAGATTTCCATTGCAGCCTCAACATCATCTGGTGCCATCACGAAGATCATGCGCTCCTGTGACTCTGATAGCATGATCTCATAGGGGGTCATCCCCTCCTCCCGCAGTGGTATGGCCTCGAGGCTGACCCTTGCACCGTTGTCACACTTGGCGACCAGTTCGGAGATGCAGCAGGTCAGACCTCCCCCTCCAAGGTCCTTGACTCCTGAGACCTCTATCTCATCCATTATCTCGAAGCTTGCCTCCATGACCATCTTCTTTGTGAAGGGATCCCCCACCTGGACCGCGGGGCGGTCCTCGAGTTCAGAGGAACTTGTGAGCTCCTCGGATGCGAAGGTGACCCCATGTATCCCGTCCCTTCCTGTCCTTCCCCCCATGAGGAGGAAGACGTCGCCGGGGCGGGGGGCGATTCCCCGCTTTATATCATTCTTAGGTACAAGTCCCGCGCACATAACATTTACGAGGGGGTTCAGCTGGAAGTTTTCATCGAATTCGACCTCGCCAGCAACTGTTGGTACGCCCACACGGTTCCCGTAGTCTGATATTCCCCTGACAACGTGCTCAAAGAGGTACCTTGACTTCTGGTCCTCAAGGTATCCGAAACGGAGTGAGTCCAGGAGAGCCACCGGCATGGCCCCCATTGAGATTATATCCCTTAATATGCCCCCTATACCTGTACCTGCGCCACCATAGGGTTCTATGGCTGAGGGGTGGTTGTGACTTTCAATTCCGATGACCAGTGCCAGTTCATCGGTTATCTCCACAACACCTGCATCATCACCCGGGCCGATTATGACATCCTCGCCCTCTGTAGGGAAGAGGCCCAGGACCGGTCGGCTGCTCTTGTAGGAGCAGTGCTCCGAGAACATGACATCCAGCATCCCGTACTCGAGGGGGTTGGGGTCCCTCCCAAGCTCCTTCCTTATAAATTCCATTTCAGAATCGGTTAAAACCATTTTCACACCTTTGCAGGTTTTATTGATATTATCAGGTTTTCGTCTGATATCTTCCATTCCTTGGTGTATTCGAGTTCAGAGTAATCAAAGGATAGTGTGCTGGCCCTCACCTCGTTCTCTATGAACTCCCTCTGGGGTTCTGTGAGTTCCCTGAATTCTTCGCTGCATTTAACTGACACCTCTATGCTGGCCTCAACGTCCAGGTCAAGGTCCTTCCTCATATCCTGGATTCTCCTTACAAGTTCCCGGGCCATTGCCTCGCTCATGATCTCAGGTGTGAGCTCTGTGTCGATGAAAACGCTTCCCCCATCGAACTGAGCGCTCACTATATTCTCTGGAAGCTCTGTTTCAAATACAATATCCTCAGATGTGAGTTTAAATTTCTTGCCATCAGTTTCAACCGTGAACTCACCATCGGAGTCCAGTGCAGCCTTCACTGCTGATCCGTCTGCGCCTTCCAGTTCCCTCATCACCAGGGGAATGTCCTGCCTAAGCCTGGGCCCCAGGGTTGCTGGATTTGGCCTGGCTATTATTTTCATGTCAGGGAACTCCGTTGAGGTTTTGATGGACTTTGCATTGGCCTGCTCTGCTATGACGTTCTTGAGGGACTCTGCGGCCTTCAGAACACCTTCATCCTCAGACACCACCACCATCTCCCTGACCGGCCATCTGAGCTTGTACCTTGCTGTGTCCCTGGCCCTTGCGCAGGCCTCTATTATCTCCCTGACGATATCCATATCGGCCTCAAGCTGGCTGTCAACTGCCCCCTCATCCAGGATCCAGTCAAGCATGTGTATGCTCTCTGGTGAATCCGGTTCAGCTCCCCTTACAAGGTTCTGGTAGATGTCCTCACATACGTGGGGTGCCATCGGTGATAGGGTGACTATGAGGGTCTTGAGGACCGTGTAGAGGGTGTGGTAGGCTGCGAGTTTATCGGGGTCGTCCCTCTCTATCCAGGTGCGGCTCCTTATCAGCCTTATGTACCAGCGGCTGAGGTCCTCCACTATGAAGTCATGGATTTCACGGGTGGCCCTGTGGAAGTGGAGGTTTTCAATGGCCTCTGTGACCTTAAGGGCCACGGAGTTGATCCTTGAGAGGATCCACCGGTCCTCATCCCTGAAGCTAAGATCCTCAGCACTGTGGTCTCCTGGCTGGAACCTGTCAAGGGACATGTAGGTTGTTGCGAATACATAGACATTCCAGAGTATGTTGAACATTTTGTTGACGTTCCTGAGCTCATCCCATACAAATTTGAGGTCCTCCCATGGCTTGTTTTCCCAGAGGAGATAGAATCTCAGGACGTCTGCACCATACTTCTCTATGACATCCTCGGGTTCAACAACGTTTCCCAGGGATTTGCTCATCTTACGGCCCTCTTCATCCAGGGTGAAGCCGTGCATGAGGACCCTCCTGTAGGGGACCTCATCCAGGGCTATGACACCGCATCCCAGCTGTGAGTAGAACCAGCCACGGGTCTGGTCATGGCCCTCGGTTATGAAGTCGTAGGGGAACCATTCCCTGAAGAGTTCTGTCTCTGAGGGGTAGTGGAGGGCTGCCCAGCCAGCCACCCCGGAGTCTATCCAGACATCCAGGACGTCAGGTGTCCTCTTCATCCTTCCACCGCATTCACCGCATTCAAGGACTATCCTGTCCACGTGGGGCCTGTGGATGAAGTCTCCCTCGAGTTCTCCCTCCACCGCCAGCTCCCTGAGTTCATCTATGGATCCAACCACGTGTATGCTGTCACATTCCTCACATATCCATATTGGTATGGGTATTCCCCAGTACCTCTGCCTTGAGATGGTCCAGTCACGTGCATTCTCTATCCAGTTCCTGAATCTGCTCTCCCCTGCCCATGAGGGGACCCACTGGACCCTGTCAAGTTCCCTCAGCATCTTATCCTTTATCTCGGTTATCTTGAGGAACCACTGCTCTGTTGCAAGGTATATTATTGGTGTCTTGCACCTCCAGCAGAACCCGTACCTGTGGCTTATGGTCCCGGCCTTCAGGAGCAGACCCTTTGATCTGAGGTCAGCTATTATGTCTTCGTCGGCATCCTTGACAAAGCGGCCAGAGTACTTTCCTGCTTCCTCTGTGAAGATGCCTGCCTCGTCCACCGGACAGATGACCTCAAGACCATACTTCTTACCTATCTCGAAGTCCTCTGGACCATGCCCCGGTGCTGTGTGGACGCAGCCTGTCCCCTCTGTCAGGGTTACGTGGTCCCCCAGGATCACCCTGTGTTCAATCTCCCTGTGGAGGGGTACCTCATCATCGAGGGGGTGCCTGTAGGTTAAACCCTCTAGTTCGGTCCCTTTAACCCTTTTCAGGATCTCGGCTTCTTCACCAAGAACCTTCTCGACCAGAGCCTCTGCCATTATGTAGGTTTCTCCATCAAGGCGTGCGTAGGCGTATTCAAAGTCCGGGTGGACCGCAACCGCCATGTTCGCAGGGAGAGTCCAGGGCGTGGTTGTCCATACAAGTATGTGGGTGTCCCCTGAAACAGGGAACTTCACATAGATTGATGGGTCCTCCTTATCATGGTAGTCGATCTCTGCCAGGGCCAGGGCTGTTTCACAGCGTGGACACCAGGTTATGACCCTCAGATCCCTCACAAGGAGGTCCTTTTCATGGGCCCTTTTGAGGGTCCACCAGCATGATTCCATGTAGGCGGGGTCAAAGGTTACATAGGGGTCATCCCAGTCCATCCATACACCCAGACGCTGGAACTGGCCTGTCATGACTGCCTTATTCTCAACTGCAAATTCCCTGCATTTGTTGACGAATTCCTCGATTCCAATCTTGTCCTCAATGTCCTTCTTGCTCCTGACACCAAGGAGTCCCTCGACCTTGTGTTCGATGGGGAGACCGTGGGTGTCCCATCCAGGCTGCCTCCTGACATTGAACCCCTTCATTGACTTGAAGCGGAGGTATGTATCCTTCATTATCTTGTTCCATGCTGTGCCGAGGTGAATCCTTCCACTGCAGTAGGGTGGGCCGTCAAGGAATGAATAGCGTGGCCTATCCTCCCTCAGTTCCTTCACCCGTTCATAGATGTCCCTTTCTTCCCAGAAACTCTGGACCTTCTCCTCGATCCTGTGGGGTCTGTAGGATTTTTCGGCTTCCTGGATTGGCATGTGTTTCTCCCTCAGCTGGATATTAGAAGGTCCTGAGCTGTCCCTTCACTAACATCTCGGTTATGCTGGGTATGTCCTCCAGCCAGGCGTCCATGACACCTGAAACCTTCCCTGTGACTTCATCCATTGTATACCCGTCCTCAAGGATCACCTGGGCTGTTGCAGCCTTTGGATGGTCAATCGGTTTTCCTATCTGGCTCAGTATCATTATGTGGACCTGTTTAACACCCTCAACACTTTCAACTATATCTCCGGCCATCTGGTTTGAGAGGAGGTTGTAGATCTTACCCACATGGTTTATGGGGTTCTTACCTGATGTTGCCTCCATTGACATTGGCCTGTTGGGTGTTATGAGTCCATTGGCCCTGTTACCCCTTCCAACTGATCCATCGTCACCCATCTCTGCGGAGGTCCCTGTTACAGTGATGTAGACTGAGGGTTCATCATCCTCGCAGCGGTCGGCGGTGTTGACAAAGACCTCAAGGTTCCTGTCTGTGAGTTTTGAGGCGATTTTGAAGACCTCATCCCTCACAACGTTCTTGACCTCCAGGTACTCCTCGAGGTCTGAGACGTACCTGTCAACCATTGCACAGGCGACCGTGAGTGTGATGTTATCATTTTCCCTGAGCCCCATGACCTTTATGTCCTCACCAACGGCAGGGTGCTTCTTCTTGAATTCGGGTGAGTTCAGGAGGTTCTCTGCCTCCATGACTATCCTCTCTGTCTCTGAGAAGGGAGCGAATCCAACACCGAAGGATGTGTCGTTTGAGAGGGGTGCCCTGCCCTTCCTGGCAAATACATCCCTGAGGTCCCCTGAGCCATGGCCGATCTTGCACTCAACCACGGCGCAGGTTTCAACATCAAGGTTCAGTATGTTCTCCCTCAGGTACTCCTTGGCCGCTGAGATGGCTATCCTGTCGAGGCCTATCTTCTCACCATCAACCTCTGCTATGCCCCTCCCTGTGAGGAGTATCTCCATGGGTTTTATGACCTCGCCGCCTCCGAACTGGGGGGCTGATTCGCCGGCTGTTATCTGAACCTCGTCGGTGTTGTGGTGCATTATTGCACCGAACCTGTCAAGGTAGGCGTTGCATAGGGCCCTGCTCACTGATTCCGCGATCCCGTCACTTATACTGTCCGGATGCCCTATGCCCTTCCTTTCAACTATCTCCACCTTCTGATCCTCGATTGGTGTCTGGTTAAGGGGTTCAACGATAATATTTCTCACAGTGATAACCTCCTGATGAATATCCACAGTAATGGTTTATGGTTTTGGGGTGATGATATAAATAAGTATATACATCCAGTTCAGGAGAAATTATGATGAAGAGAGAGGTCATTAATAAGACGCGGGGCACCAGTCTGGGTGCCGTCAGATTTGCCAGGACATTCATGTCACGCTTCAGGGGCCTGATGCTACGCAGGGACGTTGAAACCGGACTTGTGCTGGAGATACCTGTGGGGAGGGGGAGGTATGGCTCAGGGATACACATGTTCTTCATGCTTGTCCCGCTGGACGTTTTATTTGTTGATGGAGATATGCGGGTCGTTGACAGTGTAACCCTCAGGCCATGGCAGATCTACAACCCCAGGAAACCCGCAAGGTATGTTATAGAACTCAGGGAGGGAAAGATCAGGGATTCAGGGACCCGGGTTGGGGATACAATCGAATTCAGGGACCTGCAGTCCTGATATGATTTCAGTAGGTGATCTGCCAGATGCTCATACCGGATAGCAACAGCCAGAGCAGAACTCAGAACTAAGCTGCACGTTTCCTTATCTCAGAAATGGCGACCTCAGCCACCCTCCTAACCATCGGGCTCTCATCATCAAGGAGCTCCTCAAGGTCCGGGATTGAATCCTCATCACCCAGTATCCCGAGGGCCAGTGCACACGCATATCTGACTCCAGGTTTATCATCCGAGAGGTGCTCCCTGAGTGGTTCAACCGCCATCCTATCATCAAAGGTTGCAAGGGCGAGCGCTGCAGCCTCCCTCACATGGTAGTCCTCATCATCAAGGGCTTCAATGAGTGGCCCCACTGCACGTGGGTCAGCCACCTCTGCAAGTAGTTCCACGGCATCCTCACGCACGACCCAGTCCGGGTTCCGGAGTTCCTCCAGAAGAAAATCTATTCGTTTACCCTCCATAAAAAACACCCCTGAGGTTTATATGGTCCTGAAAAAAATTAAGTTTTTTGGTTTTTTTTATTGTCTATTATTAAGACTGATCAGGGTGCCTTTCGGTGTTTGAATAGCTGCCGGATGGTTTTTGTATTATCCTGCTTAGATATGACTGTGCGCCATGTTCTCCAGAATCTCCCCGGGTTTTGCGAAAACCCTTATTCCATCCATTGCAGCGAGTCTTGCTGTGTTCCTTATATCCACTTCCCTCATGTGTATGGTTATGATCCGGCCCCCTGAGACCGCGCCGTGGGGACAGGCTGTTCTGCAGGCGCCGCAGCCCCTGCAGCTGAGTAGTCTTATCTCAACACCCGGAACTATGGCGTCCTCGGGGCATGCTGCAGCTGCAAGACATGGTTCACATCCTCTGCAGAGTTCAAGTTCAAGTTTTGATGGCAGAACCGTCTCAACGTCGCCCTCCTCAAGGTCAACGGGTACACAGTAAACCGGCACCCCACCCTTGCCTGCCTGGGCAACTGCATTGGTGACAAGGGTGTCTGCTATGCCGTGGACGACCTTGGCCACGGTGTTGGAGGTTACAGGTGAGACCACCAGGAGATCGTATCTTCCCATGGAAAGCCTACCTGTTATGGGGAAACTGTAGCCCTCCTGGTCCTCGGTTATGAGTTCCCGGTAGTAACCCCCTGAAAGTCTTTTAACCCTTTCAAGGAGGCCGTACATCCTCAGGACCTCCTCCGCTGCGCCTGAGAGCAGAATGGTCACCTCGTGTCCCCCTTCAACCATGGCCTCAAGGGCCTCGACGCTTTCAAGGAGGAGGTGGCCTGCACCTGTGAATGCCCAGGCAATCCTCATCTACTGGATCTCCATGTACTTGTAGGCCTCCGAGTCCTCAAAGGCGTAGTGGACCCGGGTATATGATGACATGAACTCTGCAACCTCGTCCCTGACATCCTTTCCGTCCATAACAACTCTCTTGATGTACTCTGCAACCTCTGACATCTCTGACTCCTTCATGCCCCTCCTTGTTATCTCCTGTGTACCTATGCGTATCCCTGATGGGTCATCTGACCTGTTCACATCATCCCATGGGAGGAGGTTCTTGTTGAGTATTATGTTGTTGGCCTCGAGCCTCTTTGAGATCTCTGCTGCCCTTCCAATATCAGAGACGTCCATCACCACCTGGTGGGACTCTGTGAAGTCAAGGTGCTCACATAACACGTTGAATCCGAGTTCATGGAGGTTTTCAGCGAGTTTCCTGGCATTATTGATTGTCTGGGCTGCATATTCAGCTCCAAATTCCAGCATCTCTGCCGTTGCTATCCCAAGGCCGGCCACGTGGTGGAGGTGGTGGTTGCTCACAAGTCCGGGGAACACCGCCTCATCTATGTCAGCTGCAAGTTCCTCCCTGCAGAGGATTATACCGCCCTGTGGGCCCGGGAAGGTCTTGTGGGTGCTTCCAACAAGCATGTCGGCGCCCTCACGTAGTGGGTCCTGGAAGTAGCCCCCTGCAATGAGGCCCAGGACGTGGGCACCATCGTACATTATCCTTGCCCCCACCTCCTCGGCGGCCTCAAGAGCCTCCTCCACAGGGTGAGGGAAGAGGAAGAGGCTTCCGCCGAAGAGTATTATCCTTGGTTTAACCTCCAGTATCTTCTTCTTCATTGCATCGGCGTCTATGTTCATGTTCTCAAAGTCAAAGGGGTGTGTGTATATCTGGAAACCCCTTACACCGGCTGCGCTGACCCTGGCATGGGATATGTGTCCTCCGTAGGGGACCTCCATGGCCATTATGGGGTCGCCCACCTCTGCTGTGGCGAAGAAACAGGCGAGGTTTGCCACGACACCTGATGTTGGCTGGACGTTCGCATGTTCCGCCCTGAAGAGCCTCTTTGAAAGTTCAATTGTTAACTCTTCAATCTCGTCGATGTACCTGCATCCCTCATAGAGTCTTTCACCGGGGAGGCCCTCTGCATATCGGTGGGATAGATCCGAGAGGAGTGCCTCCTTCACCCGTGAACTCGTTATGTTTTCACTTGCTATGAGGTTAATGCTTGACTCCATCCAGCTGTTATGGTCCTTCATAAGCTGTCTGATCTTCTCGGTATAATCCTGATTGCTGACCATGAAAATCATCTCCAATAGGAAAATAGTTGCAATGACAATATAAAATTGGTGTTAACTTCCATTACCAGTTGCGATGTCAACATAAAAAACGCGTGTTGATAGCTGGGGGGATTCCGAATCCGATTGCTCGGAGTATTATGTAAGTTAGAAAAAGGATAAAGGATTTGATGGGGTTAACCCATCTATTTTGCCTGTTCGTTGAGTGCAGCTTCGATCTGGGCCATGATCTGCTCGGTCCTGAAGTGCTGCTGGTCCATGGCACCTGATGGGCATGCTGCCACACATGTTCCGCATCCCTTACAGAGGGCCACGTTAACGTTTGCATGGCCTTCCTCTATGCTTATGGCACCGAATGGACACAGTTCTATGCAGACCTCACATCCACCGCAGACATCGGAGTCTGTCACGGCGACTATTGGCTCGATTTCCACTTCACCCTTAACCATTGGTATTGCTGCACGTGCAGCTGCACCTGATGCCTGTGCAACAGCGTCAGGAATGTCCTTTGGACCCTGAGCAACACCTGCAAGGTACACACCGTCTGTCAGTGTGTCAACCGGCCTGAGTTTTGGGTGAGCTTCCATCAGGAATCCGTCTGCAGATTTGGATAGACCTATGGTCTGTCTGAGTTTCTCAGAGCCCTCTGGTGGGACAAGTCCCACACCGAGTACAACCATGTCGTAGTCGTACTCTGTGACCTTACCGAGGAGTGTGTCCTCTGATCTCACTGTGAGTGTCAGGTCAGGGTTTTCGAGGATCTCAGCAGGTCGTCCCCTGATGAACTTGATTCCGTATTTCTCCTGTGAACGTTTGTAGAATTCCTCGAATCCTTTACCGAATGCCCTTATGTCCATGTAGTAGAGTGTGACCTCGGTATCAGGCATCTTGTCCTTTATGAGCTGTGCGTTCTTCATTATGTACATGCAGCAGACACGGGAACAGTATGGTTTTCCGATCTGTTCGTCCCTTGAACCGACACAGTGTATGAAGGCAACCCTCTTGGGTTTTTCACCGTCTGATGGTTTGATGACCTTACCATCGGTTGGACCTGAAGCGTTGATCATCCTTTCAAGTTCAAGACCGGTTATTACGTTTGTATGTCTGCCGTAACCGTATTCGAGCTTCTCGGTTGGGTCGTAGGCATCGTATCCTGTGGCCACGATTATGGTACCCACTTCGATTTCGATTTCCTCTGGTTCCTGGTCGTGCTTAACGGCTCCCCTCTCACAGATCTCATCACAGAGCATGCACTCTATACAGTAGTCCTTGTCGATGGTTGCGCAGAGTGGAACTGCCTGTGGGAATGGTATGTAGACCGCCTTGGTCATACCGATTCCCTCGTCGAAGTAGTTTGGCATTTCAATCGGACATACTTCGACACAGGAACCGCATCCGGTACACAGATCTTCATCTATGTATCTGGGTTTCTTCTCGATTTTGACCTTGAAGTTACCTATGTAACCGTCAACTTCCTTAACCTCAGCGTAGGTTATGAGTTCAATGTTGTCATGTTTACCGACGTCCACCATCTTAGGTGCGAGGATACACATTGAACAGTCGAGGGTCGGGAATGTCTTGTCGAGCTGACCCATCCTTCCTGAGATACTTGGCCTCTTCTCAACCATGTAGGTCTTGAATCCCATGTCAGCAAGGTCAAGGGCTGTCTGTATACCTGCAACCCCACCACCGATGACGAGGGCCTTGTCATCCACACTGACCTTTGATGCCTCCAGAGGTTCCAGGAGCCTTGCCTTGGCAACGGCCATCCTCACAAGGTCCTTGGCCTTTTCTGTTGCACCCTCAGGGTCGTCCATGTGCACCCATGAGTCCTGCTCCCTGAGGTTTGCGAATTCGAAGAGGAACTGGTTGAGTCCTGCTTCCTCAACACATCTCCTGAAGGTTGGTTCGTGGAGCCTTGGGGAACATGCAGCCACAACAACCCTGTTCAGTCCGAGCTCCTTGATATCCTTCTGTATCTCGAGCTGACCTGGGTCTGAACAGTAGTACTTGTAGTCCTTTGAAACTACAACGTTGGGTAATTTTGCAGCGTAGTCCCTGACAGCTTCTATGTCAACCACACCGCCGATGTTTACACCGCAGTGGCAGACGTAAACACCAATTCTTGGTTCTTCCATTGTTTCTTCTTTTTTTTCTTCTGCCATTAGATCACCTTGCATAGGGGTATCTAGCAATGATAGTCAGTTGATGTAAGGTATACCACAGTGCTAAATAAATATTTCTATCAAAAACTTTAAGTAAGGTTTATATACTATTACACTTTCCTCAGTTTTTTTCAGGTATATTAAATAAATGTTTATTCTGTGTGTATTTTGCTGTGACTTTTTAGAGCACAACTGACCAGAGGGGTAACGACACGAGACTTAGGATTGTACTCATGAATATGCATGATGATACAAGGTCCACGTCCAGGTCGTTCTCAATTGCAAGTACCGCTGCAAGCATTGCAGAGGGCATTGAAGCCTCGAGTACCGTGACAGAGAAGTTAAGTCCCCTGAATGCAAGGACATAGGAGATCCCGGCTGCCATGAGTGGAGATATGAGGAGCCTGAGACCACTGACAAGGGTCGCATCGGCCACCGAATGCCTTAAAAATCTGAAGTTGAGTGTAAGGCCCAGGGATATCATTATGAGCGGAACCGCCGCCCCTGAGAGGTATCCGAGGATGGTGCCGGCAATGCCTGTGGGAAGTCCCCAGAGGTTGAAGATGACCCCCAGCAGGAAGGCCCAGAGAGGAGGGAAGAAGACGGCCCTCTTCATGATTCTGGAACCCTCACCTCCAGAGATGTGTGATAGAAGAAGTCCGAGGGACGTGAACATCAGTGTGGTGCCGGTGTCATAGAATATGGCCCTCACAAGTCCCTCTGAGCCGAATATCCCTGCTGTGACCGGGTAACCCAGGAAACCGGAGTTCATCATCGCTGCAGCTACAGTTAAACCCCATGTTTTACCTGAATCCAGTCCTCTTCTCCTTGCCCAGAGATATGCAATCGTTCCAGAGAGTGTGCCCGTAATCATGCAGATAACCGGTATGAGTACAAGGTCTGAGATCCCTGATAGGTCTGCCCGGTAGAGGGACGTGAATATGAGGGATGGTATGGCCACATTGATGACAACCCGGTTGAGGGTGGATGCATCCTCCTCCCCGAGAACCCCGAGGACCTTGAGGATGTAACCAAGGAGGACAAGAACCAGCACCGACAGTACAGTCTCAGTGGAACCCATAAAAATCAAAAAATAAATCTGGTTTAATCAACGATACCCGCGGTTGTTATCTTGAAGACACACTCACCCTCGGGCAGGTGGGGACTGTCAACCAGCCTGGCTATCCTCTTACCTGCAAGCCCCTTCTTGAGCCAGATACGGTAGGTTGCGGCGTGACCAAGCACGTGTCCACCTATGGCCTTGGTGGGGCTTCCGAAGAACGCATCCGGTCTGGCCTGGACCTGGTTTGTGACAAATACCGCGGCGTTATAGGTGTTTGCTATGTTCTGAAGGGTGTGAAGGTGCTGGTTGAGTTTCTGCTGCCTTGTTGCAAGGGCCTCCCTACCCACATACTCTGCCCTGAAGTGGGCGGTGAGGGAGTCCACAATCACAAGGCGTATGTTCTTACCCTCCTGGATGAGCTCATTGACCTTCTCTGCCATGAGGATCTGGTGGCTGGAATTGAAGGCCCTTGCAATGTGTATCTTATTCAGAACCTCCTCAAGGTCAAGTTCAAAGGCATTTGCTATCTGCTCAATCCTCTCAGGACGGAATGTGTTCTCTGTGTCTATGAAAACAGCCTCAGCATCCAGTCCTCCCCTCTCCTCTGGCAGCTGAACCGTGACTGCAAGTTCATGGGACAGCTGACTCTTACCTGACCCGAATTCTCCGAAAACCTCGGTTATTGCCTGTGTCTCGATTCCGCCACCTATCAGTTCATCGAGGGCCTTGCTCCCCGTTGTGATCCTCCCCACATCCTTCCGTCTCTCCATGACATCGAAGGCTGTTTCAAAGTCTATCTTCTCAGCCCTTCTGGCAGCCTCTATCACCTTTTCAGCCACGCCCTCACCAATCTCTGCCTTCACAGAGAGTTCCTTGGCTGTGGCTGTTGCAAGACGCATCATGTCACCGAAACCTGCGTCCCTTAATTTCTGTGCTGTTTTAGCCCCTACATTTGGTAGATCTTCCAGTTCAACCATTTTAATCTCCCTTAAATCTTTAAATATTCATTAAGCATGGATCGTCGGTAAATTAAAGTTCCTTCTTTACGACCTTTCTGGGTATGAACCTTAGCTCCTCGCTGTAAACATCCATATCTGCATTGCCAATAACCCTCACGGTTACTCCATTCAGATCCTCCACACGTTCTTCAAGTGCAGATTCATCTGCAGACTGGTTGATAATGTTCACAACCTCATCTGTTGTCATTTCAAGGATACTCTCTGCCTCCCTTCCAAAGAAGGTTATCATGACCTCACCGGTGTCGTCCATGATCCTCCCGGGGATCATGAGGAGGTAGCGTGGTTCATCCACCAGTTCCCCGCAGAAGTTGCATATGTTCTCATCGCTGAGATCAAGCCTCTCATTGCAGGATGGGCACTTTATGGAGAGAATCCGTCTTCCTGACATCTCGATCAGCTCACCCTCTATGAGGACGTTCCTTGAATCCTCATCCAGATCCGCAATATCACGGTGGGGATAGAGCATCTCCTGGAGTTCATCGAAGGATGGGAGACCCTCAAGGTCCCTCTCGCTGGCCGGTTCAATCCTTGAACTGTTTCCTATGCTGAGTTTCAAGTCTTCCACCACCCATATCATCCCTGAAAACCACCCGGGGATTTTCTATCTTGACGGGGTCCCCTATGCTCAGGGGTTTCTCAGCAGCATCGTCCCAGAGGCTGGCCCTTATTGATCCCGTGTCATCAGCGAATTCAGCTGTCCTCACAAGTCCGGGGGTGCCGTCACCCCTCTGGAACTCCCTGGGTTCAAAGAGGTCAACGACCCTTGCAATTATCCTTATGTTCCTGTCGTCCTCCTCGAGGTCGGCTATTTTCTTTGTCTGATAGAGCATCTCCTCAAGTTCCTCAAAGGATGGAAGGTCCTCCATGTCCTCTGGCAGGGGGTTCACTATCCTTGTTGTTCGTCCGGCGCTGAGTTCCACGCTGTAGAGTCCAAGCCTTATGCGTGCGTTTTCTATTCTGACTGCGTCGCCGATATTCATGGGTTTCTCGGCCTTTTCATCCCAGAGACTGATCCTTATCTTGCCTGTCTCATCGGCAAGTTCCATTGACCTCACGATTCCGGTCCCGTCTTCCCTCTCAAATTCGCGGGGGTCACTGAGGCTGAAGATCCTTCCAACGACATCGACTTCCTCTCCCTCATCCTCCATTTCAAGTATCTCAGATATCTTCATTGGCCTCATCTGTTCCCTGTACTCCTCAAGGACCTTCAGCAGTGCACCGTCGGATTCAGGGTTGAGGGTGATGCGGGTGTTGAAGTTCGTGTTTATCCTGTAGGACTGGTTGAAGTCATCGAACTCGACATTGGCACCTGATATCCTGATGATATCCCCCTTGTTGATTTTGATGCGTGTATCCTCATCCCAGAGGGTTACCCTTGCAGATCCCGTGTCATCGGCTATCTCAATGGACTTCACAGAACCTGTTGTGCCGTCGTTTCTCTCAAATTCTACCGGGTCATTGACCTTTGTCACAAGGCCCATCACAGTGACGTTTCTCATCTCATGGAGGTCCCCTATCTTCACGAGCTCCTCCCTGAATTCAGGTACATCGTATTCACCCGGCACCACCCTTGTGAGGCTGGTGTGGGTGAGGGTAACCTTATCGTCCCTTCTCCTTGGCTGGGCCCAGAGTATCTTCACTGCATCACCCTCCTTCAGTCCCAGTTCCTCAACGAGGTTTACGTCATTGTTCCAGAGGGTGTAGGTCGTTGAACCCGTTGCATCCATGATGTCCAGGGAGATGAACCTGCCCTCCCTTCCGTCCCTCTCAAAGGTCCTTACACGGGATACTCCTGTGATCCTTGCTATGACATTGACCTCATCATCCTCCACCAGATCTCCTATCGGGGTTATCTCCTCACGGTACTCAGGGAATTCAGGGTAGTCCTCGGGGTCAAGGACCTCCACGGTGGATCTTGGCATGAGGTGGGCCTCCTTCCTGCCGCCGAATCCTCCCCTTATGTTAACATCCTTTATCCTTATCACATCGCCCTCCCTGAATTTCTTGAGGAGCTTGATGTTCTCTGTCCAGAACACTGCCCTGAGTTCACCTGTATCATCTGCGATTATCACGTTGGCGAGTTTCCCCTCCCTTCCCTTCCTGGTGGTGAAGGTCCTGGGGCTTGATATCTTCATGACCCTCCCTGTCACAG
This sequence comes from Methanothermobacter thermautotrophicus str. Delta H, assembly GCF_000008645.1. Taxonomy (NCBI): domain Archaea; kingdom Methanobacteriati; phylum Methanobacteriota; class Methanobacteria; order Methanobacteriales; family Methanobacteriaceae; genus Methanothermobacter; species Methanothermobacter thermautotrophicus. Next base: position 1,253,369 of record NC_000916.1, read on the forward strand.
GGGTTTCGGCTCCCTCCTCAAGCTTGGATATTGTGTCCATCCTGTGTTCGGGTTTCTCGGATAGCATGGTGTTTTTTTCCTTCAGGATATCATCAACGACTGTCGATGCAATGGTAAGGTCATCCATGAATCCTATGTCCCCTAATTCCTCTTTCTTTTTTTCTATGAGTTCCTCAAATTCCTCAGGGGAGATCCTGTCCTTAATTCTTTCATATTCCCTCTTCAATTCTTCCTTCATTTTGGTCCCTCACTTGATTAATAATATCACGCCCCGTCTATAAAAGACTTGGTGAGCTCCTGAAAACTAATAAGTTATTACTATATATTTAAATCTTATTATCAAAGTATTTATAGGGCCGGGTGAAAATATAGATGTAAAATTCAGACGAGTTTTTCAGTATGAAGGCGAAAGACAGTTATCCAGTGAACATATGGGGACATCAGAAGGTTAAAGAGGCTCTAATTTTCACAGACTGCCCCATGGACCACTTGCTGGAACCTTTATGAACCCTTCAATTATTCTGCTAAAGGAGGATAGAAGATGTCTATGACTGTTTCTGAGAAGATACTTGCCAGGGCTTCAGGTAAGGATAGGGTGGAAGCCGGTGAAATAGTTATGGCGGATATAGATGTTGCGATGACCCATGACCTCACAGGTCCCCTGTCGGTTGAGTCCTTCAGGGCCATAGGTGAGGATAGGGTCTGGGACCCTGAAAAAATCGTTGTGATATTCGATCACCAGGTCCCTGCAGACTCCATTGAAGCCGCCCAGAACCACATGATAATGAGGGACTTCGTAGAGGAGCAGGGAATACGGAACTTCTATGACGTTCGTGAAGGCGTCTGTCACCAGGTGCTCCCTGAGAAGGGCCATGTTGTGCCCGGTGAGGTCGTGGTGGGTACAGACTCCCACACCTGCACCCACGGGGCCCTCGGAGCCTTCGCAACGGGTATAGGTTCAACAGATATGGCCATGGTATTTGCAACTGGGAAACTTTGGTTCAGGGTCCCTGAAACCCTGAGATTTGATGTGAGGGGAAAACTCAGGGAGCACGTCTATGCAAAGGACGTCATACTGAACATAATAGGGAGGGTTGGTGCCGATGGCGCAACCTACATGGCCTGTGAATTTGCAGGTGAAACCGTTGCAGAAATGAGTGTATCCGACCGTATGGTCCTCTCAAATATGGCAATAGAGATGGGTGGTAAGACAGGAATCGTGGAACCTGACGAAAAAACCCTGAACTATGTCAGGAGGAGGTCAGGTAAACCCTGGAGGGTCTTCAAAACAGACCCTGACGCTCCATCCCTCAGTGTCATGGAGGTCGACGTGAGTGACCTTGAACCCCAGGTCGCCTGTCCACACAATGTGGACAATGTGAAACCCGTCACCGAGGTGGAGGGGACAGAGATAGACCAGGTCTTCCTTGGTTCATGCACAAATGGAAGGCTCAGTGACCTCAGGGACGCTGCCGCCATACTGAAGAACAGGAAGGTCTCAGACAGTGTCAGGATGCTCGTCATACCTGCCTCCAGGGAGGTCTACCGCAGGGCCCTTGACGAGGGACTGATTGAGATATTCGTGGATGCAGGAGCCCTGGTATGCAACCCCTGCTGCGGCCCCTGCCTCGGAGGACACGTTGGACTGGTCGGACCAGGGGAGGTGAGCCTCTCAACCTCAAACAGGAACTTCAGGGGGAGGCAGGGAAGCCCCGAAGCAGAGGTCTACCTCTCCTCAGCAGCCGTGGCAGCCGCATCTGCAGTGAAGGGCAGCATAACCCACCCTGGGAGTCTGAAGTAGAGGTGATGGTAATGAAAGGAAAGGTTTGGAAGTTCCCGGACGACGTGGACACTGACATAATCATACCCGGAAGGTACCTTGTAATGAGGGACCCTGAGAAGCTGAGGGAACACGTGATGGAGGGTCTGGACCCTGAATTCCCGTCAAAGGTGAAACCCGGTGACTTCATCGTCGCCGGAAAAAACTTCGGGTGCGGTTCATCCAGGGAGCACGCCCCCCTGGCCCTGAAGGGTGCCGGGATAGCCGCGGTAATCGCAGAGTCCTTTGCAAGGATATTCTACAGGAACGCCATAAACGTTGGAATACCCCTCCTTGAGGCCCCGGGGATAACAGAGAAACTCAATGAGGGTGATGAGATAGAGGTGGACCTCGATAGGGGTGTTATAATAAGGGGAGATGATGAATTCCCCTTCAAGAAACTCCCGGACTTCATGGTTGAGATACTCGAGAAGGGTGGTCTTATACCCTACCTCAAGAAAAAGGGAGACTTTAAAGGGTGAAATCAATGAAGATAGCAGTCATACCCGGTGATGGAATCGGAGTGGAGGTGATGGAGGCAGCCCTCCACATCCTGAACACCCTCGACCTTGACCTTGAATTCATACATGCAGATGCCGGTGATGCCTGCCTTAAAAGGACAGGGACGGCACTGCCAGAGGAGACCCTTGAAGCCGTGGGTGAAGCCAGGGCAACCCTCTTCGGGGCTGCGGGTGAAAGCGCAGCTGACGTTATAGTCCGCCTGAGGCGTGAATTTGATCTTTTTGCGAATTTGAGGCCTGTTAAGTCCCTGCCAGGTGTCCCCTGCCTCTACCCGGACCTTGACTTTGTGATTGTGCGGGAGAACACCGAGGACCTCTATGTCGGTGACGAGGAGTACACCCCTGAGGGCGCCGTTGCAAAAAGAATCATAACAAGAACCGCCTCCAGGAGAATCAGCCAATTCGCCTTCCAGTACGCCCAGAAAGAGGGCATGCAAAAGGTAACAGCAGTCCACAAGGCCAACGTACTCAAAAAAACCGACGGAATCTTCAGAGACGAATTCTATAAAGTGGCATCAGAATACCCCCAGATGGAGGCCACCGACTACTACGTGGACGCCACAGCAATGTACCTCATAACCCAGCCCCAGGAATTCCAGACCATCGTCACAACCAACCTATTCGGAGACATACTATCAGACGAAGCCGCAGGACTCATCGGAGGACTCGGACTCGCACCATCAGCAAACATAGGAGAAAAAAACGCACTATTCGAACCAGTGCACGGATCAGCACCCCAAATCGCAGGAAAAAACATAGCCAACCCCACAGCCATGATACTAACAACCACACTAATGCTAAAACACCTCAACAAAAAACAAGAAGCCCAAAAAATAGAAAAAGCACTCCAAAAAACCCTTGCAGAGGGTCTTGTGACACCGGACCTCGGTGGGAAGCTTGGCACCATGGAGATGGCTGCCGAGATAGCCAGACACCTGGAGGATTGATATTCATGCGTACAGAGGACGTCAGGAGAGACATACCCCTCCTCAGGGATCATGTCTACCTCGACGCTGCCAGCACAACCCCCACTCCACTCCCGGTTGTCAGGGCCATGACAGAATACTTTAAGGAATACAATGCCAACACCGGGAGGGGGGCCTACTCCCTGGTGCTAAGGGCCACCAGGAAACTCCAGGAGGCCAGGGAGAAGGTGGCTGGGTTCATAAACGCCTCCAGTGATGAGATAGTATTCACCAAGAACACCTCTGAGGCCATCAACATCGTGGCGGGGGGACTCAGGTTCAGGAAGGGGGACTCAGTTGTTGTGCCAAACATCGAACACCACTCCAACTTCCTCCCCTGGCTGAGGCTCCGTGAGAGGGGAGTTGATGTGAGGGTGGTGAAGGCAGATGAAGGGGGAGTGGTGGACCCCGGCAGAATAGAGGACGCCGTTGATGAGACCACAAGGCTCGTCACCGTGACCCACATCTCCAATGCCCTCGGTACGGTGCAGGACGTGAAGGAGATAGGGAGGATAGCCCATGACGTGGGGGCCCTCTACCTGGTTGATGCCGCCCAGTCGATAGGCCACATGGAGGTTGATGTGAGGGCCATTGGGGCTGACTTCGCAGCATTCCCTGGACACAAGGGGACCCTGGGACCTGTTGGCACGGGATTCCTCTACTGCAGCACTGATGTCCAGGGAGAACTTGAACCCCTGATGCTGGGGGGAGGTACGGTGCTTGATGTCTCAGAGGACGGATATGTGCTCGAGGACTTCCCGGCGAAGTTTGAGGCCGGCACCCTCAACATTGCAGGATTCATAGGCCTCGGTGCCTCAATAGACTACATGAACAGGATAGGAATCAGGAGGATCCAGAAACATGGCATGAAGATGACAGAGGAACTCCACGCTACCGTTTCATCCATCGATGGTATTGAATGCTATGGTGACCCCCAAAATATTTATGGTATCCTCTCCTTCAACATAAATAACATGGACCCCCACGACGTTGCAAAGATTCTTGACGAAACCGCCGGGATCTGTGTTAGAAGTGGTCACCACTGCGCTATACCTGCAATGAAGCACCTGGCGCTCCATGAAACCGGCGGCACCGTCAGGGCATCCATACACTACTACAACACATCAGAGGAAATCCAGCTCCTCGGAGAGACCCTCGAGGAAATAGCAGGGATGGGGTGATTTAATGAATAAGGCACAGGCAATAGCATTACTGATAGTGATAATAATGGTCCTGAGTACCATTGCAGGTGCACTTGTACTCTAAATGGAGGTATTGAATGAAAAAAGTCAGGATAGGGGCTGTTGTAGCTGAGTTTAACTATGACATAACCCATATGATGCTGGAACTTGCAAAGGAACATGCCAGATTCCTTGATGCAGAGATAACCAGGGTGATTGCTGTACCCGGCGTGTTTGACATGCCACTTGCAGTGAAGAAACTCCTTCTGGAAGATGAGATAGACGCCGTGATAACCCTAGGGGCGGTCATCGAGGGAGCCACCGACCATGACCAGATAGTCGTGCAGCACGCCTCACGTAAAATAGCCGACCTGGCCCTTGATTATGACAAGCCCGTGGCCCTCGGAATATCAGGACCCGGAATGACGAGGCTCGAGGCCCACCAGCGCGTTGACTACGCCAAGAGGGCTGTTGAGGCAGCTGTTAAAATGTACAGAAGACTTAAAGAGGATATTTAGTTTCCGGGGAGCTTCCATGGAGATACTCAGGCCATCTGACCTGAAGGAGAGGTTCCAGGACCCCTGGATCTCACCATACCGGAAGGTCCTCACAATGGTGGACAGGGACATGGTTGAGATCCTGGAGTACCACCCCTGCGTTTCAGGGTCAGAGTGGATGATATACCAGTACCAGAGATCCAGCAGACTCATAGAGAGGGCCCGGAGAGACGGTAACAGGCACAGCTACCTTGCACGTACAGGTAAAGCTCCCATAGAACTCCAGGCCAGCCTTAACGCCGCTGGAATAGAGGAGGTGGCGGTTGAGGGTGATGAGGTCCGTGTTGTGCATGCAGGCCTTGCAGGTGCAGGTGTCGGCGCCGCCATGTGCCGGGGCATGGCTGAGGGTGTTAAGAGGATAGAACTCTACGAGGTCGGTGGTGGTTCAAAGCCGGGCCGGGCCGCTGTTATAACCCCCCGCCTTGAGAAGGTTGTTATCGGGATAGATGACACAGACACGCCAGAGAGCGGGGCCACCTGGACCCTTGCAAACAACATAGGACTGGAGGCCAGAAAACAGGGTTTTGAGTACATCGACCATGTCACGGTACAGCTCTACCCCCACAACCCACACAAGACACAGAACTGTGTGTCGGTTGCCCTTGCATTTGCAGTCAGACCCGGTGAAGCAGATAAACTGGTGGCCCTGGTAAGGGACCTCCTCAGGGATAACACCCTCTCAGATAAGACAGCCATGGCAGTCCTGAGGGGTATAGTGGTGCCTGAAAAACTGAGGGAGTACTCTGCAAAATCCAAGAGGACCCTCATGGAAGTGGAGGAAGCCGAAGGGGTTGCCAGGGAACTTGGCGTGGAGCTAATCGAGGTTACCGGTTCTCAGGGCAAGATAGGGGCCCTTGCAGCCCTTGGACTCTACGATGATCCGGAGGAGGCCGCCAGGGTCTACTACTAGTACGGAATAAATCCATGCTACTTATGGGGCTCTTCAGAGGCATCCAGGTGGGCTAGGGAACTCAGACCACCTGATCAGAGCCATACATTCAGGAACCTGCCCTCAGAGGATTTAGCAAAGCGCATATCATCCATGGCCCCGCTCCGGACCTCAATTTTTATTACATGAGCTCCCCAGTAAATCCTGTGATCGGTGTCCTTGCCCCTGAATATTATCCTGCCCGCGGCAACACCATCCACGTAAACTGTGTAGGTCCCATTCTCCATTGCCCCTGTGGTGCGGGCAACCATCCTGTCATCCAGATAGACCCGGACCTCTGCCCCCGGTGAATCATCATCCTGGATTATGATGCCATTGTAGACCGTCAGATTTGAGTCTGAGATGTTTCTCAGTGCATAGACATTGCTGAACACCTTGCGGAGGTTCCCGTCCTGGATAACATCACCCACATTGAGCCCCAGGGCGTTCCTTGCCCCGGATGGTACCCTCATTATGTTGGTTTCGCCTTCCCGTGTCCTGTTAAGTGTATAGGCCTCTCCGGCCAGGAATATGCGGTCGCCGTAATTGAGGTCAAGGGTGTTTATGGCCTCCTCAGGAATTCTTATTGAATTATTTTCATTTTCAAGGGCACTGTCAACTCTGTAGGGTCCCCTGACATCGAATGTCCTGTTTTCATTGCTCTTCTTCCATATTATAAGGTTTCCAGATGTTGGCTCAATGGATATTTTCCCGTCGTCCACCTCCACGGCTCCAAGGAGGGTTGATATCATTGCAATGAGTATGAGGGCAGATATGAGTATGGGGAAGTGCATGTAGATGAAGGACCTCACTGTCTGAAGCTTACCTGCTGAACGCCTGAAAACATAGATGGATCTCCTGATGAGCCTTAAAAAATAGTAGACCGCCATTATAAATCCTGTGAGGGATATTATGACACCCAGGACTGCTGGTATGGCCCTTATGAAAAATATGCTGAAGACCCCAAGGGTTGTGAGTGATAGACCAAGGATGCACATCCTTATTGATTTCCCCATGGAATCCATCATGGTTATTCTGCCGTACTCCAGGGCCCTGTCAACTATTGTCCTAACAACCTCGTTGGCGACGACATTGAGATCCTTCAGGCTCGCCATGTCATGGTGTATGTTCCCGATATCCACCTCCCTCACGGTGAGGCCCAGGACATCGGCGTCCAGTACTATGCCAACATCAACCCCGTAGTCCTCCTCAAATTTCATCTTCTCAAGGGCCGATCTTTTAGCTGCGAACTGTCCGCTCAGGGGCTGTTCAAATTTTATCTCAGGGAAGAAGAACTTAAGAAGGGGTTTGGCTGTTAACTCAGTAACCCTCCCGGCCTTTCTTCTGAATCTGGTCTTTGTGAGGTCGGCCCTCCCCGTTATTATGGGTTTTATCATCCTTTCAATCTTCTCTGTTGTCATGTTCTCAAGGTCAGCGTCGACAAAGACCACTATGTCGCCCCGGGAATGCTTGAAACCTGTTTTTAGGGCTGCCCCCTTTCCGCGGTTGCTTGTATGCCTTATAACAGTGGCGCCTGCATCCTCTGCAGCACCAGCAGTATTATCTGTGGATCCATCATCCACAACGATAACCTCGTCCACCATATCTGATTTTCTGGCTGCTTCAATTACACTTCCAACTGTTTTTTCCTCGTTTAATGCAGGTATAACCACCGATACAGTGTGGCTTTTATCCTTCACTGCTCTGAAAGCGCATAGAAAGAACACAACCATGAGAATGAGCCATGACATCAGTACACCTTCTGATACTCTGTAACTCTCTATTGGTAGAATCCCCTTATATACTGTTATGAAGACCTGTAAATGGTCCCTGCGGGAGGTGCCATCTATTAAATATGACCTCCGATAGATTCTCTATATATAAAGTTAAAGGTGAATCTCCAGATGAAGCCCAGAGTGATGATACTCCTTGGAAGTGCATCTGATTTCAGGATAGCCGAAAAGGCAATGGAAATCTTTGAGGAACTCAGGATACCCTATGACCTGAGGGTTGCCTCAGCCCACAGGACACATGAAAAGGTAAAGGCAATAGTCTCAGAGGCCGTGAAGGCGGGTGTTGAGGTATTCATAGGAATAGCAGGACTATCAGCCCATCTTCCAGGCATGATATCTGCAAACACCCACAGACCCGTCATAGGGGTCCCTGTTGACGTTAAACTTGGAGGGCTCGACGCCCTCTTTGCATGTTCACAGATGCCCTTCCCTGCCCCCGTCGCCACTGTGGGGGTAGACAGGGGAGAAAACGCCGCAATACTCGCTGCCCAGATAATAGGGATAGGAGATCCCGGGGTAAGGGAAAGGGTTGCAGATCTAAGGAGAGGTTTCTATGAACGCGTGCGGAGAGATGAATGTCAGGTGCTCAACAGCATAGAGGGGTCCTACTATGCACCCCTGGAGGTTGAAATGCCTCCCATTGGTGATAAGGTCCCGTCAGATTCCCAGGATGACCCCATGGTATCTGTGATACCTGGCAGCTACTCTGACATGAAGATAGCCAAGAAGACCACCATGTTCCTCGAAAGGATGGGTATAAGCTATGATCTGAACGTCATATCACCCATAAGGTACCCTGAAAGATTTGAGAGGTACCTTGAGAAGATGGAGAACGTGAAGCTCTTCATAGCCATAAGCGGCCTCTCTGCACATGTTACGGGTGCTGTTGTTGCCCTCAGCGACAGGCCGGTGATAGGGGTTCCCTGCCCCCTCAAGATGAACGGCTGGGACTCACTCCTCTCAATGATCAACATGCCGCCGGGTGTACCTGTTGGAACGGTGGGGGTAGGTAACGGTGGTAACGCCGCAATACTGGCTGCTGAAATGCTTGGAATATACGATGAAAAGATAGAATCGAGGATAAAGAGGATAAAGAGCCGTTCCGTTAAGTTCTAAATATGAAAAATGGAGATCAGGATAAAGAGCCGTTCCATAACTTCTGATGGTGATTGAATGAGAAACTTTCTTGATAAAATCGGCGAGGAGGCCCTGGTGGTTGAGGATGAGGTATCAACCAGTTTCGAGGCTGCCAGCATACTCAGAGAGCATCCAAGGGACCTTGTTATACTCAAAAACCTGAAGGAATCCGATATACCCGTCATATCAGGGCTCTGCAATACCCGGGAGAAGATAGCCCTCTCCCTGAACTGCAGGGTCCATGAGATAACCCACAGGATCGTTGAGGCCATGGAAAACCCCACCCCAATCAGTAGCGTGGGGGGACTGGATGGTTACAGATCAGGGAGGGCTGACCTCTCAGAGCTCCCCATCCTCAGGCACTACAGGAGGGATGGTGGACCCTACATAACTGCAGGGGTCATATTTGCCAGGGACCCTGATACAGGGGTGAGGAACGCCTCAATTCACAGGATGATGGTCATCGGTGATGACAGGCTGGCTGTCCGCATAGTACCCAGGCACCTCTACACCTACCTCCAGAAGGCTGAGGAGAGGGGTGAGGACCTTGAAATAGCCATAGCCATAGGTATGGACCCTGCAACGCTCCTTGCCACCACCACCTCCATACCCATCGATGCAGATGAGATGGAGGTGGCGAACACCTTCCATGAAGGTGAACTGGAACTTGTCAGATGTGAGGGAGTCGACATGGAGGTCCCCCCTGCAGAGATAATCCTTGAGGGACGTATACTCTGTGGTGTGAGGGAGAGGGAGGGCCCCTTTGTTGATCTGACAGACACCTATGATGTTGTAAGGGATGAACCTGTTATCTCCCTTGAAAGGATGCATATCAGGAAGGATGCAATGTACCACGCCATTCTGCCAGCCGGCTTTGAGCACCGTCTCCTTCAGGGTCTCCCCCAGGAGCCAAGGATATACAGGGCCGTTAAGAATACAGTCCCCACTGTAAGGAACGTTGTTCTGACGGAGGGTGGGTGCTGCTGGCTCCACGCCGCTGTATCAATTAAAAAACAGACTGAAGGTGATGGTAAGAACGTTATAATGGCTGCCCTTGCAGCACACCCCTCCCTGAAGCATGTCGTGGTTGTGGATGAGGATATAGACGTCCTTGACCCTGAGGAAATTGAATATGCCATTGCAACCAGGGTTAAGGGTGATGATGACATCCTCATAGTTCCAGGGGCCAGGGGTTCATCCCTTGATCCTGCAGCACTGCCTGATGGCACCACCACCAAGGTTGGTGTCGATGCAACCGCGCCCCTTGCTTCAGCTGAAAAATTCCAGAGGGTCAGCAGGTCAGAGTAACCGGGGCCTCAACCCCCTTTTCCTTAAGTTATAAATTCATGGTTAAACATCATCATTCGCTTGAATCTTAATTCAGTCAGTAACAACATCAATTTTGGAGTTGCAGGATCTGCATCTGCCATCAGCGAGTCCAGAGGTATCTGTGATGTAGCCGTTCCTTCTTATAACCACCTCCCCGCAGGACGGACAGTAGGTGTTCTCTGCATCGGTGCCTGGCAGGTTACCGACATAGACGTACTTCATTCCAGCCTCAAGTGCCAGCTCCCTCGCCCTCATAAGCCTGTCAGTTCCTGTGGGTGGCACGTCCTGCATCCTGTAATGTGGGAAGAACCGCGTGAAGTGCAGCGGGACCCTAACTCCGACCTCAGAGACCATGAAGTTTATGAGGGCCATTATATCATCATCTGAGTCATTGTATCCTGGTATGAGGAGGTTTGTTACCTCAATGTGGATACCCATATCATGCATCCTTATGATGTTCTCAAGCACTGGCCCGGGTTTTGCATCACAGAGTTCCCTGTAGAAGGTCTCTGACATTCCCTTGAGGTCAACGTTTGCAGCGTCCAGGAGGGGGCCCAGTATGTCAAGCGCCTCCCTGCTCATGTACCCATTAGTCACATAGACCGTCGAGAGACCCTCGGCCCTTGCAAGTTCCGCTGAGTCAAGGGTGTATTCAAGCCACATGGTGGGTTCATTGTAGGTCCAGGCTATGGACCTGCAGCTGGCGCTGAGGGCATTTTCAACTGCCTCCTCCGGTGAAATGTATCTTGTGGGGAATTCGTCTATCCTGGCCTGGGATATGCTCCAGTTCTGGCAGTACCTGCACCTGAAGTTACAGCCCACACTTCCAAGTGAATATGCAAGGGTCCCTGGATGGAAGTGAAAGAGAGGTTTCTTCTCTATGGGGTCAACGGCTGCCGATGACACCTCCCCATAGGTGAGTGAGTATATCCTGCCGTCCCTGTTCTCACGGGTGAGACAGTAGCCCCTCCCACCTTCAGGTATCAGGCACTTCCTGTTACATACCAGGCACCTGAGCCTGTCATCGACCCCTTCATAAAGTATGGCTTCCTTCCTCATGGCATACCCCCTAGCCGGGGCTGAGATGTTCATAGCCCCTCACATGAAGTTTATATGTAACTCCATCCTTATCAACCATTTCAATTCCACCTCCAACGGTGACCTCACCGATTACATGGAGCTCCATCATGTCAGAGAGTTCTTCCATCCCGGTGGGTGGTGCTGTGAATACCAGTTCAAAGTCCTCTCCATAGTATAGGGCGAGTTCCAGTGGGTCCCTGCCGAGAATGGATGCAATTTCAGGGACCTCCCTGCCCAGGGGCAGCCTATCCTCATATATCCTCATGCCTGTCCCGCTTGCATCCATGAGCTCCCCGAGCTCACTTACAAGGCCATCGGTTATGTCGGTGGCCGAGGATACCAGACCTGATTCTGCAAGGATGAGTCCCTCCTCTATGCGGGCCACCGGTCTGAGGGATCTCTCAACCGCATTTTCAAAGCCCCCTGTATCTCTACCCGAAAGGATGAGTTCTGTCCCTGCTGCACCAACTCCCAGGGGTCCCGTGACAGCCACGAGGTCCCCTGGCCTGGCCCCGGACTTCATGAGGACCATGTCCTTTTCAGCCCGCCCGATGGCTGTTCCTGAGAGTATTATCTCATCGGCCTCGTTTGTGTCCCCTCCGATGAGTGGAGCCTGGTAGTGGCAGCATGCCTCTATCACGCCATCCATGAGGGAGTCAAAGAATTCCAGTTCAAGGTCGGGTAGGGCCACCGAAAGGATGAATCCTTCAGGTCTAGAGCCCATTGCAGCAAGGTCGCTCATGTTAACAGTGACTGTCTTCCAGCCCATGTCCCGTGGCCTTTCAGGGTCAGGGAAGTGTCTGGTCTCAAGGAGGAGGTCAGAGGTTAGTACCAGGAACTCTTCCCCTGCATCAATGAGGGCTGCGTCGTCCCCGAGGCCCATGACCTCTGATGATCCGAAAACTGATCTTGCTCTGGATATTATCCTGGATATGAGCTTTTTTTCTCCAAGGGAGGATATTCTATCATGCATTTTATCAAAAATAGTTGGATGGGAACAGTTAAATTGCTGATTTAACCCTGTCCCTGATTATCTCGGCTATCCTTGGATCAGCGCCGAGGGGTTCCGTATAGACTATCTCACCATCGAATTCAAATTCTTCATGCTCATGTTCGTGTTCATGGTGATGGTGGCCTTCGGCACCGTTGTCAAGGCCGAGTATGTGGGGTATGTCATGTTTGGTGTGCACTCCATGGGCCAGGAAAACCGGTGTGACGATGATCTTCTCAACACCCATGGCTGCAAGTTCATTTATTGCCTCGGGTATTGATGGTCTTGACATGTTCATGAAGCCCACTGCAACGGGGTGGTCGGCCTCCTGTCGGTAGATGTCAGCTATGCCGTTTATAACCTCCTCACCGTAGGGGAGGCGGCTGCCGTGCCCCACCAGCAGAACGCCTATCTTAGGTTTTTGGTTTGAATTTGAATCCATAGGATATCACTCCATCCTCGCCCTCTTCTCTAACCTTCCTGAATACCATCTCGACCTCATCACCTATTTCTATTGAATCAGGGTCGCAGTCAACTATCTGGCTTGTTACCCTTGCACCCTCCTCCAGTTCAACTATGGCCACCACGTAGGGGGCTATGTCCTTGAACTCGTCGGTGGGGGTGTTTATGACGGAGTAACTGTGTATCCTTCCCTTCCCGCTGAACTTCAATTCCTCGAGTTTGCCCTTGCGTCTGCATTCCGGGCATATTATCCTGCTGGGGAAGAAAACATTCCCGCACTGAAGACATTTTGATCCTGTAAGATTGTAGCGCTGGGGTATATGGCGCCATGTCCTGACGGTTTCTGTCATCATGTAACCTCCATACAGTAATCACTTTTCATTATCTATCTTGGTTCATTATAATTAAATCATACGGTCATCTGATATTTAAATCACTGCCTCCCTGAGGGAATAATAAAGATCCCTCTTGCTCGCAGCTACTTTTTAATGTGTTATGGGCGTCCTTTAGTCCTAAAATGGGTCCATATTCATTTTCTCCAGCACAAAGAATTAATAATACTTTATTAATATTTAGGTAATATTTTTATATCTGTAATACTTAATTTTCATTTGGTGATATTATGGATGATTGTGGATACGTCATGGCAGGTGCATCCCTACTGCTGATGATACCCGTAATCATAATCACGGCCATGATTCTGAGTCTCGGTGAAGCACACAGTGACATGAACATGGAGAGAAAACTTTCAGCCTGTGTAGAGGGTGCTGCATGGGACATCAGGGACAACGTCCCCATCATAACAATGGATGTGCTCAATGAAACCGCAGGGGAGGCCATCAATGGGACCCTTCCCTCAGATGATGTCAGGGATCTGGTCAGGGAGAGAGTGCAGGAGCGTATTGACCGTCTATGCAGAAGCCACAGGAACGTCAATGCAAGCTGCAGGGTGAATTCGGTTGAAGGAACAGAGGCCCCCTTTCAGGTTGAGGTCAACTCAACACTTGAAATACGGGCAGGGAACATTGAACACGCTGAGAACCTTTCTGTGAGGGTCACGGTTGATGGACTCCCGGATCCGCTGCCCTTCAGGGTCCTCGGGAGGCTTGAACACAGTAACACCACAATAGAATATGGTGATGCCCTCGCAGAGTATCTTAACTCCAGTGGCGTGGATGGTGGAGCCTACATCAATGCAAAGGGGCCCCTCATTATAAGAAGATGCCCCTACGAACCCTACACCTCCCATGGATCTGAGGGGGTCCATGCCTGCATCCTCAATGGATACTACCATGAAAGCAGGGATGGTGCCTGTTACCTCTGCAGACTGGAGGGAAAAACATCCTGCCCACACATGGGGCTTGAAACATTCATAATCCCGTCGAAGGAATTAGGAGAGGCCCCGGTATCCATTGACCACGTCCTCTTTAATGAAAAATACACTGGCGAAGCACTGAACATCTCAGGATTCATCATTTACCTGGACGCAGGTCACATGACAAAGTACGGGGTGAGAAGACAATGATAACCCCGGCCAGCCCTCTGCCCTCGCCAGAGTACGGATGGGGAAACCATGATACTGTCAACTGACTTTCTGCTTTCACTGATCATAGTGGCCCTTATCCTGGGAACATCTGCAGAACTTGTGGACATGCAGGAGAGTCGCCTCAGCGAGGAGTTCCGGGAGGGTCATGTGAATCAGAAAGCCGCTGCTGCAGCTGATATCCTGGTAAGCACTCCAGGGGATCCGCCCAGCTGGGAAAAAATTCCTGTAAGCGCCTGTAAATCCCCTGGACTTGCAGTGCCCGGTGAGAGGGGAACGATATCCTATGAAAAGTTCAGGAAACTACAGAGCAGGCCGGAACTCCTTGGCAGGGCCTTCCAGGGTATGAGGGTGCAGCTTGTCCTGAGACCCATCAACTCCAGCATCAGGCCCCTGGTCGCAGGTGAAAACATCAGCGGGGATGAGATCTCAGTGATGAGAATACCCGTTAACTGCAACTTCCTCTCAGGCCATGTAATAAAACTCCAGAAGGCTGTCTGTCCCTGCGGACACCCGGAGAACTGGACCTGCATGAATTTTAGATTTAACAGTTCACTGGACTACTATCTGATCTCTGACAGCCCGGAGGGCTCATGGATGCTGGATACAGGGAACAGCCACATTGATGAGGTGGATCTCATATATGGGAGTGTTAAACTCAATCTGACCGGTGAGGGCGTGGCATGGCTGCACGTACATGGAGGTGGGTGGGTGTCCGTTGTGGCCCTTCCCCGCGGCAGCAGGGATTATCTCATGTCACCAGACTACTTCCGGGTCCAGCCATGCGTCCTTGAGGTCATAACAGCTCCCTTCTGATCAGAGACCCATGATTGTTATAATGGCTATGACCAGGCAAGTGTTTGCCACCGGATCCGTCATGCTCGTTGAGAGGGGGATCACGATGTTATCAGGGTCAAGTCTGAGTCTGTATGATGCCGAGCTGAGATAGAAGCCCACAAGAAGGAGGAATGGTGTGAGCATGTACCCGGCCATGGAACTTATGAGAACCATACTGAAGGGGCCCAGGGACCCTATGCCAAGGAAATCACTTACAAGGTGGGCCAGAAGCCCTATGGTAGGGTATATGAGGAGGGACAGTACAGCTATTATCCCAAAGTTCCTCAGGGCCTCCCCGTGGGGTCTCAGGGATGCTGGAATTATACCTGAGTGAAGCCCTGAGGAGAGCCTTGCACCAAGTATACTCACCAGGTCCCCGCTTTCACCTGAAAATAGAGGTACAAGTGCCAGTATTGCCGGGTTGTCCAGTATAAATGACAGTTTACTGTTCAGAACTGTACCTGCAGTTGTTCCGAGGGCCGAACATATGAGGAGGACAGGTACACTCTGCCTGATAATCTTCCTGAGATCGTATCTCCCCCTGAAGCCGGCTATGAGTCCGGCTGCACCTATCAAAAGGAATATGGCAAAGAGTATCCATTCAAAAAATCCGTTCCTGACCATCTCAAGGACTGCGAGGGCTGCAAATATTGATGGTAGGGTGAAAAGATCTCCTGAAGCTGCAATCAGGGGTGTGGTGACATTATCCGGGTCCCATCCATTTTCATAGCTCTTAAGGGATATGAGGACCGTTGCAGGGAGCAGAAAAGCCCCTGATATTATACCCCCGATGACCGAGATAACCGTGAAGTCCATTATCCCCATGCTCTCAAAGCCAAAGAGCTGGCAGAAGATCCATGCCATGAAGCCCAGAAAGAGCGACATGACCACCGTCAGTATGATGGTCCCCTCAATGTTATCTGCAAGGACATCTGATCTTCGCAGTTCAGGTGAGAGCACACCGATATGGAGGCCAGATCCAAGGCGTGAGCCCAGGGCTCCGAAGATGTTACCCCTCATACCTATGGCCCCGGGTATGAGTACAAGGAGACCCGGGTATGATTCAAGCATTGGGGACATCTTACCGAGGAATATGCCGGCTATAAGGTCCCCGATTGCACAGATGAAAAGGGCCACGAAGCTTTCCCCGAGAATCCTCCTGGAATCCCTGAAAAAGCTGCCAAACTTTCTTGATAGGTTAAATGCCCTTACCCATCCCCTTGAGGCTGCTATGGAGATGTTCACGGTGAATGTTAGCAGGGACTGAAGCAGGATCCGAGTCATCCTCAGCAATCTTTCTCTTCTCTTCATGAATATCACCTGTTAACATTTCCATCATCCCGTCACTATTCTATACTGCAGCCAATATCCTCAAGGGTCATCTCATTCTTTGCCAGTGCAAACAGTAGCTCTGCTCCCGCCTCGTTCCCCTTGGCAATGAGTGTATCCTTCTCTGCCAGCACCGTGTTCCTGTCGGGTCCATAGATCCAGGACTCACCTCTCCTGATGGCTATAACCCTCATACCAGTCCTGGTTGCAAGGAGAAGATCCCCCAGGGATTTCCCTGCGAGCTCGGATCCCTCCTCAATGGTGACCCTGACGATGATCTCGTCGGACTCCTCCATGACCATCTTGAAGACCGGATGGGGCTTTATTCCCTTGAGCACCAGGTCGGCGATATCCTTGGCCGAGTTTGCAATGCTCTCAGCAGCTTCACCCACCTCAAGAAGGGCTGTAAGCTCCTCAGCGTCCTCAACAGACCTTGCTGCAAGAAGAGATTCCTTCTTTATCTCATAGTTGAGTCTGTTAACCTTGTTCTCAAGTTTTATGACTTCTTCAGCTGCATCCCTGCTGTTGAATAGCAGTGCCGAGTATGCAAGATCCACCATGAGCTCCGAAAGGTTCTTCATCTCAATGAGGATATCCTTAACACTCTTAGACAACTTTCATCCTCCTGGGCTGGTGGGTTGATATTGGATAAATTAAAATAAATATGTTGCTGTGAGGGACGCGGGTGCTCATGAAGATCATCCAAAATCAGGTGCCAGTGAGATCTTCAAGATACTCCTTTATGAATAACCTGGAGATGCCTGAACTGCATTACTTAAAGTGATCATCCCCTCATCAGGCACTCTCTACGGAGTTTCAGGAGCTCCCTCTTTTTGTCCATGAGATCATCTGGCCCTGAAATTATATCCCCCAGGCTCCTCTTCACGCATTCAACTGCGCTGTCTGTGTGTATCCATGTGCAGTCCTGGCAGCTCCACACCCCCCGGTCCCTTATCCATCGCCCGCCTGTGGATCCCTCCGCACATGGGTAGAAGGGGCAGTAGCAGAATGCACAGTTCTGGCCTTCAAAGTGACAGGGATAGAACTCACAGTTTTCATCTGGACCCGAGGCTTTTCCCAGTGGATTTTCCTCGTAGAACTCCCTTGCAAGTTCATGGAGGGGTGTCTCCACGGCGTAGCCCCTTGGTGTTATCATCTGACCGTCCCTTGTGTAGGTGGTTACGTTGCCCACCAGCACTATTGTTGACATGTCCACAAGGGACTCGTCAAGGGATTCAAGGTCCACTATCCTCACATCAGGGGCCCCATCCACGGTCCTTACTATGCCAACCGGTGTCTGAGGGGGCAGCAGAGACCTCAGTATTTCAACAGCCTCCCTGAAGGGCCTCTTCCTCCTCTTTCCCAGTGGATTGTAAAGGGCTATTATCATCCCGGACTCTGCGGCGGCCCTGATCTTTGCCATTATTTCAGATAGTGGTGTCAGGATGTCACTCAGACTTATAACCGCGAAGTCGTGGAGGGGTGCTCCCAGCTTTGATGCGGCGTAGTTAACCGCTGTGACGCCGGGTATGACCTCAAATTCGATGCCTGAATATTTATCAAATATCTGGAAGAATACGTTGGCCATGCCGTAAACACCTGGGTCCCCTGAACTCACAAGTGCGACGTCAAGGCCCTCGCGGTGTTTTTCAATTGCAAGTTCCACCCTCTCAATCTCATCCCCCATACCACTCCTTATGACCTCCTTTCCATCAAGGAGGTCCTCTATCTGGCGGATATACCTCGCATACCCTATAACGACGTCAGAATCCTCCAGGGCCCTCAGGGCCCTTATGGTTATATCATCCCTTGCTGGTCCAATTCCTATTATCCTGATCATGAAGCCACCAACCGCCTAAGACTTGATTAAATCCCTCTAAGAAGGACACTGATCATGAAGCTGTCGCAAATGACAGACTCAGTAGATCCTTGTCACAGATAAAATCCTCAGGGTCTTCACATCGACCCAGACCCCCGAGGACCTTGTCTGTGCCCTTGCAGCTGCAATTACACTGAACTGTTCAGTTGGTCTTATCACTATCTGGCCCTTACCGGTCTGGTTTTCACGGTAACCTGTCGCCGTTATATTGATCTCAATCATCTCAAGGGAGGTATCCTGGGTGGTTGTTGCGTTGAGGGATTTTATGTTTATACCATCCAGTCCCGTCCTGGCTTTAAGGGCATCTGAAACGTCTGCATTGTTTATTATTCTGACCTCCTCGGGGCCTCCGGTAATCGTGGAGGTTATGTTTTTACCGGAATCAAGGAAGGATGAGACCGTGTCTATCTGCATCTCCAGGAGTTTTTCTATGTCCGGGGGCTTTGACGTTACAAGGGTGTATGAGCTTATAAGTCCCACCTCAAAGAAGGCCAGGAACATGATGAGGAAGAGGAAGAGTCTGATTATCCTTGGCAATGCATCACCTTTTTCTCTGTGATTAAACCCAAAGGGTAAATTAATATTTTGATAAAGAATATATGAACTCAATAAAATATTTTACTGCACACACATTTTAAAACTTTCTGAATTAGATGTTAAAAACCACCTTACAGGGCAGTGAAGGATTAAAATGAACGAGATAATCGGAAAATTTGCAAGGGAAGGGATCCTCATAGAGGATAACGCCTACTTCCGGCTCAGGGAAATGGATGATCCTGCAAGCGTGTCCTCAGAACTCATAGTTAAGATAAAGAGCAATGGTGGTAAATTCACTGTTTTAACCTCTGAAATGCTTGATGAATTCTTTGAAATAGATAACCCCGCGGAGATAAAGGCCAGGGGTCCCCTCATGGTCCCGGCGGAGAGGGACTTCGATTTTGAGGTGATAAGTGATACAAGTAACCGGTCCTACACCAGTGGTGAGATAGGGGACATGATCGCATACTTCAACAGCCGCTACAGCAGCCTGAAGAACCTTCTCAGTAAGCGCCCTGAACTGAAGGGCCATATTCCAATTGCTGACCTCCGGGGGGGAGAGGACGTCGTCAGCATCATCGGGATGGTCAATGATGTGAGGAACACCAAGAACAATCACAGGATTATTGAACTTGAGGATGATACCGGCGAAATCAGTGTTGTTGTGCACAACGAAAACCATAAGCTCTTTGAGAAGTCCGAGAAAATCGTGAGGGATGAGGTTGTGGGTGTCCATGGAACCAAGAAGGGAAGGTTCGTGGTTGCCTCCGAGATATTCCACCCTGGAGTCCCCAGGATACAGGAGAAGGAGATGGACTTCTCAGTTGCCTTCATATCAGACGTTCATATAGGAAGCCAGACCTTCCTTGAGGACGCCTTCATGAAATTTGTGAAATGGATAAACGGGGATTTCGGTTCAGAGGAGCAGCGAAGCCTTGCAGCGGATGTTAAGTACCTGGTGGTTGCGGGTGACATCGTTGATGGCATTGGAATCTACCCTGGACAGGAAAAGGAACTCCTTATAAGGGACATCCATGAACAGTATGAGGAGGCTGCAAGGCTGTTCGGTGATATAAGGAGCGACATAAAGATCGTTATGATCCCGGGAAACCACGACTCCTCAAGGATAGCGGAGCCCCAGCCAGCAATACCCGAGGAATACGCAAAGTCCCTCTACAGTATCAGGAACATAGAATTTCTCAGCAACCCATCCCTTGTGAGCCTTGACGGTGTGAGGACCCTCATATACCATGGCCGTAGCTTTGATGACATGGCCATGAGTGTCAACGGGCTCTCACATGAAAGGTCAGACCTCATAATGGAGGAACTCCTTGAGAAGAGGCACCTTGCACCGATATATGGTGAGAGAACACCGCTGGCATCTGAGATAGAGGACCACCTGGTCATCGATGAGGTCCCACACGTACTCCACACCGGCCATGTTCACATAAATGCCTACAAAAAGTACAAGGGAGTGCACCTCATAAATTCAGGGACCTTCCAGTCCCAGACAGAGTTCCAGAAGATCTACAACATCGTCCCAACCTGCGGCCAGGTCCCGGTGCTTAACAGGGGTGTGATGAAACTCCTTGAATTCAGCTGAATGTTATATACACCTGAACCCTGCAACTGTATGTTGATGTAATCCAAGGTGATACACTTGAACCCGGTAAGAGAAGTCGTTGATGTTTCACTTCATATTTACAGGACCGGCCTTGTATCCGGCATAGGTGGAAATGTGAGTGCAAGAATGGGTGATAGGGTCTTCATAACCCCGACCATGGTCCCCCTGGGGGAGGTTTCACTCAGGAATGTCGTTTTGGTGGACCTCAATGGAAGGGTCATCAGGGGAGGGAGGCCATCATCCGAACTGGGACTCCACCTTGAGGTATACAGGGCACGGCCAGATGTGGGTGGAATAGTGCACACCCATTCGCCCCATGCGAGGGCCTTCTCCATTGCAGGAGTCCAGATTGAGAAGATGGAGGGATTCATGGGTCTCGGGAGGGGTTACATACCCATGGTCCCGTACCACCCGCCAGGTAGCAGAGAACTTGCAGCTGAATGTGGCAGGGTAATGGTTGATGAGGATGCTGCCATCCTGGAGAACCATGGAGTTGTATGTGCAGGTGAAGGTTTAAGGGACGCCCTTCTACTGGCGGAATTCATTGAGGAGTCTGCAAGGACCCAGTTCATAGCCGAGACCCTGAAATCCATGAAAAAATAATCAGCACTTAAGTGCACAGGCAGAACCCTCAAAAAATCCAGGAAAAAGATATCATCACTTAAAAATAGTAAAACTATCTTAACCTCTGGAAAACCCTGAAAAATTCAGAAACAGTTTTTTATTCCCTTATGGATTCAAGTTCGCTGAGTATCTCCCAGACCAGCGTCCTCGCATGTATGGGTATGTTGGGGTCGTTGCTTATCTCATCCAGTATGGATATAACTGTACTGGCCCTGACGGTGCTGTCCTCATCAGGGTTATTCAGAATTTCGTTTGATTCCTCTGCAGCTCTTCTAATGTTCCTGGGGACGCTGTTGTCTTCCATAATGTGCCTTAAAATTTCAGAAACGCGATTGAATGTTTCGTTACTCATATTGAGTCCTCCCTGCTGAATTCTTGAAGAATACAGAATAATGTTTATATTCAATCTGGTTTATATCATCTGGGTTAAAAAGCTTTTGGTGTCCCTGAAACTGCAAGTGCAGCTGTAACTCCAGAGGACTTTGTTTTTCTTATTACAAGTTTTGAATCCTTACCTGCACTGCTGAGGGCTGCTGCTTCACATACACTTCCCACACCAAACTTTTCATAGACGAAATCAGAAAATGAGAGAGTATTCTGGGATCTGAGTTCCTGGGGCCCTATGAATTCAAGGGGGACTCCTAGGAGCCTGGCAGCCTCCCTGATACCATCCTCATCCCTTTTCATGTAGCCTGTTGCAATGGCATCAAGCCGTTCGGGGGGTATTTTCAGCAGTTTCAGGGTTTCCCTGATGAGACCGATTACTCTATCTGATCCAACCCCCCTCCTTGTCCCTATCCCCATTGAAAGCTTGAGGGGTGCAAGCCTCATGACCCTTGAGTTGCAGTGGGCCCTCACAACCTCGTCCCCCTCCGGGACATAGGTGTAGGTTCTGCGCATATCATCATCAATCAGGGCCTCAAGGTCCCTGGAGGAGTGAAGTTCAACCCGGTGCCCCTGGATAATTGAGGAGTTGAAGTGCCTGATAAGGTGGGGGTCAAGGATCCTGTAGAAGTACCTCGCTGCAAAGGTATCAATACCAACAAGGCCATTGACGTCTGTGGATGTTGTTATAACGGGATTAGCACCTATCAGACCTGCAAGTTTAATTGCAAAGTCATTGGCACCCCCCGCATGACCGGAAAGTAGACTTATAACATTTGACCCCTTTTCATCAACAACCAGGACCCCAGGGTCCGATAGTTTGTTATTGATCAGTGGTGCTATCTTCCTCACCATTATACCTGCAGCCATTATACCCACTATAATGTCGCTTTCAGCGAAAACATTCCCCAGATCCATGTTCCGGTGCATGACTTCAACCGAAAGAATAGTCGGGTCCCGGAGGAGTTTCTCCCTCATCTCCCCTGCGAGTCTTCTGGCCCTCTCTGTTAGTGTGAGTATTGTAACTATCATGGTATCACCAGCATTACCCCTGCTGCAGCTAACGTGAACAGTATCAGGGTCAGGGAACTCAGCTTCACGGCATCAAGAAGTTTTTCATTGTCCAGTCCATCACATGGATCCCCGAGGACGTACACGCCCGGCTTTTCCAGCTGAACAGAAAGGGCCCCTGCCGCTGCAGCCATGGTGAAACCTGAGTTGGGGCTTGGAGTACGCCGGGCGTCCCTCAAAAGAATCCTGAAGGATCCCCTCCAGTTCATGCCGAGTAGGAGGGCTGCAGGGACCATCAGGACACCGGTGATTCTTGATGGGATGTAGTTGAGTATATCATCCAGCCTTGCAGGGAACCATCCTATGTCTCTGTTCTCGCTGTCAAGGTAGCCCACCATAGCATCAAGTGTATTGACCACCCGGTAGAGGAAGGCGCCTGGAAGGCCCAGGAGGATGAAATAGAAGATGGGGGCTGTCACCGAATCCGTGATGTTTTCTGTGAGTGTCTCAATCGCCGCTGAGGTTATCTGTTCATCTGAGAGGGAAGTGGTGTCCCTGCTGACGAGCATTGAAAGTTTCCTCCTGGCATCTTCAATGTCCTCCTTGAGGGATCCTCCAACCTCCAGGGCAGAGGTTACAAGCATCCTTATGGATATCACCGCTGAAAGTAAGATGGAGGATATAATGAGATTCAGGGGGTCTTGAAGATGGTTGATAAGGAACAGGGGGAGTGTGAAGGGCGCTGCAACTGCAATGGTGAGTATTATGCCGGATATACGGCTGTTTCCAAGGATGTTCCGCATCCATTCCACTGCTGACCCCATCCAGACCACCGGATGAAGCCGGTGTGGTGGTTCCCCAATGAGTAGGTCAAGGATTACAGCAAGCAGGAGGACTGAAACTTCACTCATGTACTCCTCTTTTAACTGTGCTCTGTTATATATCTGAGACATGTAATAATTTTTATCTATATATTCATGAAGGGAGATAGTTATAGCCGTGATAACATGTCCCAAGAAATGATCAAGAAATGGCTTGATGAAGAGGGGTTCCTCCGCATGGAGGTTCCTGACGAAAACGCCAGATTTCACTATGTTGTGAACTACCCTGAGGATCACGTTATCGATATAATCCAGCCCGCCGGAAAGGATGACATGATTCTCATAGCCTGCGCAACCAGTGTCAGTCCAGAGCACCAGGCAGGGATCCGGGCGCTCAGCATGGAGAAGAGGACTGAGTTCATATGGAAGGTCAGGTTCACGCTTAACCGGTTCGGGGTTGATTTCCAGCTCGACCATCCAGAAAACGTCCTTAACAGTTACCTCGTGACAGATGAAATATTCTTCGACGGCCTTTCAAAGGACAGATTGATTTCAAGTATAAAAAATGTCTTCAGGGCAAAACTGCAGGTCATGTGGATGATACAGGAACGTTTCGGTGAAGAAAGACCAGAACATGATAGCATGTATGTCTAGGGGAGGTCCGGTTCAACTGTAAGGACTCCCTGTAACCATTTTTCTTATGTGGGGGATGGCTTTCAACTGTAAAATCATTTGGGTTTCCTGTTTCTCTGGGTGTGGGTCAATGGTTTCAAGTGTAAAGTTTTTTCTCTCGTTTAGTTGCCCGAGTGAGAGAGGTCAATTTCAACTGTAACCAGCGAAACTTTATTCAGGCTTAACAGAGAGAGGTCAATTTCAACTGTAACTTTATTATTAAAAATTTGTCTAAAATAGTGACATCAGGTTCAACTGTAAAAGGTTCTTTCCTGGTTCGGCCTGGTTTACAGAGCGAAAAATAAAAACCTTAAATACACTTGAAATGAATGTCTCAAAAAATCGAGATCAATTAATACTAACTTACACTTGAAATGAATGTCTCCCTTACAGGTCATCAGAACCATGGTCAGATTACACTTGAAATGGATGTCTCCCACATCTAGCCATGAATCAGAGAACTGGATAAGGAACAGCAGGATTTTTTACACTTGAAATTCATCCCTCATGAATTCCCATCGAGGATCCAGATGGTTACACTTGAAATAGATGTCCCACATATATTATTATCGATCAACCTGATTTTAATAAAAACTTTTATCTAATAGTTGGAATAAGAGAATTTACACTTGAAATCTACCACACCCTCAAATCAGGGAATGGTAGTACGGGGCGCTGCCAGCTGAAAAGGTCATCCTGATATTGAATTTCACTGTATCCAGATTTTAGGGCCTTTACTGAAATTTGATGCAGCAGTTTTCTCTAAAAATTTAGTTGAAGTGGTACTATGAACATTTTTGATGAGATAGGGGACAAAGAATCTGTTTTTAAGGATAAGAAATATCTTGATCACAGGTTCCTTCCTGACAGATTACCTCACAGGGAGGAGCAGATACGATCAATAGCCAAGTACTGGGTCGAGGCCCTCAATGGAGTGACACCTCCAGACATTACAATCTATGGTAAAACAGGTACAGGGAAAACTGCCGTTGCAAAATTTGCCATGAAACAGCTGAAGGAGGCATCAAAGGACTGTGACGTGAATATAAGGACTGAATACATCCGCTGCACAGATTACACAACAGAGTACCAGGTCATAGCAAGATTATGCCAGCAGCTCGGTCGTGATGTCCCCTACCGTGGCTGGACAAAGGCTGAAATCGTGAACACCTTCAGGAACATGTTCAAGAAAAACGCCTTTGGCCAGGACATGATACTCATGGTCGTACTTGATGAAATAGACATACTCCTCAGAAATGATGGAGATGGACTCCTGTACACCCTCACAAGGACAGATAATGTCTCCATTTTATCCATAAGTAACTACGTGGAATTCAAGAAATTCATAAAACCCCGGGTCAGGAGCAGCCTCAGGGACAGGGAGATAGTTTTCCCACCCTATGGGGCCCAGCAGCTTGTTGATATCCTTGAGGAGAGGTCAAAGATGTCCTTCAAGGAGGGTGCCCTTGATGATGATGTCATACCCCTATGCGCAGCTCTGGCAGCCAAGGAGGAGGGTGATGCAAGGTACGCCCTGGACCTCCTCAGGACAGCAGGTGAAATTGCCGATGAAAGGGACTCAGATAAAGTCCTGGGGGACTTTGTGAGGGAGGCCAAGGACTACATAGAACACAACAAGATCACAGACATAATACTGACACTACCGAGCCAGCAGCAGAGGGTGCTTGAGGCCATACTCTACCTCACAAAGAGGAAGGAGGAAATAACCTCCGGAAGGCTTTATGAGGTCTACAAGGAAATAGCAAAGGGGGACTCTGTTTCCTACAGGAGGATATTTGACTTCATAAACGAGCTTGAAATGCTCGGCCTCATATCCACAAATACTGTTTCACGGGGAAGGGGAAAGGGACGTACAAATATCATAGACCTGCAGTGCGAAACCTCCCTCCTGGAGGACTCACTCTGGGGTGTTTAAAGCTTTTTTCTAGAGCCATCCCGCTCAAACTATCTTCTGGTTTTCAGATCCTCTCCTCTCACTTATCAGCAGCCTCAGGAGGGCCATCCGGACCGGCACACCATAGAACGCCTGTCTGAAGTACATGGCCTGTGGGAGGGAATCCACCTCTGGGGATATCTCATCTATCCTTGGGAGTGGATGCATCACAATCAGGTCCCTATCAGCCACAGTGGATCCATCTATGTGGTAGGCTCCCCTTATCCTTGAATACTCCTCAGGGTCAGGGAAACGTTCCTTCTGTATCCTTGTAACGTAGAGGACATCCACCTCATCTATGACATCATCAAGCCTTTCTGTCTCTTTAACTTCAACACCAGCCCTCCTCAGATCATGTATGATGTTATCAGGCATTCTGAGGACGGGTGGTGATACGAAGCTCATACTGGCACCGAAAACAGCCAGGGCATAGGCCAGTGAGTGGACAGTCCTCCCGTACTTGAGGTCACCAACCAGTGCAACCCTAAGGGAACCTATCCTCCCGAAGAACCTCTTCATGGTGTAGAGGTCCAGGAGGGTCTGTGTTGGGTGCTGCCCGGCACCATCCCCTGCATTTATCACTGGAACATCCACAACATCTGATATGTAACGTGCTGCACCCTCCAGGTTGTGCCTTATAACTATGGCGTCAGAGTAGGCTGAAAGCATCATGGCGGTGTCAGCCAGGCTCTCACCCTTAACGGCAGATGTCGCCCCCGTATCTGCAAATCCAACAACGTCCCCTCCCAGACGCTTCATGGCAGTTTCAAAGGATAGACGTGTCCTTGTGGATGGCTCATAGAACATCATGCCAAGTATCTTTCCTCTGAGGGCGCTGGAGGATTTTTCTCCCGATGCAAATGGCTCCATCTTCTCGGCTTCCCTGAGGATGAACTCGATATCCTCCCTCTTAAAATCCTTTATTGAGATAACGTTTTCAAACATCAGTACCCCTTCCAGATTTTCATATATAACCCTATAACTTCCTTAAATCTTTCTCATGAAGGTTAGATACCCTGTATGGCCGACCATCCTTGTTCTGGGCCTTGTACCCTGCTTTCTGACCTCTATTTCACGTTCAATGGTTTCAAAGGTCCTTATATCTGCAAATCCAACCTTCAACCCTATCCTGTGTATCAGCTTCACCTGTTCAATGTAGGGGTTGTAGAAGACTGCCCAGCCACCCCTGAGTAGGGAATCATGGACATCCTCCATCAGCTCCCAGGGCCTGGGCAGATCAAGGAAAACCAGGTCGAGGTCCTCCTCCTCTATACCCTCCTTTATATCCCTGTTCTTGACCTCCACGTTTTTGAATCCAAAGGCTGCAATGTTCTTCTCTGCTATCTCAGCAAAGTCCTCACGTATTTCATAGGTTGTGACGTGCCCTGATTCTCCCACCAGATTGGCAAGGTACATTGCAACTGTACCCGCACCGGTACCCGCATCAACAACCCTTGAACCTTCAACTATCCCTGTATATGCACATATCATTCCTATGTCCTTGGGAAGGAGTATTGAACACCGCCTCTCCATGAGTTCAAGGTAATCTGAGAGTCCGGGTTTAAGGACGTAAATCTCCCTGCCAAGGTGGGTTTTGAGGACATCCCCGGGCCTGGAATCCTCCAGGGTTTCTGCTTTGATGATCCCCATGTCACTCTGAAAGTCCTCTCCTTCTTCCAGGAGATATTTTTTACCTCTCTCATCCATAAGTATGCGCAAGTCCAATCACCTTACTCCTTGAATTGATATGTGGCTTCATCGGGTCCCTTAAATTCTGCCTCAATGACCCTCCTGATTTCCGAAGCCCTCTTTGCACCTATACCCTCCACGCTACGGAGTTCCTTCTCTGAGGCGTTCATAACACCTTCAACTGATCCGAAGGCTTCCAGGAGCCTTTCAGCGTACTTTGAACCGATATTTGGCAGGGATTCCACGATGAAGAGCTGCTTCTCCCTGAGGGTCAGTGGCTTCTTATCCGTGCGAACACGCATATCAGGCCTGCCTTCCCTCTGCTCCCTTATGGCTATCCTCCTTATCATTGCAGCGGTATCCTCGGCTGACCTCGTGGGGATTACAGGTATTCCAAAGTCCACAGCAACAGCTGCAAGGGCACCCCTCACGGCGTCCGGGTTTATGAATCCTGAATAGAGGTCATCCCCCTCTATGATCATAACAGGCCTTTTGAAGTTTTTGACCATCTCCCTTGCCTGTTTATACAGTCTTTTATCTATAATTGAACCAATAAAGTCCTGTGTTGTCTTCCTCTCAATTATAGTATCCTCGCTTATCTGATAGTCACCAACTGCAAGGGGTTTGAGTTCAAAATCCACTCCTATCTTTTTGAGTTCCCTGAGGACCCTTGAGTTGACCTCCCGGGAATCAGCATAGATGAAGGGTCCCTCCCCTGAGGGTTCCATTATGGGGTTAACCTCCACGTTAACTGACCCGCCCCTGAGGTTCTCCTTCATGGATCTCTCCTTCCTGATACTTGAGTAGTAGTATGCCTCGTCGCGGGTCTTCTCTGTTATGAGGACAACCATGCGGCCCTTCCTCTTCCTCCCGGTCCTTCCACGTCTCTGTATCATCCTTATCTCAGAGGGAACAGGTTCATACATCACCACAAGGTCCACCGAGGGGATATCTATACCTTCCTCAGCGACACTGGTTGATAGGAGCACGTCATGGTTCCCCATGCGAAATGATTTTATTATATCCCTCTGCTGTTTCTGGGTGAGGCCCTTCTCTCCGCTCCTGCTGTTCTGTCCATAAAATTTAACTGCGTTGATACCTTCACGTTTGCATCTCTGGTATATCTCCTCAAGGGTGTCGCGGAACTGTGTGAACACTATTATCCTTGCTTCATCTCCTTTAAGTTCCCTTTTCAGTATCTCCATTAGCCTGTCAAGTTTAGGGTGTTCCACCCCTGACATCATGGCCCTTCTTGTGAGGTGCATGGCCCTTGTAAAGTCTGGATCTGCCAGGAGACCCTTAGCAGCCTTTGTTTTCTTCTCCTTTAGCCGGAGAAGGTACTGGTGGAGTGGTCTTATGCCCTGTGTTTCAAGAAGTTCAAGGGCGTGTTCCACGTTTATACAGGATGCAAGGAGTGATATGGCCCTGTAGCATGCCCTTGGAGGGCTCGTTGATCGCGCTATCCTGTTCTGGACACGGCCCCTTGCCTTCAGAAGGTCCTTCTTACCCACACTGATGGTGTCTATAACACCGAGGTTTTTAAGCATCTTCAAGCGATTTTTAAGGACCTTCCTAAGGAGTTCCCTTATATCCTCAAGCTCCGGTGTCATCCTGACCTTTACCCATTCTATTTTTATGGGCTTGAGGTAGGGGCGCACATCAGGGTCCCCCTCTGTTTTCACCACAACCTCATTCATGAAGAGGTTCTCACAGACAGTTTTTATCTTATCCTCATCTGCACCCGGAGACGCTGTGAGTCCCAGTATGAGGGGGTGCCTGGCGTTCTGTATATAATTAGATGCAAGGAAGACGTATGAGTATGATCCAACTGCGCGGTGGCATTCATCGAATACGATGAGTGAGACGTCCCTGAGGTCGTATCTTCCAGCCAGGATGTCTGATTCAACTGTCTGGGGCGTGGCGGATATTATCTGGGATTTAATCCACCGTTCTTTTCTCTCTTCAGGTTTTATGCTACCTGTAAGGGATGTGCAGGTTGCAAGCATGAACTCCCTGAAGCTCTCCTCATGCTGTATGGCCAGGGGTTTGCTGGGTGATAGGATGAGTACCTTTGAGCCCCTGTATTTCCTGAGTCTCTCTGCAGCCACAAGGACAGCCACAACCGTCTTTCCGAGGGCTGTGGGGGCGACTATCATTGAGTTGCCCTTTCTGATGACATCTGCTGCCAGCAGCTGCTGATAGGTCCTTGCCTCTATTTTCTCTGGCTTTATGAGGGGGTGCTCTATGTACCTTGCCATGGTCTTTTATCTGGTCATCAATTTATTTAAGGTTCAGGTTCCTTTCAGTGCTGAAAATCAGGTTACCTGAGGCTTTGGCCTTCCTAGTTTGAGGTTTAAGAGATTAAAAGAAGGAATAAATGGGGGTTTATTGGGGATGATGCGTGTTCAACCGGTCTAAAAGATTTAAGGGAGGTTAAAGTGGGACTGAGGCAGCTGCGAGCACCGCAGCAACGGTGACTGTGCTCAGATGGCAGGCGTAGAGTGGAGCTGTCTGGAAGCTGTCCCTCAGAACCGGGAGGAACTGTGTGTAGGCTGAAATCCCTGTGAGTACCTGCAGAGCCACTGCAACGTAATTCAGGGTTACATTGCCAGACATGATATTTGCTGCCGTTGCAATGAGGGCAAGGATAAGGACTCCGAAGTGTGGCGCCATCCTCATCCCCATTATACGGAAGGTTATGAAACCTGATGAGATTCCTGCAAAGAGGAGTGCGAATATAATGACCTGATACATTTCATCACCTCTAGAAGTTCACCACTGCGTAGCTCGGGTCACTAAGCAGTGTTATGAACGTGGCTGCACCTGCTATCTTGCAGCCCTCGACCATGTTATCTTCTCTGAGCCCCCTGAACTGGGCGCTCATTTCACAGACGTAGATCTTAACACCCATCTCAATGACCTCGGCCATGAGTTCATCCAGCCGCGGGAAGGCCGGGTGTTTTACGGCGGCTGCACCACCCTTCCTTGCAATGCTCACGCCATCCATGAGGAGGAATATTGTGACATCCTTTCCCATGCTGAGGGCAGCCTTTGAGAATATGAAGGTGGCGTAGGCCCTCTCTGCATTCCCTGTCCCGTTGCTCTGGACAACGAGTACCTTATCCTTTCCTGTAAATTCCCTTTCCCTGCTAACATCTGTTTTTTCAAGGATGAGGTGGCTGGCCGATTTTTCAATGACCTCTGCCTTCATTTCAGGAGCTGAGAGTGCAAGGTCATCGATCACGTCACTGCTTTCTGATTTTATCTTTATCCTCATCCCTGGCTCCATTGAGGAGAGCCTATCCCCTACGATTATAACCGGGCCGGGACAGGTTTCTCCGGTAACATCTATCTCTTCAATACCCTGAGGTGAAATGTTAACCACCAGCCCCTTTTCTGTTTCTCTGGGAGAATATTCCATATGGTGCTTCTCTGCAACTCTCCTGACCTCTTCAGAGTCCTCCTTCAGGATCAGCTGGAGGTTCTGAACACCATTTTTAAGTATATTGTCTGTTATTATAGCTGCAGCGTATCTGTTTACTCCCCTGAGGTTTAATTTCATTTTTATCCCCATTTTTCCCTGAATTTTCTGAGGGCCTCCACAATTCCCTCAAGGTCAGATGCTGGTACTCCGACTGCAAGTTCCTCGGGCCTGATCCCGGCGTATTTCCTTGAACCGTTACACCCCATTGTCATGTTTGGGATGCCCCTCTCCCTTACAGCTGCAACGGCGTCTGCACAGAGTGACTGTATCCCTGAGTAGTCCCCGCTTATTCTGCCACCCCTGTCATGGAGGTATGCCTGGCTGAGTCTAAGCGCCTGGGCCGGTTTAAGTATGAATACAACGGCGTCTGGTTCGAAATCAGCCTCTTCGAGCGGTGCATAGACTGAGGCATGGTATTCCCCTTTCACCGCGGGAACGGCCTCTACGGTTTCAGCAGCAGCTTCCAGTGTGCTGTAGTTTCCGAGTTTATGGTACAGGCTTCCATCCGCAACCTGGGGTGGTACCCTGCAGAGTCCAAGGACCGCTGCGCCACCCCTGCAGAGGTGTTCGTCTGCAGTTGCATAGCCACAGGCACCCCTTAAGCGTGCATCCTGTATGAACTCGCAGTGCCTCTTCTTTTCAAGCTTTTCACCAGATATTTCCTCATTCTTGACTAACCTGACAGCCACGGGCTGCCCTCCATTTTCCAGGAGTTCCTTAAGTTCTTCTGAAATCTTCCTGTAATCCATACAACCACCTATACATGATAGTATAACTATACGATAAAGTATAAAAACCCAATATTTAAATTTTTCTCTAAAGTTATAATTCATGGTTATACCATAGCTATCATGGGGTGAGGTCAGTGGAGAAACTCTCTGAAACCGAGAAGATGATAATGTCCTACCTGGAATCAAATCCTCCAGAGGAGTGCATGCTCGACAAGATAACCCGTGGAATAAACAGGAGCAGGGCAACGGTTCTCAAGTACCTTCACATACTGGAGGCCAGGGGTCTTGTAACATACAGGACGGTTGGCAGAAGCAAACTATGGATGCCTGCGGGAGACCTTGAGGGAACTGTGGAATACACTGGAGACACATCCAGAGATTCTGAGCTTATAAAAAACGCATCAAAAATTCACAGAAACCTCCTGGAACTCCTGGAACTTGAAAGAAAAATAGATGACCCTGATAAACTCGTCTTCACCATAAACACCCTCATGGACATAGTAGTATCCAACGGCCTTTTCAGAAGAATGTTCCCCGGTGCACAGTGCCTTGGGGACATCATGGACCGGGAGAGCATGGTCCTCATTGAGAACAGAATGAAATCCCGGGGCACGATACAGGTCGATCTGAGGGGAAGGGATGGGATAAGGAGGAACTACAGCCTTTCAGTCACACCTGTAAACAACTTCTGGGTCATAATAGGAAGGGACCTTGCAAGTTCCTCATTTTCCAAGAATGAACTTGAGGTCCTCCTCACAATCACAAGGTTGAGATCATCCTCTGGCAGCCTTGAAGAGCTTATGAACTCAATAAGGGATGAATTATCCACCATAATGGACCTTAAACAGCTTTCGGTGGTCCTAAGCGATGCCTCAGGGTTCAGCAGGGCCTACGAATACCCTGAGTCAGAGGATCTCACTGAATTTGAATACTTCATCTACAGGAGCATTGAAACCCTCGAGACGGTATCATGGAGGCATGACTCGGGTCTCATGCTTTCAGTACCCCTCATCACAGAGGAAAGGGCGAGGGGAGCCCTTATAATCAGAAGCCCCGAGGACTCCATAGCCTCACAGAGCCTTGAAATCATAGAGATGGTGGCCGACGAGGTCTCAGAGTATCTAGAAATGGAGAAACTGAGACAGGAGAAGGATGAGTTCATAAGAACACTTCTGGCCATGAACAGGGTTTCCGAAATCATAAACAGTGATGAGGAAGAGGAAAAAATGCTTGAAAAATCAATCGAGGCCGTCATAGAAACCCTGGAATTTGAAATGGGATGCATATACCTCATGGAGGAGAAAAAGGAACTCCAGCTCAGGGTTCAGAGGAACTGCCAGAAACCCTCAGCAGAATGTGCATGGCCGGGGTCTTCACAGACCTCTTTGAGAGGTCCATTGAGAAGGAGGGGGTTATATACATAACCTCTGAGTCGCCTGAATACCGCATGATACATGAGTCCATAAGGAGAAACAATATAAGAACAATTCTAATGATTCCGATTAAGTTTTCAGGGGAGATAACAGGAATATTAAACCTGGCAAGTTACAGTGTTAAACCCTACAACAGGATAAGCCTTGAGAACATTTCATCAATAGGGCTTCAGCTTGGAAGCGCCCTCCAGAGGAAAAGTTATAACTTATAAGTTATAACTTTTAAGGTCTGATGAGGTTCATCCAGTCATCATAGACGGCATCAAGGCCACACATACCAGGGACATAGTTGGCGGCCTTGGCAGAGTCAACACCAAGGACCTCATAGCCAAGATCCTCCACAGGTGCAACCACCATGCAGGTGTCAGATACAACCATCCCACCTGCTGCCTCTATAACGTCTGTGTAGCCCATCCTGCTGGCAGCACTTCCTATGGCAGCAGAGGTGCACACCCAGAGGTCACAGGCAGGCTTATTTTTCCTTAAAAATGAGGCTATCCTCCGGATCTCATCCAGGGAACAGTGCGGGCACCCCAGGCATATGAGGTCAGGATCATCATCAGTGGTGGACAGCTCCTCCCTTGCCTCCAGTATATCCCCGGCATCAACCGTAATGCTATCCCCTGCTTCATCAGGAGAGGCTTCCATGTACTCGGGTGTCACCCCATCAACATGGTAGAGTGCAACCGCACCGGACGACGCCATGGCAGCCCCAAGGGCTTTGAGGTCATCAGCCGATGGATGGCCAGTGAAAGTGAAATATGGGACACCCTCACCGGCAATTTTTCCTGTAATGTAACCCAGGGCCCCGTAATCCGAGCCCGAGAGTTCACATTCAACATCAACCCTCAGGGTGGCCCTCCGGTTCTCCTGGAGATGGTAACCATACTCCGGGGTCTTACCGCATATGGCGGCTGCAAGGGCCCCTGGACCACCCTCACGGTTGGTCCTGGCTCCCAGAACAGAGTTGGCATAGGAAACTGCAGAGGACTCTGACCAGGCAACATGGGAGCCCCTCAGGGGGACGTTCCCTATGAGGTAGGGGGTGCAGGTGCAGGTGTTCATGACATCCATGGCAGAGTATGCCTCCACTATCCTTATCTGTCTCCTGGCGAATTCCTCTGAGAATCCCATTTCCCTCCATCTCTGGAGGTCCATCCCCGCAGGGTTAAGGGTACTTGCAACCTTCACTCCGGCACCCCTGGCACGGAGGTCCTCCAGGTATTCAAGACCGGCGTCCCCTATTGTCTTGTAGGATACCCCTGAAACCTGGGCAGAGGATATGTCAACCATCCTCTCAGCACCATAGATATCACCCAGGGCAACAAGTATCTCCATACTCTGCTGGACTGTCTCACCGAATTCACCATCATACATCCTCTCTTCTGTCCTATCAAGGTACACTTTTCCAACCCCACACATGGTGTCTCTTCAGGGACCGGTCTGGGTCCCCAGTATCTCATCAACAAGCTGCAGAAAACTCTCCATATCCCTGTAGGGCACCATCGCCCCGGCCGCTATATCATGTCCTCCCCCGGTACCACCAAAACTTGCGGCGGCATCCCTGAGGGCAACCCCGAGGTTAACACCCCTTTCAACAGCTGGCCTGGTTGTCCTTGCAGATACCTTAACGTGCTGATCCATCCGTGAAAGTCCGAGGAGGGGGATGTCAGGGTCAAGAATTTTGAGGGAGAGTGATATGCTTGCTATGGTCCCCATGATCCCCTTGAAGGCCTTATCCTCACTGTAGATGTACTGCAGGTTCTCCAGGGTGGTGGAGCCCTCCCTCCTTATCCATGCAAGGCCCTTCACAAGCTCCTCACGGTAGTTCTTCTGGAGCTCGAGGGCCACATCAAGGGCACCTTCCCTTTCACCAAGGCACAGTCCGATTCCTATGCCATATTTACGGTTCTTTCCACAGGCATCAAGCACCCCTGCAATGTCAGAGAGGTCACCTATATTCCGGAATTCCCTGCTCGTGAATACCTCTCCGAATATCTCAGGGTTTATCCTTGTAAGTTCATCCCTCAGAACATCCCTCTCCTCAGGGGACAGGTCAGGATATTTAACGCCATAGGATACGCCTATATTCTCAAGGAAGCCCATAGAAGCCTCCATATCCCCGGTGAGGCCAGGCAGGGCCGGGTTGAAGGTGTATGCAATGGAACGGTAAAGGGGCTCGGTGTACCTTGATGCCAGCTTGAGGTCACTGTGGACCTGAAGGACACCCTCTTCAACAGCCTCCTCCATGATGAACCTGTTTGCACCGGTGAATCCGTCAGTGTACTGCATGTCCCCCAGGGCACCCACAAGGGCAAGGGGGGCGGTCTTTCTGTTAAGGAGTCTCGTGGCCAGGTAGGCCGTTCCAGATGCACTGAGGTCCCTGCTACCATCAAGACCATGCAGATGAGGGTTTATGTGAACAACATGGGGTCCTGCCTCGGATTCAGAGGGCTGATGATGATCAGCGACGATGACATCACCCTTCAGGCGGGATATCTCCTCAAGGTAGGCGCTTCCCATATCACAGAAAAAGAATAGGGAGTATTTCTCTCCCGACAATTTCTTAATGAACTCCTTCTTCAGCCTCGAGAGGATGGAGATGTGGAACTGACCATTCATGGATGAAATGGCCCTTGCAACAACTCCTGCGGCTGATAGACCATCTGCGTCGTTGTGCGAGATGATCCTTATTATGTTTCCCCTTTCAAGGTGCTCCTCAAGGACCTTTGAGGCCTCTGCACCCCTCTTGAGAATTGAGTCGGGGAGTTTACTTGACGAGGAGGGCTGCTTTCTGTGGGTCATATCTCCATCCTTCAGGAAGGACACCTTCTCTCACATAGTACCTGACAAGGCGCCTTATCTTTGATTCAACGATCTGAAGGCCCCTCCTTGTGTGGAGGTCCTTTGGGTGTTCCTTAAGATGATCCCTTATGTTAACAGCCTTCCTTATGAGATTCATGAGGTCCTCAGGGTATTCAGGTTTCATTTCATGCTTCTCAAGTATCTGTGTTATTTTAAGCCCTGTAACGGCCTTTACGCTGGGTATGCCGTGCTGGTCCCTCAGTATTATACCTATTTTGCTGGTGGAGTTACCCTCCCTGTATAGTTTGACTATAAGATCCTCTATTTCTTCATTTGAGTATTCAACCCAATCAGGTTTTAGAGACATCAAATCACCTCATAATTTTCAATGTACCATTCTGCAAATTTTTTAAGGGCCCTGCTTCGATGCGAAAACCTGTTCTTCTCTGAGGTACTGAGTTCTCCGAAGCTTTTATCCATCCCTTCAGGATAGAATAACGGGTCGAAGGCGAAACCCATTGTTCCGCGCTCCTCAGTACCTATACGTCCCTTCACCACGCCTAAAAAAACCTCGGGTTCGGAGTTGGGGGTGCAGAACCCAACAGCCGACCTGAACTCGGCGTAGCGATCTTCAACATTTTCCATGAGCTTTAATATGCCACGGTTTCCTATGGTATCCTGTACATAGGCAGAATAGGGTCCTGGAAACCATTTAAGAGCCCTTATAAACAGTCCTGCGTCCTCAACGATCACAGGACCATCCATGATCCTGGCAGCATGTTCTGCACCGTAACGGGCCACCTCCTCAAGTGTTCCCTGAAGTTCCGGGTAGCCCAGATCAGCATGCATCAGTTCTATTCCAGTACCATGGAATATCTTCTCTGCCTCAGATAACTTGTGTTTATTACCGGTTATAAATGTTACCTTCATGATGAACCTCCTCAGTCAGTATATTCAGGGGGTTTAGTATCGTGTGGATATTAATTCTGAGCTCAGTCAGTGTATCTTCCCCGGGACTCTATCTCCCTTATCTTTGACTGGATGTCAGCATCTATTATCTTACCGTACCCCTCAAGGACCCTGCTGAAACACTCGCCGGCCAGGGCGTAGTGGGTGCTTTCAAGGGACTTTTTGAGGACAAGGAGATCCACACCCATATCCTCGATTTCATCTGAGAACCTCCCAAGTCCAAAGTCTATGAAGACCACATCACCCCCCCTGATGATTATGTTGGATCCTGTGAGATCCCCGTGTATTATACCCGCGTGATGGAGCCTCCCTATGGCCTCACCGATCCTTGAACAGAGCTCTGTATCCTCAACAGCGTCCCTGAATGGGGTGCCGCGAACCTCCTCCATGACCATAACCCCTCCATCAGGGTCGACATCGAACAGTACTGGTGTGTGCACACCGGCGCCCTTGGCCTGGTTGATGAGCCTGGCCTCCCTCCGGGTCCTGGATGACCTGAGCTTCTGATCAATTTCAGGTATTCTGTAACCCTTGGATATCCTCTCCTTTATTATGCAGGGCCTCCCAATCCACTGGCCCCTGTAGATATTTGCCTCGGCACCCTTGGCCAGGATGTCAGGGGGGAGCTCTATTCCTGCCTCTGATTCCCTCATCCAGGGGACATCCACCTCATCGGTCCGGTAACGCTGCACCACCGTGGTGTCCTCCAGGGCATCCGGCCCCCTGTACTTGTAGACGAGCTGACCGAGCCAGGCAATCATCGCACCGTTATCACCACAGTACTCAGGGGGAGGCATGTGGAATTCCACGTGGTGCTCCTGGCACATCTCCCTCAGCATATCCCTCAGACGCCTGTTAACAGCCACTCCACCACAGAGGAGGACCTGATTCTTTTCTGTGTATGCCAGGGCCCGCTCTGTAACCTCCACCAGCATGGAAAACGCTGTCTCCTGGATGCTGTAAGCCAGATCCTCAAGGCTTGCACCAGCCTCCATTTTTCTTAAAGCAGCCGTTAGAAGCCCTGAGAAGGATATATCCATCCCCTTAACGCTGTAGGGAAGTTCAATGTACTCTGAGGCCTTCAATGCAAGCTGCTCAATGACCGGACCGCCCGGGTGTCCCAGACCAGATTCCCTTGCAAACTGGTCGAGCATGTTACCGACGGCTATGTCGAGGGTTTCACCGAAGACACGGTACCTTCCCTCGTTGAAGGCTATGACCTGGGTGTTCCCGCCGCTCACATAGAGTGAAACAGGGTCACTGGCCCCTGTGGTGAGCCGGCCTATCTCTATGTGACCTATGCAGTGGTTAACACCAACTATCGGAACATCAAGTGAAAGTGCGAGTGTTCTAGCTGCTGTTGCAACGGTCCTGAGGGCTGGTCCAAGGCCCGGACCCCTCGAAAACGATATCAGTCCTATTTCCCCGAGTTCAACACCTGCATCACGGCATGCCTCAGCAATGAGACGGGGTATCCATTTTGCATGGTGTTCAGCAGCCTCCCTGGGATGTATACCTCCCTTTTCAGGTATAAGTGGCTTTCCCCGCAGTGATAGGACGTTTCCAGCCTCATCGACGATACCAACACCTGTCTTCTCTGCAGTTCCCTCTATACCAAGACACAACATTTAATTAACCACCTGTGACCCTGCTCCTTCTGGAGTGTAACTAATTTATGTATCTCCGGTTATAACTATTGTATCGTTGGAAAGGTGAATGGAAATGTTTGATGGACTGAAGATCTATGGTTCCGGCAATTACCTTGAAGGTGTTACTGACAGGGATTCCCTGTTCATCTGCGCCGTTGCAACAACCGAGACATCAAGAATCCCGGGAATAACAGGGGCAGGAGCAAGCCCCGAACTCACAGAGTACACTCCAGCAGCTGATGTTGAACTCATAGTTCATGATGCCCCCAGGTGTCTTCCTGAGATACCCCAGACCATCGTGGAGGGGGAGGCAGCCCCCACACCGGCTGTGATAACCAAGGCGGCCCTGGAACTTGCAGAGGTCCCCTTCATGGTCGCCGATGCAGGCGCCTCGGTTAAACCCGATGTTCCCTATATAAACATTAACTCCGAACCCGGAGGTGATATAAGGACAGGGAGGGCGGTCACCGAACCTCAAAGGATATATGAGAGGGGTTTGATGGTTGGAAGGACCCTCTCCTCCCTCACAGAGCATCTGGTGGTGGGTGAGAGCACACCGGCAGGTACAACAACTGCCCTGGGCGTTTTAACGGCCCTGGGATATGATGCTGATTTCAGGGTCAGCGCCAGCATGCCCCACAACCCACATGACCTCAAGAGGGAGGTTGTGATGGCAGGACTCAGTAATGCAGGGATCGAGAAGGGGGACTGCTCCAGGGAACCCTTCAGGG
Organism: Methanothermobacter thermautotrophicus str. Delta H; assembly: GCF_000008645.1. Taxonomy (NCBI): domain Archaea; kingdom Methanobacteriati; phylum Methanobacteriota; class Methanobacteria; order Methanobacteriales; family Methanobacteriaceae; genus Methanothermobacter; species Methanothermobacter thermautotrophicus. The sequence continues at coordinate 1,292,838 of NC_000916.1, forward strand.
CAGTGGAGGCAGTGGGGGACCCCATGATACCTGCGGTTGCAGGGATATGCATGGGCAGCACTGTACCGGTGACCCTTGCAGGTGGTACCCAGATGACAGCGGTCTGCGCCCTTATGAGGGCCATTGACCCGGACTTCGACTTTTCAGATACAGCAATTGCAACGACCATATTCGTTGCCGAGGACAGCACCTCCGATATAAACAGGATAGCAGAGCAGATAGGTGATATTGACATCTATGTGGTTGACCCTGACTTCGGGTCTGCCTCGCACAGGGGGCTCCATGAGTACCTCAACGGTTCTGTGAAGGAGGGTGTTGGGGCCGGCGGCGCCATGCTACTGGCACTTCTCCATGGCATACCCGTTGAAATGGTGAGGGAGCGTATCGAGGAACTCTGCAATACAATACTGGCCTGAAATCCTTTAATGGAGGTTCCAGATGACTTCAGGGTCCCGCTGGGATGGCATCATCCCACACCCTGGAATTCTTGCCTTTGCAATGGCACTCTACCTTCTTGGCTTTGTACTGGATGCCTCGGGAAGACCACTGGCCTATGGGTTCCTCACAGGGGACATGGTGGTCCACTTCTTCACGTTCCCTGGTCTCAGGGAGCAGTTCATCGATTACCTGTTAGCAACTGCCTTCTGGATATTCATATCAAACATAACCCAGGTTACAGTCTTCATCTTCTCCCTGGCAACATTTTATCCTGTTCTTAAGATTTTCGTCCTTGCAGGGGCCCTCTTACATAACCTTCTGGTGGGGTGGGGTGTCAGGGGGCTCCTGATCTATGCGGGGACACTGCACCTGCACCTTGAGGTCACAGGGTGCCTACTTTCACTTCAGGCAGCCCTTGTATTTGTGAGGTCCCTCCTTGGGACCATCCAGCACAGGTCCAGAGGACCTCTCGTCACAGCCCTCAGGGAGAACCTTGCATACCTTATCCCACTTATAATACTTTTATTCGCCATTGCAGCAATTCTGGAGGTCTTCTGGAGCACCTGGTGGGTTTATAACCTCACCCATGGACCGGTATCATGGAGATACTTCTATACCCATGTATTCTCTGTGGAACTCTGATTTTTAATCGATTCAGGAGCTCTGGTATCTGAAACCCTTTAACCTTTATGCATCTGCTTTAACAAAACGAAGAGCTTTGAATAAAAAAGGTGGTGCGGATACAGCTTCACCATTAGATGAGGGCGGCTGCAAGGATCATGATACCCAGTGCCCAGCAGTAGTAGGCGAATATGTAGAGGTCCCTCTCCTTTATGAGTTTAAGGAGGAACTTTATGGCTATGTAACCTGACACAGCCGCTGCAGCAAACCCTGCAACCATGCTGGCACCGAGGAGGTTCATTCCGGCCCCAATGTCCTTGATCTGGATGAGGGCGGCCCCCAGTATCGCGGGTATGGAGAGGAGGAAGCTGTACCTTGCTGCAAGTTCCCTCTCAAAGCCGAGAAACAGGCCCGCAGAGATTGTTGCACCTGAACGTGATATGCCGGGTGCTATGGCAAGGGCCTGGGCACACCCTATTATGAGTGACTCCCTGACACCGAGTTTTTCAACTGGAAGCTTCTCCCTCACACGCCTGCTGATATTCTCTGATCCCCACAGCAAAAAGCCTGTGACCAGCAGGAAGAATCCCACGGCGGTTAAACTGCTGAAAAGTGACTCAAAGAAGTCCTTGAACAGTACACCAGCAAGGCCGGCCGGCACAGTACCGATGATCACCATCCAGGCAAGCCTCTTGAAGGGGTCCTCAATGATTCCCCTCCTGAATCTACCTGCGGGATGTCCCTCAGACTTGAGAGGAAAGCCCCCAGCATGTGAACTATATCGTTCCAGAAGTATCCAATGACAGCCACCAGTGTGCCCACATGCAGCACGGTGTCGAATGCGAGGCTGGAGCTGACACCCATAAGTTCCGGCACCAGCACCAGGTGGCCTGAGCTGCTTACTGGCAGGAATTCGGTCAAACCCTGCACTGTTCCAATGACTATGGCCTGAAAAACGTCCATGAACATCACTTTTAACTTATAAGTTATCACTTATAACCTCATCATCAGATGTAGGTGAGCCATCCGAAGCTGTCCTCTGTCTCTGCCCTGATTATCCTGAAGAACTCATCCTGCAGCAGCTTTGTAACGGGACCCCTTCGCCCGGCACCTATCTCTATACCATCAACTGATCTGATGGGTGTTATCTCTGCGGCTGTACCTGTGAAGAAGGCCTCATCTGCGATGTAGAGCATCTCCCTGGTTATGGGTTCCTCATGCACGGTAACACCCTCGGTCCTGGCTATCTTTATTACGGAGTCCCTTGTTATCCCCCTCAGAAGGGATGATGAAACAGGGGGGGTGTAAATTTCACCCTCACTGACGAGGAATATGTTCTCCCCGCTACCCTCACTTATGTAGCCATGGTAGTCCAGCATTATGGCCTCATCATAGCCGTGTCTCACAGCCTCCATCTTGGCAAGCTGTGAGTTGAGGTAGTTACCGCCGGCCTTTGCCATGTTGGGCATTGTGTTTGGTGCCATCCTCCGCCAGGTTGAAACACCAGCATCGACACCAACCTCAAGGGCCTCTGCACCCAGATAGGCCCCCCATTCCCAGGCAGCCACAGCGACGTCCACTGGGCAGTTCACCGGGTGAACACCCATCTCACCGTATCCCCTGAATACCACGGGTCTTATATAGCACTCCTCAAGTCCGTTCTCCCTGACGGTCTCAACTATGGCATCACATATCTGCTCCTGGGTGTAGGGTATGTCCATCCGGTATATCTTTGCAGAATCAAAAAGGCGTTTAACATGCTCCCGCAAACGGAAGATGGCTGACCCCTTACTGTTCCTGTAGCACCTTATTCCCTCAAAGACAGATGATCCATAATGCACAACATGTGAGAGTACGTGGACGGTGGCTTCTTCCCATTCAACCATTTCACCGTTTAACCATATCTTTCCACTGGCTTCGCATGACATGATAATAACCTCAGGTGATTTACTAGGATAGGTTATGGTTGGAGGCCTATATAATGCTCTCCATAACCGCAAAACTTTAGTGGGGTATGTTATGGTCGGAGGTTTATATCAATGCTCCCAAACCGGAAAACTTTATATATTGTGAAAATTTAAAGTCACACTGAGGGCCGGTGGTCTAGGGGTATGATACCTCGCTTACAACGAGGTGGTCACGAGTTCGAATCTCGTCCGGCCCATTTATTATTCTTCGGGCTTCAGAGGGGCCGGTGGTCTAGGGGTATGATACCTCGCTCACACCGAGGTGGTCACGAGTTCGAATCTCGTCCGGCCCACTGGATTTTCATTTTTTCAGAGGCACACGCCACTCTCAAACTTATTTAATGCATTCAGTGCTCACAGGAATATGGCCTGGAGGCAGCACTATTAAGGCACTGCCAGGGACCGGTGCTTTTGATTATTCACCACCAATATATATTATCAATGAAAGATAAATAACAAACAGTACATTGGAATTTATTTTTCCGATGTTAGAATTTGGGGGGGTGAAAAATGTACAGATTTCTTTTGGTTGCCATGATTTTCCTTGCCATGGGAGCTGCAGCTGCCCAGGAAACTGATGACAACTTACAGGTAAATTCGGATCTTGCAGTGGACGCAGAATACCTTGATCTTGATGAAAACATTATAACCACTGCCAGCGTTGGCGATGAGGTCTTTGAGGGAGTTGCAGTCACAAACCTCGGCCCTGGAAATGCAACCGGGGTGAAGGTCGATATAACAAGGAGCAGTCAGTATCCCTTTGAGTACCTTGAACATGAGGTTTCATGGGACAATGGGGCAAACTGGATCTACAATGATCCATCCTACGACCCATTGACCAGCAGGTGGACCATCGGGAACCTACCTGTGGGCGCGGTCTACAAACTTGTTGTGCACCAGAGGGCCACGGCGTCCGGGTCCGCACAGTTCACAGCAACAATCTCAGGAGATCAGCCAGACCTCAATACCACAAACAATAATGATACTGCAACAATCATAATAAAGGAATCTCAGGAAGTTCCAGCAGCTGGAGCAGGAATGGTCCCAATGCAGGAGACAGGCGCAGCAGCAGGTTTACTTGTGGCTGGAATAGGCATACTTGGAGCAGGAATGGTTATCTCAAGAAGATAACCCAAAAATTTATTTTTTTGATTCAAGGTTGCTTTGCCATTGCACATATACTGCAGATACCTGTTTTTTTGGTGACGGGAATCAGATCAGTATCAGGATGACCAGGAGAAGGAGTGAACTGAAAAATACTATCGTACCCTTTATCATTATAACGGCACCGTCCTCCTCCACGAGGTAGGGTATACCATAGGATAGGGCTGCTGCGATCATCAGCTTCAAAACACCGGTGAGGCTCGTTCCGAGACCAGCCGCAAGCTGCAGAAGGGTCGCAATGATGAATGACACAGCAACAACTGTCAGGATAAGTATTATGGTGTTCTGCATCAGACCCCTTATAACTGGAGCCAGAGGTTTGCGGCTCTCCCTTCTTGATAGAACCCCCCTCTGGGGTGCAGTGTGGAATATGTTTGATGGGGGAGTGTAGACCTCAACCTCCTCCTCATCAGGGTACTCCTCATCCTCATCTTCAGGGACCTGGATTTTCTTTGAGAAGTCCTCTGCAATCCGTATAAGGCCCTTCCTATCTATGAGCTTCATGTTTCTCTTCACAGCATAATTTCTTGCCTGGGATGAGAAATCAGATGTCGTTACAATTACGACCTTGGATGCCTTGAGGGTCTTTGCAGCCATTTCCATTTCCTTCAGAACATCCATTCCAACCTTCCAGTTTTCATCATAATTCTTACAGGCAACAACGACCCCGATGTCCCCGAGGGCGGTTGGAAGAATTCCGTAGATATCCACTATATGCTGGGAGGTCCTGAAGTCCTTGTAAACCTTAAAACCAGAATCCTCCATGACCTTGGCAATAAAATCCACCAGTTTCTGTTTCTTCAATTCTTCCACCTGCCGGGGTTAGACTTAATAGAGCTATGTTATAAGATATACTTAAAATTTGATATAAAGACTATAAAAAGATAGAGATGATTATTGATGAAGATCAACCATCAGTTTTTTGGATCCATAGAAGAAGATAAGGGCGAGGATTAACATAATTGAGCATAAGATAATGATGATTGGTATCAGTTTAGTTCAAATGGAGGAAGATGATCAGCAATGAAGATTCTTATAACAAATGATGATGGAGTTAACTCTTCAGGCATCATTGCAGCAAGAAGGGCCGTTGAGGACCTTGGGGAGACAATCATAGTGGCCCCCGCCACGCAGCAGAGCGGGATAGGTCATGCGCTGACACTCTTTGAACCTGTGAGGGTAAGTGAGGTCACCCTCAGGGATGGCTCAGGGGCCTATGCTGTTTCGGGGACACACACTGACGCTGTTATCATAGGGATATTCGAGCTTATGGATGAAAAGCCCGACCTCGTGATATCAGGGATAAATATGGGTGAGAACCTTGGTAAATCAGAACTGACAACATCAGGGACAATAGGGGCGGCAATGGAGGCTGCAGTGCATGGGGTGCCATCCCTGGCAGTTTCTCTCCAGGTGAGACGGGGTGATATCAAGTTCCATGACGGACATGTTGACGTTGACTTTTCACTGGCAGCTGAACTCACAGGGAGGGTTGCATCGAGGATACTCAGGAGGGGACTCCCGGAGGGTGTTGACTTCCTGAATCTGAATGTCCCATCTCATCCAGCAAGCGATGAGATAAGGATCACGAGGCTGGGGGACCGGATGTACAATGTTCACATAAAGAAAAGGCTGGATCCCCGTGGACGCCCATACTACTGGATAGATGGTGACCCTGCAGGTACAGACTTCCGGGTACAGATGTCCACACACTTAAGGCTGAAAACACCGCCACCCTCACCCCCATATCACTCGACTGCACAGCAGGCCCTGACTCAATGGAGGGCTGGCTTGATTAGAGCCCGGAACTGATTTTTAAAAATTTTTTATCCACAGCCATCCAGGTCTCAACGTGACCTGTTTATCCCTGTGAATCTGGTGGAGATCTGGGTCTAAATCCGGAAAAATTTCTTTTAAGAGGCATACCCATCCATTATAAAGAGAGAACTTAAAGGTGATAACAGGATGGGATACAGTATTTTACCGGCAATACCCGTCACGGGACTTTATATGGTCACCTATTTACTCTACAGGACGGGTTTTATAGGCAGGGCCCTTCATGTGAACCTCTGGAATCTCGTAATACTGCTGGCATTTATCATATCCGGAATTGGGGGCTTCGTCCTCATGCTGCTTACTGAAGCCGGTGTGAAATTTTACCTCAACCCGCAGCTGCTCTACTGGCACGTGGAGGCCGGGATTGCGCTCATACCCCTCACAGTTTTCCACTTTCACTGCTACAGGGGGAGTTTGAGGAGAATAGTTGGGGTGGGAAAATGAGAATCAGGAGAATTTTAAGGACTCTAACCGGTGTATTGCCCTTCGCAGGTATCATGGCGGCTGGCGTAGCATGTGGTGCTTCCTGTCCCTATGGACTTGTGAATGACCCCTACCCCGGACAGTGCCCCAGGTTCACGGATCTTAACGGAGACGGGATATGTGACCTTTCACAGTCAACCACAGACTACAGCACCTCTGATGATACATCCCGGGACAGCTCTAATGATCAGAGCACCTCAGATGATTCCACGGCGACTTCAGACGATTCAGGTCACAGTGGAGGGGTTGATGCTCCAGATGAAACACTGCAGCATCCCTCAGTGGAGGAACCCACCACAGATTATCATCTCATACCCCTGAGCCTCATCCTGATCGCGGCTTATATGATCACACTCTACCTGATGGGGAGGGGCCTTATCAGGGGATCAGTGCACAGGAGGATCTGGAATATAATCCTGACAGCTGGCTATGCAGGGACTGGAGTCACAGGGGTTCTCCTCCTCCTCTTCATACGCCTCGGCATAAAAACGGCTCTTAACCCATCGGTTACCTACTGGCACGCCGAACTGGCAATCCTCATGGTCATAGGAACATTAATCCACATACACATATACTGGAAGCAATTCAGGGGGATTTTCAGGCACATCAAAAATCAGATATCATCCCCTTAAAACATGAATTCCTCTCTGGCAGCTGCAATTTCGCGGTCGAGATCGGATTCCAGGCGGAGATCAACAGTCTGCACTCAGAAAGCCAGTTGATAATCAGGTGATATCTGGAGCAGCATATCAAAGGCGCTGCTTCACCGGCGCATAAGAAAGTGATATCTGGAGGGACCACCATAACTCCATCCAGAACTTTGAATGTGGTCCCTATGAAGAGGTTGTTATGGTGGCTTCTTGCAGGTACAAGGGGAGGTCACAACCGTGGGAGGATAATCCGGATGCTGCATGAGAGACCATACAATAACAACCAGCTGGCCGAGGCACTGGGACTTGACTACAAGACAGTTCAGCATCATCTGAGGGTCCTTGAGAAGAATAAGATCATAGTATCCTCAGGGGAGAGGTATGGTAAAATGTACTTTCTTTCAGATGTAATGGAGGATAATTACCCCCTCTTTGAGGAGATATGGAGCAGAATCGAGGTGTGCGAATGAGGGGAAGGGGTGCCCATGATTTCATCCAGGACCAGAACTTCACGTTCCTGGCCATAATAGTGGGGCTTTTGAATGTTTTCCTTCTCCTGATCCTTCTCGGAATTTATCTTTCAAGCTACAGGAAGATAAAGTCCAGCTTCACACTGGGACTGGTGGCCTTCACAGTCCTTCTGATATTGCAGAACACAATATTCATAATCTTCATGGTAACCAGGGAAGGATTCAGGGGTCATGGAATCGGATTTCCTGTTCTGAGTGTTAATATATGCCAGTTTGCAGCTTTAACAGTACTCCTGAGGATAGCATGGGAATAGTCTGTGTCTGCGGCCGCCTTACCGTAGCTGGGCAGTGGTCTGCGCTGAGGGAGTAAGCCTGTGAAGTGTATGTGAATCATTACAGGTGTGTGGTCCGTGCTGGAAATTTAAGGCTGTGAACTATATATATGTGAATCATTATAGGATTACTAAATCAGTTAAGGGGATTAATAATGAAGGGCAGTGACAAGGAATTCAGGGTTAACAAACAGTTTCTGAAATTTAAAAATAAGAACGTTCTACTCACCCTGAAGAACAATGAAGAAACAAGGGGAAAACTCATATCAATCGACAACTACCTTAACACGGTTCTACAGACAGAAGAGGGCCTTCAGTTTATTAAGGGCACCAAGATAGCCTTCATAGCCATGGAATAAGTGGGCACTGATTTTATCGGTGGAGGACCGGTAGCTAAACCTCCACCTCTATTCCAAGGATCTCCCTTTTACCATTATATATGTCTCTTGCTATCTGGCACTTCCCATGGAGCCTGAGGTGGGAATCCGTACACCTTACATCTGCGATTTCCTTCACCATATCCTTCAGCTTTCCATGGAAGTCATAGGGTTCCCTCATGGCACCAACAGATCCCGTGAGGACGATTCCATCGATTCCACTGGAGATACCTGCAAGTCCCCATATCTCCATGGCAATGGTCATCATCATGGTATCGAGGGCAAGCCTAGCCTCATCCCGACCTGCACGGTACATCTCAAGGAGTTCCTCCCTGGCCCTTGAGACCTTTGTGTCGATACCCGCTATCTTAACTGCTCCTGCATGTGAAAAACATTCATTCGCTGTTTTCTCACCATCGTCTATTTTCCTGAGCATTTCAAGGTCAAGGGGTCCGTGTATAACTCCCATGGCACCTACACATGCATCCATGGCACCGACTATCCTGCCATCCTGTATCAGCATCGTGACGGTATTTGAACTTATGTCTGATACGATCATATTCTCCCAGCCGGTCTCAAGGTATGCGTTGTAGCAGATGCTCACCTTCTCGGGGCTCGCATGGTGGGAGTAGGCTGCCCTGAACCTCTCATCAAGGCAGGGCGTGTTCCGGTGGAGGCCAGGTATGAGGAGGGTGGGTATCCCCGATGATTCGATTTCACTGTATACTGCTGTTCCACCGCCTGTGACCTTACCTGCCCCTCCAATGGAGATTATACCCCTGTTTTTCACCCTCTCAATGGGCTTTATGGTGCTTATGGCGTCACCCATGGCATAGGTTATTGCCATGAGGTCTATCTCGTTGAGGGGAACCCTATCTTTGAGTTCATCAAGGGCGGAGGCTCTACCTGTTGATAGGTCCTCCCTCCCTATCTTGAAGTGTTCAGCATCATCACCGAGGATGGTGAAGGAGACACCCGTGGTCCCATGGTCCATACCCACGAATACCAAACCAACCACCTGAAAAAGAAGTTAAGGGGGGTTTACTTCTCGAGTCCGCAGAGTTTCCTCAGCTTTGACCCGACTTCCTCTATCTCCAGTTCACTCTCCAGCTTCCTCATCCTCTTGAGCATGGGGGCACCCGCCCTGTTCTCAAGGGCCCACTCCTTGGCGAATTTACCGTTCTGGATCTCCTTGAGGATCTCATCCATTTCCTTCTCAGTCTCCTCTGTTATGATCCTTCCTCTCCTTGTAAGGCCGCCGAACTCTGCGGTGTTACTCACATTGTGCCACATCCCCCTGAATCCCCTCTCATAGATGAGGTCCACTATGAGTTTGAGTTCATGGCAGGTTTCAAAGTAGGCTATCTCTGGCTGGTAACCGGCCCTCACAAGGGTTTTGAATGCCGTGTTTATGAGTTCTGTGACACCACCACAGAGCACAGCCTGCTCACCGAACAGGTCTGTCTCTGTTTCCTCCCTGAAGGTCGTCTCAAGGACCCCTGCCCTGGCAAGTCCACATGCCTTTGCCATTGCAAGTGCCTGCTCCATTGCATCGCCTGTTGCATCAACCTCAACAGCCACAAGGCCGGGTATGCCGAAGCCCTCAAGGTAGGTCCTCCTTACCATGGCACCCGGACCCTTCGGGGCCACCATTGTAACGTTGACTCCTTCGGGTGCCTTTATGTAGCCGTAGTGTATGTTGTATCCATGTGAGAAGGATATGGTGTTACCCTCCTTGAGGTAGGGCCTTATTGACTGTTCGAAAACGGTTTCCTGTATCTCATCGGGTATGAGTATGTGTATGATGTCGGCCTCCCTTGAGGCGTCCTCGATGGTCATGACATTCATGCCATCATCATGGGCCTTCTTCCAGGAGCTACCACCCCTTCTGAGTCCAACTATCACGTTGAGTCCGCTGTCAGCCATGTTCCTGGCCTGGGCTTCGCCCTGGCTCCCGTAACCTATAACCGCTATCTTTTTATCTGCCAGTATCTCCATGTCAATGTCATTTTCATAGTATATCTTCATAAAAAACCTCCTCAAGTTCTAATTAACAGCTCATTTAAAATAAAATTTATGGGAGTCCCGGTCTGATCCGGAATTTTTCCGCATTGAGCATCACATTGTCCTGCTTCCACGGGACATTGCAGTTGGCCCTGTCCTTGCGAGTTCCTTTATTCCAAAGTTCCTCAGAAGCTCCAGGAAGGCGTCTATCTTTTCAGAGTCCCCTGTAACCTCAACTGTCAGGGCATCGGGACTCACATCCACTATCCTCCCCCTGAATATGTTGGTGTACTGTATTATCTCTGACCTTTCACTCTCTGATGGGGCGTGGACCTTGACCATGCAGAGCTCCCTCTTAACAGTTGCCGCGGGTTCAAGGTCCCTGACCTTTATGACGTCTATGAGCTTGTTCAGCTGCTTTGTTATCTGCTCAAGCACCCTGTCGTCGCCCCTGGCGATTATTGTCATCCTGGCAATGCCTGGGGTTTCTGATTCCCCGACCGTTATGTTTTCAATGTTGAATCCACGTCTTGTGAAGAGTCCTGCAACTCGCTGGAGCACTCCTGGTTTGTGCTCCACGAGGGCGCTTATGATATGGGTATCGGGTTCCATCTCAATCACCATCCGCCTTCCCTGGGGAGTATTTAATTTCCTGGGGGTCCTCCCTTTCAACCCGGTACTCCCCCACTATCTCGGTGAGACCACAGCCGGGGGGGACCATGGGGAGTATCTCATCAGGATCTATCACTATATCAAGGAGGGCAGGTTCACCAGACCTTATTGCCCTTGAAAGGGCTTCAGAGGTTTCACCGGGTTCCTCTATCCTCTCAGCCTCCACTCCAAATGATTCAGCCAGCTTCACAAAGTCCGGAACTTCGCCCAGGTGTGTATGGGACATTCTCTCATCATAGAAGAGGCGCTGCCACTGCGCCACCATTCCAAGGTGCCTGTTGTCCATGATACATATCACCACCGGGATGTCGTATTCCCTTATGGTTGCAAGGTCCTGGCAGACCATGAGGAATCCGCCGTCACCGCACACTGCAACAACGTCACTATCAGGCAGTGCCACCTTGGCACCTATGGCGGCTGGAAAACCGAAGCCCATTGTTCCAAGGCCTCCTGATGATATGAACTTTCTGGGGGCACGGGATGTGTAGAAGTGGGCCATCCACATCTGGTTCTGTCCCACATCCGTTGTAACGACCGTCTCGTCATCAAGGACCTGGCTTATCTCCTTTATAACCTGCTGGGGCTTCAGGGGCACCTCATCATAGCTCATCCTTGGCATGCAATCGGCACGGAATTTCTGGACGCTTTCAAGCCATTGGCTGTCCCTCTTTTCATATTTTTTGAGTTTTGCTATGAGTTCCCTGAGGACGTTTCTTGCATCTCCAACGATGGGGACATCAACCCCAACGTTCTTACCTATCTCAGCGGGGTCGATGTCGACGTGTATTATCCTGGCGTTGGGGGCGAATTCTGCAACGTTCCCTGTTGTACGGTCTGAGAATCTGCATCCAACGGCTATGAGGCAGTCGCATTCGTCCACTGTCAGGTTCGCCACCTTGCGGCCGTGCATGCCGAGCATACCCATGGCTGAAGGGTGGTCCTCAGGAAAGGAACCCTTACCAAGGAGTGTTGTTGTCACCGGGGCCTTTATGAGATCTGATAATTCCTTTATCTCCCTGGACGCCCCTGATATTATAACTCCTCCACCAGCAAGTATGACGGGTTTTTCTGACCTCCTTATGAGTTCAGCGGCCCTCTTTATCTGGAGGGGGTGGCCCTTTACATTGGGCCTGTACCCTGGGAGCTCCAGGTCATCAACCTCCTCCATGATCTCCTGTTCCTGTATATCCTTGGGGAGGTCTATAACAACCGGTCCTGGCCGTCCTGTCTTTGCTATGTGGAAGCTTGCCCTGACAATTGCAGGTATCTCGCTGGCGTCTGATGGCTGGAAACTGTGCTTGGTGATGGGCATGGTTATCCCTATCATGTCCACCTCCTGGAATGCATCATTTCCAATGAGGTGTGTTGGGACCTGACCTGCAATGGCCACGATGGGGGCTGAGTCCATGTAGGCCGTTGCAATGCCTGTTACAAGGTTTGTTGCCCCGGGACCGGAGGTAGCTATGCAGACCCCCACCCTTCCTGAGGCCCTTGCATATCCGTCTGCAGCGTGTGCTGCGCACTGTTCATGTCTTACGAGGATGTGTTTAAGTTCAGAATCATAGAGCATATCATAGAGTGGCAGTAACTGTCCACCGGGGTATCCGAATACGGTGTCTGCTCCCTGATCCAGAAGTGATCTGATTATTGCCTGGCCACCTTTCATTGGAAACACCTTGAACGGAATCTGTCATTATTATTAATGACATATTTCCTATAAAATATATACTTTCAAATAAGTGCTAAGATTATATAAAACAATAGGGAGATTTAACCTTATCAATTTCCAGGAGGATTATCCGATGAAAATACTTGTTGTGGGAACAGGAGCAAGGGAACATGCCATATGCAGTGCACTGGCAGATGAAGCAACCATATACTCTGTGATGGGTAACAGAAACCCGGGTATATCAAGGCTCGCAGGGAATTCACTGTTGCTCCTGAAGTTGACACCGAAGGTGGTCAGGTTCGCATCAGAGAAGGGAGTTGACATGGCATTCATAGGGCCGGAGGCCCACCTTGAGGCTGGACTGGTGGACGCCCTTGAGGAGGCAGGTATACCCTCGGTGGGACCCACCAGGGATGCAGCCCGCATCGAAACAGATAAATCATTCATGCGCAAACTCTTTGAGGATTACAGAATACCGGGGTCAATAACCTACCGGGTCTTCAGTGACCCTGAGGAGCTACGTGAATTCATGGAAGACTTTGACAGTGAGGCAGTTGTAAAGCCAGTCGGCCTCACAGGAGGAAAGGGCGTCAAGATAGTTGGAGAACACCTCAGGGATAACATGGAGGCCCTCAAATACGCAACAGAGGTCATTGAGAAAAGGATAGGCGGTCATCCCAGTGTGGTGATAGAGGAGCGGGTTGTTGGAGAGGAATTCACTGTACAGGCCTTCTCCGACGGTGAACACATAGTGCCAATGCCAGCAGTCCAGGACCACCCCCACGCCTATGAGGGCGACCAGGGCCCCATAACAGGAGGGATGGGATCATATTCTGACTCAGACGGGCTTCTTCCATTCCTGACACAGAAGGACTATGAAGACGCCGTGGAAATAATGCAGAGGACGGTTGATGCCATAAGGAAGGAGACAGGGCCCTACAGGGGCATACTTTATGGTCAGTTCATGCTCTCTGCAGATGGTCCGAAACTCATAGAGTACAATGCACGATTCGGTGACCCTGAGGCAATGAACGTGCTCCCATTACTTGAATCCAGCATGCTGGAAATATGTGAGGGTATAGTGGATGGAAACCTTAAATCAGCAAGTTTCATGAACCTTGCAACGGTCTGCAAGTATCTGGTACCTGAGGGCTACCCTGAATCAGGTGTTGCCGGCGCCGAGATAAAGGTTGACGAGAAGAAGATAGAGGATATGGGCGTCATAACCTATTATGCGGCTGTGAACCAGGAGGATGATCACATATACACATCATCATCCCGTGCACTTGCACTCGTGGCCCCTGCAGATGACATATACTCTGCAGAGGAGCTCTGTGAGGAAGCAACGGCCCATGTGAAGGGAAGGCTCTACCACAGGAGGGATATAGGTACCAGGGAACTCGTTGAGAAGAGGATTAAACATATGGAGGACCTGCGGTCCTGAGGGAGTTGGGCAGATGAAGCACCTTCTATCTGTATGTGACATGGATAACGTGGTGGACCTCCTTGACCTCGCAGATGACTACAAGGAGGGGAAGATCAGGGAAAAGATCCTCAGGGGTAAAACACTTGCCATGATCTTTGAGAAGTCATCAACAAGGACCAGGGTATCCTTTGAGGTTGGGGCATTCCAGATGGGGGCTCAGCCCCTCTACCTCTCTGCATCGGACCTTCAGCTTGGAAGGGGCGAACCAATAGCGGATACAGCAAGGACCCTCAGCAGATACGTTGATGGAATAATGATAAGGGCCATAAGTCACTCCGACGTGGTTGAACTTGCAGGCGAGGCATCTGTCCCGGTCATCAATGGTCTGACAGACCTGGAACATCCATGCCAGGCCCTGGCCGATATGCAGACCATCAGGGAGAAGCTGGGGGGATTCGATGGAAGGCTGGTTTTTGTGGGTGATGGTAACAATGTCTGCCACTCTCTCCTCCTCATAACAGCCACCCTGGGGATGGACATGGATGTTGCCTGCCCCCCCGGCTATGAACCTGACCCCGGCATCAGGGAGATGGCAGGGAAAATAGCAGATGAGACAGGTTCACGGATAAGGGTAATTCATGATCCCTCCGAGGCTGTCAGGGGGGCCGACGTGGTTTACACCGATGTCTGGGTGAGCATGGGATATGAAGACGAGGCTGAGGACCGTTTAGAGGTCTTCAGACCATACCAGGTGAATATGGAGCTCATGGAACTTGCAGCTCCCGAAGCCATATTCATGCACTGCCTGCCGGCTGTGAGGGGCCAGGAGACAACAGCCGAGGTTATTGACGGTCCCCATTCGGTTGTCTGGGATCAGGCAGAAAACAGGCTCCATGCCCAGAAGGCCATAATGCACTGGCTCATGGGGGATATATGAGTTCCACTCAGCAGGTTTATGGGCTTAAAGCTCATTAAAACCTTATCATATTCATTCAGGACACCAGAATCGTGACGCAGGGTGTATGGCAGGATCATATTCTTACCCCAGAATGCCACTGATGCATGTTTAAAGAAATTTTTCATCCGTCAATTAATTAATAGAAAAACCTTAATGATCGTGATCCAGTCCAAAGACTCCAGGCCACTCAAAAAAAATTTTAATGAAGGATCCGAAGTGATCCTACATGGTCTCCGGGGCATGAATTCCCAGGAGATTGAGGGCGTTTCTGAGGGTTTTTCTAACAGAATCAACAAGTCTAAGGCGTGCACCCTCAAAATCAGATCCTATAACAGGCGTGGACCTGTAGAAACTGTTGAAGGTATTTGCAAGGTCCTGGGCATACTGTGCCACAGGGTGAACCCTCCTTGCAAGTGCAGATTCTTCAACCACCACAGGGAAACGTGCAAGAAGACGGACAAGTTCTCTCTCATCACCTTCGGGCTTCCATCCATCTTCAATATCCTCCTCACCAGTGAATGACGCCTTCTCAAGGAGTTTACATGCCCTTGCATGGGCGTACTGGATGGATGCACAGCCACGCTCAAAGCTGAGGGCATCATCCCACCGGAATACGATGTGCTTCTCGGGTGAGAGCCTTGCTATGTAGTACCTTATGGCACCGTTGCCGATGGACTCTGCAATATCATCTGCAACATCATCGGGAAGATCCCGCCGCTTTTTAACCTCATGAAGGGCCCTGCTGTGGGCTTCATCCATAAGCTCATCCACGGATATGAACACACCCCTCCTGGTGGACATTGAACCCTCAGGGAGTGTTATGAACTCATAGAATATGACCTCGGGTCTTTTACCTCCCAGGAGTTCCACTGCAATCCCCACCTGCTCGGCTGCAAGTTTATGGTCCGATCCAAGGACATCGATGATAACATCCCCCTCCTCTGACTTCTGGAGGTGGTAGGCTATGTCCCTGGTTGAGTAGAGGGAGGTTCCATCTGACCGTGTGAGCACCAGTTCCTTCTCAAGGCCGAATTCCTCAAGGTCGAGGTATAGGACGTCGTTCTCGCCGGTGTAACCGGTTTTTCTGAGGGATTCTATCACCCTGTCAACGGTACCATCCCTTACGAACTGGCCCTCCCATACGAAGCGGTCGTGGTGAACGTGGAGCCTTTTCATGGTCTCCTCCATCCCGCTGAGGCAGTACTCAACAACCTTCCTGAATAGCTCCTCGTTCTCCCCTGCCTCATACTTCCTTATTAGTTCATCCACCTCGTCCCTGATCCCTGGATTTTCCTTTAGCCTCTGGTTGACCTCGAAGTAGAGTTTACCTACCCTGTGGTCCATCTTATCCCCGGGGTAGTCCTCAAGGTCTCCATCAAGGTTCAGCAGGCCCCAGACTATCATGGCGATCTGTCTACCCATGTCATTAACATAGTACTGGGTTTCGACGTCGTAGCCAGCCATCCTCAGTATCCTTGCAAGGGAATCCCCTATGATGGCGTTCCTTATATGGCCTATGTGAAGGGGACCGTTGGGGTTGGCCGAGGTGTGTTCCAGGATCACCCTCTCATCCCTGGGGGGATGTGAACCGTAGTCATCCTGGATGGACTCCAGTAGTCTGCTGGAGAATCTGCCGTAATCGACGAAAAAGTTGATGTAGGGCCCCTTGGATTCAATGGTCTCAAATATTTCAGGGGTTTCTATCACAGACATTATATCCGCCGTTATTTCAATGGGGGCCCTTCTGAGTTTACCTGCAAGTTCGAAGGATACTGTGGATGCAAGGTCCCCGAGCTGGGGGTTTGGTGGTTCCTCCAGTTTTATTTCAGGGGGTACCTTTATACCGAGCTTTTCAAGTGCCGCTGTTATTGAATCCCTAGCCTCTTTTTCAATGTACCTGAACATCTCTTCACCTGCCTTATTCAGAGTCCCTTAAGCCAGAGTGTTATGTATCCAACCCTAGGTATCATGAGGGGCTGTGAACCCACCGTCAGCACCCTCGCCTCAACCTGTGATGGATAGACAGGGGCCGGGTCCGGGTCCTGGTTGTTATCACCCTTTGTGATGTAATATCTGGCCCCGTTTCTGTCAGTCTCAACGCCTATGACCCGGTGTATCACGGGTTCAGGGAACCAGGTGGCGTCATAGATGATTATGTCACCCTTTCTGATGCTTTCAGGGTCCATCTCCTGGACCCCGAAGAAGCTGGTCTTCTCGATTATGACGATGTCTCCACGGTAGAAGACGGGTTCCATGCTCCCTGATACAACCACGTTCATGTGCTGGGAGGCAACCACTGCCAGCACAAGTAGAAGTAGGTACGCGGCTGCCTCAATTACTTCGCGTCTGTCGTTCATATGGACACCTATCTGAGTACTGCACCTGTATCTGCGGATCCTGCCAGTTTACGGTAACGTGCAAGCCATCCCTTAACACTGCGGCGGGGTTTAACTGCACTCTGGAGTCTCTCCTCAATTTCCCGGGGACTAAGGTCAACCTCAAGTTTTCTTGAGGGTATATCTATTCTGATGATGTCCCCATCATTCACCGCGGCAAGGGGACCGTCCTCCATGGCTTCAGGCGATACATGGCCAACGCAGGGTCCCCTTGTACCACCTGAGAACCTTCCATCGGTTATAAGGGCGACCCTTTCAAGGCCCATGCCTGCAATCGCAGATGTCGGGTTGAGCATCTCCCTCATGCCGGGTCCTCCCTTGGGCCCCTCGTAGCGTATGACGATCACATCACCCTCATCTATCCTGCCACCGAATATGGCCTCCATGCATTCATCTTCACTGTTAAAGACCTTCGCAGGACCCTCATGAACCATCATGTCCTCTGCAACGGCTCCCTGTTTCACGACCGATCCCCGGGGCGCCAGGTTACCCCTGAGTATTGCAAGACCGCCCTCACTGTGGACTGGACTGTCAAGGGGCCTTATGACGTCCCTGTGTCCTACCTTCACATTCTCAATGTTCTCCTGGACTGTTCTGCCTGTGCATGTTACACATTCCCTGTTTATATGGTCCTCCAGGGTTTTTAAGACGGCGGGTATCCCGCCTGCCCGGTCAAGGTCCAGCATCATGTGTTCACCTGCCGGGGAGATTGATGCTATGTGGGGTATTACCCTGCTCAGCTCATCAAAGAGGTCCAGGTTGATGTTGAGTCCATCGATTTCAGCTGCGATGGCCGGGATGTGGAGTGTGGTGTTTGTTGAACCCCCCAGGGCGAGGTCAACCATAACCGCATTCTCAAAGGCCTCCTGGCTCATTATCATGGTTGGCTTCAGATTTTCCTGCACCATTTCAACTATCCTCTTACCTGAGAGCCTTGCAATCTGCCTCTTACGTGAGCTTACGGCGTGGGCGGTTGCACAGCCAGGGAGGCTCATGCCCAGGGCCTCCGTCAGGCATGCCATGGTGTTGGCTGTGAATAGACCCGCACAGGATCTTGGCCCCGGGCAGGCGCATCTTTCGAGTTCTTCCAGTTCATCCTCTGACATCTCACCTGCGCTGACTGTTCCAACACCCTCATAAACGTTTATGAGGTCCACCTTTCTTCCCTTAAATTCTCCAGGGAGCATTGGCCCGCCGGTCACGACTATGGCCGGTATGTCAAGTCTGGCCGCTGCCATGAGCATCCCCGGGACTATCTTGTCACAGGTTGGAAGCAGCACCAGCCCGTCAAGGGCATGGGCCATCGCCATGCTCTCCACGGTGTCTGCAACTATCTCCCTTGATGCCAGGGAGTACTTCATCCCGTCGTGGTTCATGGCTATTCCATCACATATCGCCATGGTGTTGAATTCAAATGCGACACCCCCCGCAGCATTCACACCCTCCTTAACAGCCTCTGCAAGTTCCCTCAGGTGGATGTGGCCGGGAACTATGTCAGTGTAACTGTTGGCTATACCTATGAATGGTTTCTCGAAGTCATCATCTGTCAGGCCGCAGGCCCTCAGGAGGGATCGGTGGGGCGCCCTCTGGATTCCCCTCTTTATTGTATCACTCTTCATGGAATCACCATTATTATCATCAACCCGATTATTATTAAATATTGGGGGATAATTAATATTAAAGTTACTGCCATATATTATAACATGGACTTCCCGGTAATTAAGTTTTTGATAGCTCTTGCAATAGGTGCGCTGGTGGGTATTGAGAGGGAGCGGCGGATCAAGAGGACAGAATTTGCAGGTATAAGGACCTTCATGCTCATATCACTTGTAGGGGCACTGTCAGCCTATCTTTCAGGAAAGTTTTTTCTGGCGTTCCCTGTGGCATTCCTTGGGATCATCCTCCTCATAGTCGTAAGTTACACAGCAAGCACCAGGGAGGGCGGTGATATCGGGGTAACCGGGGAGGTGGCTGCCCTTGTCACATTTCTCCTGGGGGCAATGTGTGTTGCATATGACTACCGGCTGGCGGTGATGCTCTCAATCATAGTAACGGCCATTCTGGCCCTGAAGAGGTACATACACGTTGCAGTGAGGAGGATAAGTGAGAGGGAGATGATAGACACCATAAAGTTCCTGATAATAGCCTTCGTAATCCTCCCCCTCCTTCCTGACACCGCAACTGGCCCCTAGGGTGTCTTCAATCCCTACCAGGTCTGGCTCATGGTGGTTTTCATATCTGCAATAAGTTATGCTGGATACATAGCCATGAAAATAGCCGGACCCGAAAGGGGCCTTGGGGCTACAGGGATCATAGGGGGCCTGGTTTCAAGTACTGCAGTTGTAACTGCAATGGCAGGGAGGGTGAGGGATTCGGAGGACCTTATGGGACCAGCGGTATTCGCGGCGGTCATTTCAAGTTCCATGATGTTCTTCAGGATACTGCTGGAGGTCTCAGTTGTTAACTCCTCACTTGTGGGTTATGTGGCCCCTCCCATGCTTGCAATGGGTGTTCTGGGTGTTATGCTTGCAGCCATGTTCATGAGGTCATCATCAGGGATCGATTCAGACATCAAGATTGAAAATCCCTTCTCTGTCAAACCAGCCCTAATATTCGGGGCCCTATTCCTTGCAATACTCTTCATATCAAAGGCTGCCAGCGTCTATCTTGGCCGTGGTGGTGTACTTGTGGCCAGTGTGATCTCAGGTGTTGCTGATGTTGATGCAATAACTGTGAGCATGTCAATCCTTGCAGCAGGGGGCTCCATCTCACAATCAACTGCTGCAGCCGCCATAACACTGGCGGGGGTCTCAAACACCCTGATAAAGGGGGGAATAGCCCTTGTTCTTGGAACAAAAAAATTCGGGAAAAGGGTGGGGACCCTTTTCGTTGCAATCATAACAGCCGGGTTGCTGGCTGTTCTCTTAACATAGATCAGGAGACTGGTTGTTGCTGTTTTATTGACCTGGATCAGGACCTTATCATGGTGAGGAGCATCTTGAAGGGTTTCACCGCCATCACGGCGTGGGGCTTTTCTGCAGGCATGATTATCATCTCACCTGCAACCAGGCGGTGCTTCTCTCCGCTTATGGTGACTTCGGCCTCACCATCAATGACCTGTACCATGGCATCGAAGGGGGCGGTGTGTTCACTGAGGCCCTGACCCCTGTCAAAGGCAAAGAGGGTAACTGTACCTGTCTCTTTGCGGATTATCTCCCTGCTGACCACCGAGTCGTCCTGGTAATCGATGAGGTTGCTGATCTTCATCACCTTTCCTGTGAGATCCAGTTAAATCACCCCAGTATCTTCCTGATATCCTCTTCAGGGTCACCTATTGGTGTGAGGTCATAGTTATCAACCAGGAACTTCACTATGTCCTCGTTGGCCCAGCCAGGCAGGATTGGACCGATGTACATGCCCTTGAGGTCCAGTGATAGGAGGCTCCAGAGTATGGCGGCTGCCTTCTGTTCCATCCAGCTGAGGATTATGCTGAGTGGCAGCTCATTTATATCCATCTGGAAGAGGTTGCTGAGGGCCTCAACGAGTTCAACTGCCACTATGGCATCGTTGCACTGCCCGAGGTCTATGAGCCTGGGAACCCCCTCGATGTCACCCAGGTCCATGGAGTTGAACCGGTACTTTCCACAGGCCAGTGTAAGGACAACGGTGTCCTCTGGCAGTTTTCTCACGAATTCGGTGTAGTATTTTGCCCTGGGGAGGGGGGAGTCACAGCCACCCACAAGGAAGAATCTCCTTATCTTACCATCCTCAACCAGCTCCCTGATCTTATCTGCCAGTGAAAGTATGGTTGATAACCCGAATCCTGTTGTGAGGGTCGTGGCATCCTCTTCACTGAGTGGGGGTAGTTCAAGGGCCTTATCTATGAGGGGACTGAAGTCATAGCCCTCCAGGTGTTCAACTCCGGGCAGGGCTGCAACACCACAGGTGAACATGCGATCCCTGTAATCATCGCGGGGAAGCAGGACACAGTTAGATGTTCCAAGTATGGCAGCAGTGTAGCGTGAGAAGGTGTCCTTCTGGTCGAACCATGGGCCTCCGAGCTGGCCGGCAAGATGGGGGTACTTCCTGAGTCCAGGGTAGCCATGGGCTGGCAGGAGCTCTGAATGGGTGTAGACGTTTATGCCGGTACCCTCGGTCTGCTTCAGAAGCTCCTCGAGGGCCCTGAGGCTGTGGCCGGTTGCGATTATGGCGG
The DNA here is from genome assembly GCF_000008645.1 of Methanothermobacter thermautotrophicus str. Delta H. NCBI lineage: Archaea > Methanobacteriati > Methanobacteriota > Methanobacteria > Methanobacteriales > Methanobacteriaceae > Methanothermobacter > Methanothermobacter thermautotrophicus. The sequence continues at coordinate 1,314,514 of NC_000916.1, forward strand.
GACCTTCAAGGGCCCCCACCCTAACCTCGGTGGGCTCGGGTTCCCCGTAGGTGTCAATGTGGGCCTTCTTCAGGAGCTTCATGGTCCTGATGTTCATCTCACCTGCTTCAAGGGCAAGGTCTATGAATTCCCCGGCATCGAAGTTAACGTTTGTGAGGGTTGAATAGAATCCCCTCTCAAGGAAGGCGTCCACCTCCTCATCAGTGTATCCGAGTTCCCTGGCATGGTAGAGATAGGCTGAAATTCCCTTTATTGCGAATAGAAGGTTGTCCTGGAGTCTGGCAACTGTTGGTTCCTTTCCACAGACTCCCCTGATTGTGCAGGCCCTTCCACGGACGGTCTGGGAGCACTGATAACAGAACATGTCTATATCCTCGGGTCGCACCCGTTTTATTTCACCCCGGAGGGGTTCAAACTGGTCCTTGCCCACGTTGCACACAGGGCAGAGCCAGTCATCCGGAAGTTCCTCAAAGGGTGTCCCGGGTTCTATACCTGAGCGGGGGTCACCCACCTCCGGATCATATATGTAGTCACATACCTTGCAGCGGTACTTCATTTTCAATCACCATATTAAAAACTGGCAGTAAATTATATATAATTTTTGTCACTATTTCAGTATAAAATGTAACAGATAGATGGGGAGGGGACTCCAGGGATATAACGAGTGAGGTGTGTTTATGGATAGAGGTGTTAATGAAGCCCTGAAGATCATGGGTCTGACAGATTATCAGGCCTCAGCCTACACTGCAATGGTCACGCTGGTATCTGCCAGGGCAGTGGAGGTTGCCGAGGTCTCGGGCATTCCAAGATCAAGGGTCTATGAGGTCCTGAGGCAGCTCTCAGACAGGGGCTTCGTGGAGGTTGAGAGGGGTAAACCCATGAGGTACCATGTGGTGCCACCCTCAGAGGTGTTCAGGAGGGAGAAGGGTAGGATCATCAAAAAACTTGATGAGGCCATGTCCAGGCTTACCGAAATCTATGAGGACAGGGTTGCCAGGGTACCGACACCTGTATGGCTCATCCATGGACAGGAGAAGATTGTGAAGAAGGAACTGGAGATAATATCCCGTTCAAGGAAGGAACTCAAGATGAGGATGGGCTTCATATTCAGGGATGAAATAAAGGCACTCCGCCCGGCCCTTGATAGAATAACCGATCGTGGAGTTGAGGTGAGGATCATGGCCAGGGATGTAATTGATGTACCCGGTGAGGTTGAGGTGAGGAGAATACCCCCTGTCAGGATGCTTGTCCGGGATTCACAGGAGATGATGTGGATATTCTCACGCTTCACACCCGATGGTGCACCCATCCCTGAAACCGCCATCGGGATATGGAACCAGTACCCTGAGATCGCAGAGAACTATGCCAGGATATTCGACACGGTATGGAAGGGGGGTGCCGGGAGGTCACCTTAAGATCCTTTCAATCGCAGAGACAGGACATTTCCATTTCAATCAGCACAGAATGTACCTCATTGAAGAGGTTCAGGAGATCCCTTAAGGGTCATCATCTGAACATTACTAGGGGTTTAAAGATCCACCGGAGCAATATTTAAAAACCCTCACCTTAAAAACAATAACATTAGTTATTCTTACCAAGGTGATGGCATGAGGATACTGTTAATTCACTCTGATTACTTGAAATACGAGACAAAGAATAAAACAGGGATAGCAGAGGAAATCCCTGAAGATAAGATGCAGGGAGATTTCAGGGAGTCCCTGGTGGTTTTCACAGCAGTGGAGGCTGAAGATGAGGATAACCCTGAATCAGTAATTGAAAACGCGGTTAATGAAATAATAAAGGTTTTCAATGACGTTAAGGCAGAGAACGTCGTGATATACCCTTACGCACACCTCAGCTCCTCGCTCAGCTCCCCCAAAACAGCGGTGGAGGTCCTTGAGGGAATGGAATCAGCCCTCCGCAGCGAGGGTGTTGATGTCTCAAGGGTTCCTTTCGGGTGGTATAAGGCCTTCAAGATATCCTGCAAGGGTCACCCACTATCAGAGCTATCAAGGAGCATAAGGCCACAGCCCCCAAAGGTGGAGGAGGAGAGCGAGGAATCCGAGTGGTTCATACTCCACAGGGGAGAGACGGTTAAACCCGGAGACTTCGAGTTCAAAAACAGGGATCTTGAGAACCTGGTGAAATATGAGCTTGGCGAACTTGAATCCTCTGGTGAAGAACCACCACACGTTAGACTCATGAGGGAGAAGGGACTTGCAGACTATGAGCCATCAGCAGACGTTGGACACCTCCGGTGGTACCCCAGGGGAAGGCTGATAAGGGACCTTCTTGCAGACTACGTCTACATGCTTGTCACCAGTGAGGGGGCAATGCCAGTTGAGACACCCATAATGTATGACCTCGAGGACGAGGCAATCAGGGTACATGCAGAGAAGTTCGGTGAAAGACAGTACAGGATGAAGAACAGGAAGGAACTCATGCTGAGATACGCCTGCTGTTTCGGAGCCTTCAGGATCCTTTCAGACTCCTTCCTGACGTGGAAGAACCTGCCTGCATCCATATATGAACTCTCGACCTACAGCTTCCGGCTTGAAAAGAAGGGCGAGGTGGTTGGTCTTAAGAGGCTCAGGGGCTTTACAATGCCGGATCTCCACACGGTATGTGCTGACCTTGATCAGTCCCTTGAGGAATTCGCCAGGCAGGTCGAGATGTGCATGAGGACCGGCCAGGACCTCCAGGTGAACTATGAGGTCATATTCAGGGCCACGGCTGACTTCTATGAGGAGTACAGGGAATGGGTACATGAAGTAGCGGATAAAATCGGAAAACCAGTGCTCCTGGAGATACTCCCCTCAAGGAAGCACTACTGGATTGCCAAGATGGACTTCGCAGCCATAGACTACCTTGGAAGACCGATAGAGAATCCAACAGTTCAGATTGACGTTGAAAGCGGTGAGAGGTTCGGGATAACCTATGTTAACAGTGATGAGGAGGAGGTAAACCCAATAATCCTCCACTGCAGTCCAACAGGCAGCATTGAGAGGGTCATATGCAGCCTTCTTGAGAAGACGGCCATTGAAATGGATGAAAAACCACCTATGCTGCCCTTGTGGCTCTCACCCACCCAGGTACGTGTGCTTCCAATTGCAGAGCGCCACATGGAATATGCCAGTGACCTGGTATCAGAACTTATCGCAGCTGACGTAAGGGCTGACCTGGATGACCGATCAGAGACCCTCGGAAAGAAGATAAGGAATGCGGCCCAGGACTGGGTCCCCTACGTTGTTGTTATAGGTGACAGTGAAATGGAGGGCAAACTCACGGTCAATGTGAGGGAAACAGGTGAAAAGCTTCAGATGGGCCTGGATGAACTCATAGAACGTATAAGGGCTGAAACAGAGGGCATGCCCTTCAGAAGACTGCCGCTACCGGTTAAACTATCCGAGAGGATAAACTTCTAATAATTTTTTTTAATCTGATAACTTATAACTTATCACATATACTTTATAAGTTATAAATTATAACTTAGATCCAGCAGGTGATGAGATGGGAGAGGTAATTTCAATCATAAACCAGAAGGGTGGCTGTGGAAAGACAACAACAGCCGTTAATCTATCAGCAGCACTTTCCTCCTTGACAGGAGGGTTCTTGTAATCGACATGGACCCCCAGGGCAATGCAACCACTGGGTTCGGGATAAACAAGTCAGAACTGGAGTCAACAATATACACGGTCCTGAGCCGAAAGGCAGCACTGTCCTCTGTGATAATGCCTGCAGAGCTCCAGGACCTCTACATAGCACCCAGTAACATATCCCTCAGCGGTGCCGAGATAGAGCTCAGCAGTGAGATAGGATACCATGCCATCCTCCAGGAGTCACTGGGGGATGTGAGGAATGACTTTGACTACATATTCATAGACGCCCCACCATCCCTGGGCATACTCACACTCAACGCCCTCGTGGCCTCTGACAGTGTCATAATACCCATACAGGCAGAGTACTATGCCCTTGAGGGCATGGCAGACCTCCTGAAGACAATGAACCTGGTGGAAGAACGACTCCAGAGTCCCTGTCCGATAAAGGGGATACTGCTGACCCTCTACGATTCAAGGACACGACTTGCAAGGGACGTACAGAGGGAGGTTGAGAAGTTTTTCGGTGAAAGGGAGAACATCTTCAGGACAAGGATACCCAGGAACGTTCGCCTTGCAGAGGCCCCCAGCCACGGTAAGCCCTGCATAACCTATGACCCCGAAAGTACAGGTACAGAGGCCTACATGAAACTTGCAGCTGAAATACTTGAAATGGAGGGATAGGATGACACAGAAGAAGGGCCTTGGAATGGGACTGGATGCACTGATCCAGTCAAGGACAAGGAAGGAACCTGAAAAAGATACCGGAAAGGATGATGATGCACGCATCCAGGAGGTCATACGGGAAGTTAAGAAGAATCCCCGGGTTACCCTTTGGTCTGCAAGATCAGCAGCTGTTTTAAGGTACCTTAAAAAGACGCAGCCAGAATTCAGCATAAGCAGGGAGGCATCTGCCCTTATAGAGCAGGCGGTGAGGAATAAGTACCCTGATATATGGGAGCTGTTTTCTGAACTTTAGGCGCCCGTGGATCGCCCATGGCTGCTTCACTCCCTTCTATCTTTACCCCATTCAGCCAGTGTGGACTGGAAGCCATCAAGGTATATGAATGGTTCTGCCCTATTCATCCTCACACCCATCTTTCTGAGCCTTTCAGGTGTGAGGCGTGTCCTGCTGCGCATCTCAATTATTCTCCTGGCAGACTTGGGACCGATCCCGGGGACCCTTATGATTTCATGGTAGGGTGCGCTCTCAAGGTCAACAGGAAAGATATCCATATCCATTGCAGCAGCATATTTCGGGTCAAGGTCCGTGTCAAGGTAGCCCCCACTGAACCTGAGTTCATCTGGACTGAAACCATAGGAACTGAGGAGGGAATCTGCCTGATAAAGCCTAAGAACCCTCATAGGATCAGCTTCATCCCTGGATTCGAGGGGAGTGCCCTCCATGGGCTGGAAGCCGCTGAAGTAAACCCTTTTAATTGAGAAACGGTCATGGATCCACCCGACTCTTTTCACTATATCCTCATCTGTTTCATCAACGGCCCCAACCATGAGCTGTGTGCTCTGACCTGAGGGTGCAAGTTCGGGGTGCCTCTTCCGTAACCTGTGTATCCACCTCATTCTCCGGAGTATATCAACACCGTAATCCTTGGTTGATGAAAGCTCATCCAGGCCATCGGGGGTGGCTGTCTCGATGTTGATGCTCACACGGCTTGCAAGCTCCATGGCCCTCTTTATGCTATCCATGGAGGATCCCGGTATGATCTTGAGGTGTATGTAACCACCATAGCCTTCCAGACGGAGGATCCTGAGGGTTTCTATGAGACGCTCCATGGTTTCATCCGGGTCGTGGCTGACACCGGAACTTAGGAAGAGACCATCAACATATCTCCTCTCATAGTAGTCAAGGAATACCCTGGCAATTTCCTCAGGGCTGAGCTCCACCGGCATCTCGCATGAGCTGTTTATACAGTACCTGCAGTCATTGCAGCACCTGTTGGTGAGGAGCACCTTGAAGAGGGGGACCCTGCAGCCCCTGTAACTGGTGTAGTAGATGCCAGGGACAGCTGTATTTCGCTGTGATGGGTCAGCACTGTAATCACACAGGTCAAACTGGGCGCTGTCACTTAGTACCTGGACCCTTTCACCGAGACTCATGGAGGTATATATGTGGAGGCTTCTATTAATTATTTTACCAGTACATGGACTGCCAGATTTTACCATTAGATTGGACTGCCAGATGACCAGAAATTAACCATTAAATGAGTTTTAATGACAGTTGGATATATGAACATTTTAACGGCTATTTCACAATTTAAACCACCGAATCAGGCACGAAATTCGAATCAGACCTCTAAATGATCCAGATGGATTTTGCAGCCTCTTTCAGTATAATCCATTGGACCATCGCAACCAGAAAGGAGCTTAAAATGACTTATTTTTCGAAAAAGACGATTTAGATTGTCAAAGAGGTTTAAAGGGGAAATAAAAATGACACATCCATTATCAGCATATTTGAAAAAGGATTAAAAGGTTTTAATTGAAAAAAAGAGTTTTATGATGCCTTATTTTTTGATTTGGAGGCAAAATATTTATATATGGCTTCGCAGTTATATTCCTACCATCCAGAGGGAACGATAAACGTATTTCTGGATTGGAGGCGGTACAATTAAGCGATTTTTTATTACATCCCTGTTCCTCCTTCCCATGGTAGCAGCAGGTGTGGCTGCTTCCCATGATGCGGAGGATGGAAGAACTTTGTAACCGTGAAGCCGGTTAAGGTTGCTGCAGCAAAGCACACCTACAAGAAAAAGAGGGTTCATACAAAGGCCTACTACAGGAAGAAGGTCTACAAGAGGAAACACGTCAGGGCCTACAGACGCATATCCCGTGATGTGGGAGCATCTTACCACAGGGTAACTTCACAGTACGTTGAATCGGTGGGTAGATGTTCATGCTCACTCCACACAGACTACGCTGAACACAGGGCTGCCTTCAGGAACCACTGCCCCTTCTGTGGCAGGGACGGTACACTGAGGTATGAGAAGGGTCCCACCTGTCCAGAGGGTATGTGGGTATGCAGTCACTGTGACGCGGATTTCTGTCTTGTACATGGAAAGTCCCACACAGCAAGGGCAAGGTACCTTATCAGGTGCTGATGCAGTCTCTAAACTCCATCATCTTCTGTCGGCCGCAGGGTATCTTACGGGGCTGATGCATTCCATCAGCTCCGGTCATTTTTCTCTGTTTGTTACAAATAATTTAAATAAATTGAGCGCTGACCATCATACATGAGAGTTGTACTTGCAGGGACAGGGAGTGCGGTTGGTAAGACCACAATAGCAACAGGGATAATGAAGGCGCTCTCAGGTAGAGGCGTGCAGCCCTTCAAGGTTGGCCCAGACTACATAGACCCATCCTATCATACCATGGCCACCGGCAACACCTCAAGGAACATTGACTCATTCTTCATGACAGAGGCCCAGATAAGGGAGGCATTCACAAGGGCCATGAAATTATCAGGATCCAGGATGGGCATAATAGAGGGTGTAAGGGGATTATATGAGGGTATAAGCCCGATAGGAGATACAGGAAGTACGGCATCAGTTGCAAAGGCACTCGATGCTCCGGTTGTCCTTATAATAAACTCAAGGAGCCTTGTTAAGAGCGCTGCAGCAATGGTCCTAGGATTCAGAAGCCTCGACAGGGAGGTTAAAATAGAGGGCGTCATACTGAACCAGGTCAAGAACAGGAGGCACTACCTCAAGACCAGAAGGGCCGTGGAGGAACTGACCGGCACAGCGGTTATTGGGGGCATACCCCGCAGCAGTGAACTCGAGGTTGAACAGAGACACCTCGGCCTTGTCCCTGCAGTTGAGAGGGATACCATAGCAGCCCAAATCGAGAAGTGGGGCCTTGCAATGGAGGAGTACATTGACCTGGAGGCCCTTCAGGATATAATGTCCTCCGCAGGGAAGATAAGGGGTGAAAGGCAACCTCTCTGGCAGAGGGGAAACAGAAAGAGGGTTAGGATAGGTGTTGCCATCGACGAGGCCTTTAACTTCTACTACCAGGAGAACATTGAGGCCCTTGAGGACAACGCAGCATCTGTGGTTCCCTTCAGCCCCATACACGACGAGGAGCTTCCAGATGTTGACGCCGTCTACATCGGTGGGGGATACCCCGAGATCTTTGCAGCGGAACTTGAATCCAACACCTCAATGAGGAAGTCCATCCAGAGGTTCCATGCAGATGGGAGACCTATCTTCGGGGAATGCGGTGGCCTCATGTACCTCATGAGTTCAATCGATGAACGTGAAATGTGCGGTGTTTTCCCACACCCCGCTGAAATGACAGGACGCGTCCAGGGATTGAGTTACGTGATAGCCGAGGCAGTGATGGATAACCTGATCACAGAGGCCGGTGATAAATTCAGGGGACATGAGTTCCACTACTCAAGGGTCCTGGGGGCTTCAGGCGGAAAATTCGCCTTCAGGGTCCTCCGGGGGAGGGGGATAGTGGATTCCCTTGATGGTATCACATCAGGCTCATCCCTTGCAAGCTACATCCACATACATGCCGCATCCTGCCCACAGTTTGCTGCAAATTTCACAAGGAATGCCTGGGAGTTTTAGCATGGAGGGATTTCTGCTGATCCAGAAGGGGGGGCCATAAATGAGGTTTGATGTGTTTTCACCATACTCAGTGGTGGCTGTCATTATAATCTACCTTTCCCTGGCACTGACCGGAACCGGACTCGGCCTGAGGGGACTTGAACCACCTTCAGCCCTTTCCATCATATACATTGCCACCGGAACGGTCGCCCTCATTGGAGGTGTTTACCTATCATCAGGGTTCAGGATAGGGAAGATAAGGACCCATGAAGGTTCCGAACCATTCCTCGTGGCTTTAGTGATTGCCGGAATTCTCATCCAGGCAATTAACCTGTATCTTCTGGGGGGAATCCCACTCCTAAGCGGATACCTCAAGGCAAGGGCTGTCACAAAGTTATGGTTCATCTCATACCTGTTATTCCTCCCATCCATCAACATACTCCTGGCAGCGTATCCACGGAGGAAATACTACATCCCCCTCATCATGGGGGCCATTCTCTTCGCCCTCACAGGTTACAGGACAACTGTGGTGGTCATACTCCTCAGCGGCACCATAACCCTCTACTATTCAGCCAGGCCCTCCTGGAGGGAACTGGGAGTTTTAATCTCTGCGCTTGCAGTTGCAGCTCTTCTTGTTGGCTACGTTGCAGTTAAATCCATTGAGTGGCAGACCTGGACCCTTAACCCGGTGGAACTTCTCCTCTACAGGGCAGGCTACACCCTCACAGTCTTTGACAGGATAATATCCCTGCAAGGTGCAACAGGCGGCAAACTTCTCTATTACACCCTGACAGGGTACATCCACTCCACCGACCCCAGGGCAATCGTTGGGGAGGTTGTACTGGGTTACAGCCACTCCACAACATCCACGATTTTTGGACCATCCCTCCTCGATTTCGGATTACATGCAATGCTTTTCCAGATGTTTATACTGGGCCTGCTTCTGGGGCTCATGCACCGAATTCAGGGAGTTCTCGACGGCTTTTTCACGGGTATATACTCCATCATACTGGCCCAGACAATTGTATGGGTTGAAACGGGACCCACGGACCTTGTGGTCTGGGTATTCTACCTTATAGGATTCATATCAGCAATATACGTTCTCTGGAGGTGTTACTCTGAGGCTGGCAGTTGCAGCTGAAATGGCCCCTGCGAAGACATTCCACCCCCTGATGGAAGACACTGAACATGATTATCACTGCCTCTGTCATGGCGATGGTGTTAGGGAGATCCTTGATGGCCTCTGTTCACGATTCTATTCCATGGGTGCAGGCAGGAGCCGGTCAGGGAGGGCGGTTGAGGTTGGAGCACTTGTCCTGAGGGACATCATGAGGACCTGGAGGCACCTCGGGGTGATAGAGCCTGACATGGTCCTCACATGTGGAAATGCCGGCGATGTCAGGAAGGCCATAGCAGCTTCACGTCTCAGGGGTATCGGTGTCCTCCACGTTGAACAGGATATCTACAACCCCATCGAGATGATAGCCTTCGCAGACATTGTAACGGCACCTTCAGGACGCTACAGGGATTACCTTGAGGACCAGTACCTCCTTGAGAATGTTGAGGTCATCGGAGGATACCCCCACGCCCTCTATGTGAGCCGCCTCCAGATCGTAGACCCGGGGATAAGGGACTACACCCTCCTTGTACTTGGCGGGGACCTGAGGAGAAGGGACATACCGGAGGTGATCTCAGGGGTTGAAGCACTTGACAGGAGAGTCCTGGTTGTCCCGTTCCGTTTCAGCCCGGATTATGTCAGGAGCTTTGTAAAATCTGGCAACGTGGAGGTACTTGAGGGCTTCGTTGACCTTCCCTCCCTCATGAGCGCCGCTGACCTCATGGTATACGGTGCCGGAATGGGCATCACAATCGAGGCGGCGGTACTGGGTGTCCCCTCCATCAAGATTAAGGGCTTCCACGGGAGGCATGCCAGTGTTGACCTCGCCGGTGAGGTGGGGATACCGGTTGCTGATGCTGGTGATCTGAGGGATGTGGTGGATGATGTCAGACCACCAGCAGCATCAGACATTGTCAGAAACGCTGAAGCTGCTTTAAGCAAGCTTTCAGAACTTGTAGAAGATTTTAATGAATTTGCCGGTCCCAGAGGTGGTTTTAAGTCCATGAAACGAATCTGGGATGCCCGCAAACATTTCAGGTAGGTTGTTCTGGCTGTCTGCGCACCTCTTCTTTCTGGTAGTCCTCTTCTCATATTCTCAGCTGATTGTTTCTCTGGAGATCCCTGAGGTTCTTCCATATTCCACAGATCACCAACATTTATTAATAACATTTAATAATTAATTATTAACATCAGTATTAAAATGGAGGTTTTTGTTATGAGCACATCTCTGGGTGATGAGGTTATAGTCATGCAGAGCAGGAGCTACAGCTGTGGACCGGCAGCGCTTGCAACGGTCCTCAGAAACCTTGGAGTGAACTGTACCGAGGCAGAACTTGCAGAACTTGCAGGTACAGACGAATCAGGTACCACAATGTATGGACTGATCGTTGCAGCAACTTCAAAGGGCCTGAGAGCAAGGGGAGTTAAAATGGAACTCAATGATCTTAGAAAAAACCACATAGTCTTTGTTAAGTATGGAGACACATGTCACTACACAGTCATCATGTCCATGGATGAGAGAAATGTCACACTTGCAGACCCTGCACTTGGGAGGATCACAGTTAAGAGGGAGATATTTTCAAGGATCTTCACGGGCAATGTCCTTGTTGTTGAAAGACCCTGTGATTAATAAATTCAATATTAAATTAAATGATTAAAATATTATTTATAATTTGAATTTTAACCATCCGCATCCCAGCAACCGTGAAAAATATACTACTGATATAAAAGCTTAATCATAATCTTTAAATCATAAAATACTTAATAAGGTGCAAAATAATAAGATTCTGGTGATCTAATGGTTGTAAAAATTGGGATAATAAGATGCGGTAACATCGGGACCTCACCGGTACTTGACCTGTTACTAGATGAGAGGGCCGACAGGCCAAACATAGATGTCTGTGTGGTTGGTTCTGGTGCAAAGATGAACCCTGATGAAATTGAGAGGGCAGTACCCACCATGCTTGAAATGGACAGGGACTTTGTTATATTTATAAGTCCAAACCCCGGTGCACCGGGCCCTGCAAAGGCAAGGGAACTCCTATCAGAGGCTGACGTCCCTGCCATGATAATTGGTGACGCTCCAGGTCTGAGGGTAAAGGATGAAATAGAGGAACAGGGACTCGGTTACATCATAGTTAAGGCGGACCCAATGATAGGTGCCAGGAGGGAGTTCCTGGACCCAACAGAGATGGCATCCTTCAACTCCGACGTTATAAAGGTTCTGGCGTTCACAGGTGCATACAGGGTCGTTCAGAACACAATTGATGCCATGATTGCCGATGTTGAGGCTGGAAAGGCTCCTGAACTTCCACAGGTTGTTATAGATACCGACGTGGCTGTTGAGGCAGCAGGATATGAGAACCCATATGCAAAGGCCAAGGCCATGGCAGCATATGAGATAGCCACCAAGGTTGCAGATATAGACGTTAAGGGCTGCTTCATGGTGCAGGATCCAGACAAGTACATACCAATAGTTGCATCAGCACATGAAATGCTGGCCGCAGCAGCCAAACTTGCAGTAGAAGCAAGGGAGATTGAAAAGGCCAACGACACCGTCCTCAGGACACCACACGGTAAAGAGGGCGAAACATTAAGCAAAACTGATCTTCTGGCCAAACCAGAATAGATCAGTTCTGGTTTTACTTTTTTTCTCCCTTTAATATAATTTTAGAGGTCTCAGCTGAAAAGACATCCACACAAGTTTTGAAGTTCCACAGCAAAATGAAGTGGGGATGGAGAGGTTCAGATTAACCTATTCTCCGGAGATGTATACCAGTTTACCATCCCTGTAGACCCTCAGTTCACCCTCCTGGAATTCTTCCCATTTTTCATTGGTCAGAGGATTGCTTGCGATGATGTAGCCCTCCTGGTCGGGTCTTTTCTCATGGGCAAGGTTTATCTCGTAGTCATCGTCCAGGAGTTTCACTTTATCATAGGGTGCCCTTCGGTGCAGCTGGCAGAGACCATTGTATCCGGCATGGTCATGGTAACAGAAGAGATGCCTGCCATCGGATAGAAGGCAGTTGAATGTTCCGCGCTGGTTTATATCCCGCAGGAGGTCCCATAGCCACCTGTATTCTGATTCATCCTTGAATGTAACCCCCTTTTCGCTGATCTGGTTCATGATATGGCAAAAGGCTATCTCAGAGTCAGTTTCACCTACTGGCCGGTATCTTCCGTCTTCCAGGTTAAATTCTGCATTTAGGGTGCCATTGTGGGCGAATACATATTCTCTACCGTCCCACTCCCTCTGGAAGGATGGGTATCCTTGTGGGAGATCTCTCCACTGCTTTTAGTCCGGACATGGGACATTATGATGCTGGATCTGATAAGGTTATAGCCCTCCATGATCTCCGCCATAATGCTTTTTCTGGATTTTACTGGCTCCTTATACACCTGGACGGATTTGTCCGGATAGAAGGCAAGCCCCCATCCGTGGGGGTTGCGCTCTGATCTCATCCTGAAACCCCTCAAGGAGAAGGATGGCTGCACCTCCTGGTTGAAACACATTCCTAAAAGTTCACACAAAACGTTCACCCCCATTCCAGTTGATAACCGCGATTTGCAGTCCTTCAATGATATGATCATGGCCGGTGAGCCTGATCCTGATACAATATATGTTAAAAAAGGTTAATAAATGTTTACAAATTAAGATTTGATATTATCAGTGAATGGATATACTTGAAGCGTGTCTGATGTTTTCTGGGTCCCCATGGTGGTCTCTGGATGAACATGGCTGAGGCACAATCCACCATGGAGGTGACTCATGTTAATCAATGAAAAAAAGGGGCTTACGGTTGCGTGGAGAGGTGCTTTACTGTTTCAGTGGAGCCGGAATGCCGGCTAAATTATCTGGAACTGGAGTTTTCATCCCATATCCTGTTCCATATTACAATTTGCCCTTCGTGCTTGGAATTTCCCCGTGTTCAACCCGGACAGCGTCCCGGATTGCAAGGGCAAGGGCCTTAAATAGAGCCTCGGCCTTGTGATGGTCGTTCCTTCCCCTCACGGAGGCGTGGATGTTCATGGCTGCAGATACCGCAAGGGACTCAATGAAGTGTCCTATGTTCTGTGATTTCACATCACCTATCACAGCATCATCGAATTCCAGTTCAAGGACCGTATAGGGCCTTCCACTGAGGTCCAGGGCAACGGTTGCAAGGGCATCATCCATTGGGACCATGGCATGGGCCATCCTCCTTATACCGCTCTTATCACCCAGGGCCTCCCTCAGGGCCTCCCCCAGTGTGAGGGCAACATCCTCAACGGTATGATGGTCGTCAACCTCCAGGTCACCCCTCGCCTCAACCTCCAGGTCAAGGAGTCCATGGCGTGCAACTGATTCAAGCATGTGGTCAAGGAATCCGAGACCGGTGTTCACGCTTGATTTTCCACTCCCGTCGATTTCAAGATCCACCTTCACATGGGTTTCAAGGGTTTCCCTCGTCTTCATACTTCTTCTCATAGTTATCATCCCTGATAATTCTTATGGCGCCCTCAGGACACTTACTTGCGCAGATCATGCACTGGTGGCAGAATTCAAGATTTGATGGGGTTGCAGGCTTCCCTCTCTGGATGGTCCATATCTTACCACCCTTGGGGCATGCCTCCCGGCACTCGCCACATGCTGTGCACTTATCTGGATCAACAATTATCTTCAAGTGAACCACTCCCATCTTCATGAAAGGTTAATGCGTTTTGAGATTATGTGAACACCTCATATCTTCAGGACGGTAACAGCAACTGCCTTAAAACCGGCGTAGATCATTGTGCCCAGTTTAAGCTGGAGGTTCCTCTGTGAAGCCGGTGTTATATGGGTTTCAATTTCAAGTCCATCACCGGCGTCCACTCTGACCCTTACGATGTCCCCCTTCATCTCAAGACCTGTCACCCTCCCCCTGATGATGTTCCTCATGCTTGTGACCTGCCTTTCCCTCATCAGGACAACATCGTCGGGTTCAACAAGGAGGATGACCCTGTCCCCGGCGGATACATCCTATGCACGGGCGGCATCAATGGTGAAACCCCCTACCACAACCCTGAGACCATCCGCTGAAACCTCCTTAACGACACCCTCAAGTTCATTCACAGTTCTCTGTCTTTCGAGGGCCCTCTTTAGTTTAAGGTACTCCTTGATGATCATCAGGCCTGTATCTGTGAGCCTGCTGCCTCCACCACCTCCCCTTCCACCACGCCGGGTCTCCACTATGTTCTCGCCAAGGATATCCTCGACGTTCCGTATGTATGCAAGGGCGCTTCTGTAGGGAATTCCAGCATCCCTTGCTGCAACTGTTATGGAGCCCATCCTGTGGATGAGGTTGAGGAGCTTGAACATTCTCTCATCAACCGGAACTTCAAGATCGTTGATAGGGATTCTACAGGCAAATCTCATTGTAGAACCTATGGCGCCGGTTCTTTATATCTTTATGCCATCAACTATCTCGCCCACCGGTCCATCAGATCAGCCATTCTTGCAACTGCACCACTGAGGGGCCCCATCCTTGCACCTAACCTTCGAATGAGCCTCACATCCCTCTTCTCAACACCACCGACAAGGAGAATGCTCAGACCATAAACCAGGGGAGCGAAGATGATGGCTGCAAGGAGGCCTGGGATGTTCTGGGGGAGCAGAATCATGAAACCACCCATAACCCCGGATGCAGTGGCTATCCTGATGAACGCCATCCCTGGAAGCTTCACACCTGTTATCTGTGTGGTCTTCCACAGGATTATGATCATTATAATTAGGGCTGCAAGGGTTGTTGCAAGGGCCCCTCCCTCGATCCCGAGCATGGGTACAAGGGCAACGTTGAGTACAAGGTTTATGATGGTCCCACCCACCAGGACATACATGGGGAGGCGGGGGTACCCTATCCCCTGGGCTATGCTTGATGATATCATGAAGAGGGTGTAGAAGCTCATACCCACCACGAGTATGCTGAGGGCCCCAGCCCCAAAGATGAAGTCCCTCCCAAAGAGGAGTTCAAGGAGGGGCCCTGAGAACACGGCTATACCCACACACATTGGCAGCACAAGGAGGGTCACGACCCGGTATGACTGGACAATGTAGGTCTCAAGGAGATTCTGATCCTTCAGGGCGAATGCTTCAGAGGCTGCTGGAAGTACAGCCGTGGCTACAGACATTGATATCACAAGAGGGAGCCTTGCAACAGGATCGGCGGCGGTGTAGTACCCCACCGAGGTTGTTGCCATGAAGTATCCTATTACGAATACGCTTATGTCGTATATGGCCATCTCAGAGAGGGCGGTTATTATGACCGGGATCGAGAAGGATATCAGGGTCTTGACAAGTCCAAGTTCCTCCCTGAGGCCCAGTCTCTTTTCGGGTGGGGCGGGCGGAAAGTAACTGTTTATCAGTCTGCGAAAGATGATTATGGCTGAGATGGCTGATGCAAGGAACCCCATGGAGGTGCCAATGACCGCCCCGGCTGCATAGAAACCTGCCATGACGAATACAACAGCCATTGTTATCATGAAAACCTGCTCAACAGCCCTTGTAATCACGACGTATTCCATGCGGTATATGCCCTGAAATGCTCCACGGAATGCCCCAACAATGACACTGAATGGTGTTATGAGGGCAACCGCCTGGAGGGGGTACTGGGCCGCTGGTTTGTGGAAGAAATCATTTGCAAGCCAGGGGCAGTGAAAAACATGACCAGGGAAAAGGCTATACCCAGGAATATCATCACCTTTAGGGATGTCACAACGACCTGGCGCGCCATCTCCTCCTCATTCAGAGCCCTATGCTGGGCCACGTACTTTGCAATGGCTGGAGGAAGGCCCCCCGCTGCCAGTATCTGGAATATTCCCTGGAAGGGGAGTGTGAGTCCAAGCAAACCGTAGCCCTCGGGTCCAAGCAGACGCGTCATGAGCACCCTGTAGATGTAGCCCCCGACCCTGAACAGGAGGTTGCCTATCATTATAAGGAAACTGCCCTTTAGAAGTTTGGATGTGCCTGAAGATGCCATTGAATCACCAGAAATAAAGAGTTGACGGATTTAAATAAATTCCGAATAAAAAAGAATTTCAGGGTCCTTCAGAGTCCAGGAACCTTTTAAACATGCCCAGGGTCTTTTTGAGGGTTTTGAATCCATATGAGTCCTCTTTAACACCTCAAGGGTGTCCCTTGACCAGAAACAGGCCCCCAGATTTGCACCGAAGGAACCTCCACTTACGGGTATGACGCCGTTGAGTATGTAGAAGGTGTGGATCTGCATGAGGGCTGGCTCCTGCCCCCCGCATCTATCACCACCAACAGCTATACCCATACCAACCTTCCCGCGGAGGGAGTCATAGTCTTCAGCACCCAGTGCCCGGCAACGATCCATGATGGCCTTTATCTGGGCGCTGACACCTCCATTGTACACGGGGGTTGCAATTATGATCCCGGCGGCCCTCCGGAGTAGTTCATATAGGGGGAACATGTCATCCTTCAGCACACATTCCTTATTCCTCAGGCAGTAATCACAGTGTCTGCAGGGGGAGATGTTCTTACCCCTCACCGTGAAGAACTCTGTCTCAAGGCCATCATCCTCAAGCATTGAGAGGGCCCTTTCAAGGACATGTTCTGTTGCCTGCTTCCTGGGGCTTCCACATATACCGAGTATCATGCAACCCCCTCCAGTTCTAGATTGCTTCGTCCTCGTCGAGGGGCAGTCTCATGGTGTCGGGGTCCTGGGGCATGTGCTCAAGGAAGTCCTCTGCAGCCCTCCTGACGTCCCTTGATCCTATTATGTACCTGCCAACGACTATTATGTCTGCGCCGCTGTCAAGGGCCTCCTGCATCTTTGAGGGTGTTATTCCCCCTGCCACTGCCACAAGGCCCCTGGGTCCAAGGATCTCCTTTATCTCCCTGATGTTACCCCATTCACTCATTTCACCAAGTTCCTCTCCACGTTCAGCTCTGAGGGTTTCAAGGTCAACGTTTCTGTGGAGGAGAACAATGTCGGGTTTGTATTTGAGTCCCCTGAGTTTATCGACGAAGTTTTCAACGTTCATCATGTCAAGTATGGAGTAGATTCCCTGTTTCTGGGCCTCGTGGATGGCCTTTTCAATGGACTCAACTGTCCCGAGGCCTGATATTGCAACGGCGTCCGCAGTTTCATCTGCAGCCATTTTGACCTCTATCCTTCCAACATCCAGGGTTTTGAGGTCCGCTATTATGAAGGCATCCCTTCTAAGCTCCCTTATCCTCCTGACAACACCCACACCGAATTTCTTGACAAGGGGTGTTCCAGCTTCAAGCAGTATACGCTCCCTGTCAGGAAGGGTGTTGATGATCCTCTCCATCTCCTCCATGCTATCGAGGTCAAGGGCAACCTGCAGGTATGGGGGGTTCCAGAGCCTCACGGCCCTGAAGCCCATTATGGGATGGCTTCCGCGGTCCTTTTCACTGAGGACCTTTCTGACTGATGGGTAGCCCTCCATGGCCCTTCTGAGGGCAAGCTTGGTTGCTCCGTAGTTGTACTGGTATATCTTCCTGTAGTCCTCTGCCTCAGGGTGTATGAATACGCTGACTATAACAACCAGGTCTTCAGCCTTTTCCTCGGGGATTATGCCCTCCTCAACGGAATCAGCAACTGCACGTGCCACTGCTGTCTGGGCAGGACCAAATACCTTATCGGCATCCTCAAGGCAGCTCACCGTGACCTTTGGCACGATGAGTGTGGCGGGCTTGGTCATGAGGTTGGGTCTTACGACTGATAGAAGTGGGGTGTGACCCAGTGAAAGGTTTGTGAGACCATTTGCGAAGGCGGCCCCTGCGTTTCCCTCCTTATCCCCTATGATGAGATCTATATGCGCGACTTCGTTGCCGCTTCCTATGAGTGCTTCACCTATTCTGTACATTAAAATCCTCCTATGTGGTCTGGTTTCCTGCTGGTTCTTCAGGTTCAGATGTTTCTGTGCTGTTTTCAGCACTGCTTGTGTTTGTTTTTATCTTCTTGGTGGTGGTTTTTGTGTTTGTCGGTGCTGACCGGTGCCGGGGAATTCATTTGCAAAACTCATATCTGTTGTTGCATTATCTGACCAATCCAGCTGGGTTACATTCTGGTCCTGGGCCCCCAGGTACAGGGCAACATTGAAACCAACCATCAGTGATATGATGAGAACCATGGCACCGATAACTATGTTCCTGTAGTCCATCAGATCACCTTGATGAGATTGATATAAATTAATTTTAGTGTAGGTGATGATGGTATTTATATCTATTGAAGCGGCCATCACCGTTTCTGGATGGCTCCGGGAGAAAAAAATCAGTAGGGGTGAGGTGGTGGAGGGGTTTAGATTTTACCCTCCAGGTAGTCACCGTATCCCTTAAGGTCGAGGAGGCCATGGCCTGAGAAACTGATAACTATGGTCTTCTCTTCACCGGTTTCCCGGCACTTGCGTGCTTCATCGATTGCCACACTTATGGCATGGCATGTTTCCGGGGCCGGCACAACACCCTCTGCCTTTGCAAACTTGACGCCGCTCTCGAATATGGTGTGCTGGGGAACGGCCCTGGCATTGATCACACCCTCCCTCACGAGGAGTGCGACCTGGGGTGACATTCCATGGTACCTGAGGCCACCGGCATGGACGGATGGGGGTACAAAGTCGTGGCCGAGGGTGTACATCTTGAGGAGCGGGGTCATGCCTGCAGTGTCACCGAAGTCGTAGCGGTACTCTCCGGCTGTGAGTGTTGGGCATGACTTTGGCTCTGCAGCAATGAATTCACAGTCCAGCTTACCATCAAGCTTGTCCTTCACGAAGGGGAAGATGGCCCCCCCGAAGTTGCTGCCCCCTCCAACGCACCCTATCATGATGTCTGGTGTTTCACCTGCGATTTCAAGCTGTTTCTTTGTCTCAAGACCTATTACGGTCTGGTGAAGGAGCACATGGTTAAGTACACTTCCAAGGGAGTAGTAGACGTTTTCTTCCTGGAGAGCCTCCTCCATGGCCTCAGATATGGCTATACCCAGGGATCCGGGATGTTCGGGGTCCTCCTTGAGCATCCTGCGACCAAATTCTGTGTGATTGCTTGGGGATGGTACAACCTCACCACCGTATAGCTGCATTATGGTTTTTCTGAAGGGTTTCTGGTTGAAGGATACTCTGACCATGTAGACCTTGCACTGGAGGTCCATCAGTGAGCAGGCAAGGGAGAGGGCTGTTCCCCACTGCCCTGCACCGGTCTCTGTTGTTAATCTCTCTGCACCATCCTTCCGGGCATAGTATGCCTGGGCTATGGCGGTGTTCAGTTTATGGCTCCCTGTGGGGGAATAGTCTTCCCTCTTGTAGTATATCCTTGCCGGAGTGTCCAGCATCTCCTCAAGGCCCTTTGCCCTGAATAGTGGTGTGGGCCTTCCAATCATCTTATAGACGTCCATGACCTCCCTGGGAATCTTTATCCATCTCTCCATGGACATCTCCTGCTCAAGCACTCCCCTTGAGAATACCCTTGGCAGGTTTTCAATGTTCTTCCCACCCTCAGGGTTTTTTGGTTCTGGTAGTGGTGAGGGAAGGTCCGGGTTAATGTTGTACCACTTCTTTGGTATTTCATTTTCATCAAGAACGATCTTATTCATCATATCACCTCATGGCTGGAACTGGTCCCTACTGATGAAATCATCATTTCCATGCAGTAAGATATCTTTAAAGAACTATTTAAAACTTTACTGTACATATATGTACATCAAAGGGAATGGTTAATAAACAGTGATGAGATATGTTTCCCACATGAAAATACTTGCAGTTGATGTGGGGGCCGGAACCCAGGATATAATGTACCATGACACGGGGATCGACAGGATAGAGAACTCCCTGAAGATGGTAATGCCCTCACCAACAAGGATAATTGCAGGGAGAATCCGGGGGATCAGTGGCGATGTCTTTATCAGTGGACAGACAATGGGCGGGGGCCCGGTTACACGTGCAATACTTGAACACATCGGAGCCGGAAACCGGGTGGTCATGACACCTGAAGCAGCCAGGACAGTCAGGGATGATCCTGAAAGGGTCATGGCCATGGGAATAGAGATATCAGAGGAAAACCCGGGACTTCAGAGCATTGAATTCAGGGACGTAGACCTTGAGGCCATAAGAGGGGCACTTGCATGCTTTGACGTTGATCTGGACTTTGATTTGCTGGGTGTTGCTGTACAGGACCACGGGGCCGGGGGTGATATGGGTGATAGGAACTTCAGATTCATGAAGATCAGGGAGAAATTATCCGTACCCATCCCCCCGGAGGAGTTCTCCTACCTGGGAGACGTCCCTGAGTACTTCACAAGGATGAAGTCCATTGAGAAGGCCATCAGACACCCCACCCTCATCATGGATTCAAAGTTCGCCTCAGTGACCGGGGCACTCATGGATCCTGCAGTCAGTTCAGATGAGCCGATTGTCGTGGTGGACGTGGGAAATGGACACACCCTGGCAGCCAGCATCCTTGAAGGGAGGATACATGGTGTCATGGAGCACCACACCCGCATGCTCTCACCGGCTAAACTCGAGGACTTCATTATAAGGCTCTGCCTGGGTGAGCTGACCCACGGTGAAATCCATGGAGATGGCGGTCACGGTGCCCATGTCATTGATGCTGTTGGCGAACCGGTCAAGGTGGTTGCAACCGGTCCCAGAGGGGCATACTTGACGGTATAGACCTTGATGTCCACCATGCAGCACCGGCGGGGGATGTTATGATGACAGGACCCGTGGGTCTCATAAGGAGTATTGAGTATAGGGTGAGTTGATGTTTGTGTTGTTTTGCTGGAGTATTGAGTACAGGGTGATGGGATGATCAGGATAGACCCCCACATACACAGCGTATATTCTGGTGATGCGAGGGGAACCCCCAGGGAGATCCTCAGGAGGGCCTCAGCCGTGGGTCTTGATGCGGTGGCAGTTGCAGACCACAACACAATGAAGGGATCAATAATCGCCCTCAAGGAGTCCCGGGGAATGGGCATAACCGTGGTACCCGCAATGGAGCTCAGCACATCTGCTGGACATATCGTTGCCCTTGGCATCCAGGAGGAGATCTCGAGGGGACTCACTCCGGTCGAGACCCTGGATGAGATACATGACCAGGATGGAGTCGCCATAATACCCCACCCCTTTGTGAGGTACCGGCAGGGACTCTTTGTGAATGAGCGTAACATCCGTGTTGACGGCATCGAGACCCTAACTCCAGGTACATCGTGGGCTACTCGAACTGGAGGGCCCGGAAGTTTGCAAGGAAAAGAGGCATACCAGAGATAGGTGCAAGTGACGCCCACTTTCTGGAGGCCGTTGGAAGCTCCTTCACCCTGGTTGACTCTGAGGGCGAGGCTGATGATATAGTCAGGGCTATCCTTAAGGGAAAAACAGAGCCAGCAGGAAGCAGGACACCACTCCCACTCATTGTGAGGGAGGTCATAAACAAGAAATTACTTGGAAGGATGAGGGATTATGTCTGATCCTGATAACTCTAATTGGGCAGCACACCTCATATTTGACCCTCCCAGTGGAATCTATTCTTCAATAGCGTATGCGGGCATGGCACGGTCATCAGATGCATTGCAGCCCTCGACAGACATACCTCCTCAACATGGGGGAGTGACATGATATCTGAAATCATCGAGTTCCTTGAGAGCAACTTCTTTTACCTGCACCCTGGTTACACACCACTGAACACGGTCGTATTCGGGATTGTACTCGGAATAGCTGTTCTGATAATACTCAGGATGTTCAGATGGCTTAAAAAGGATCCAGGCGAGCTACTTGTGCCCCTGCTTCCCTTCATATTCCTGGGCTCCGGTGCAAGGGCCCTTGTTGATAACGGGATATACCCGCTAACACACCTTCTGGTAACCCCGGGCATATACATCCTTGTGGGCCTTACAACCATAGCAACACTAATAGCCGCGGTTAAACTTGAGGAGACCCGTGGCTGGGATTACAGGAAACTTATATTTGCCACGGGCTCTGTCCTCGCTGCGCCCAACCTCATCAGCATACGTCACATAGATCCGGTACCCTTCCTCTCCGTCCTCGGAGTGTTCTCAGTTTTTTCAGCAGCATTTTACGCCCTGAGCTTGAGGTGGGAGTTCCTCCGGGGCAGGATGAACCTCCCTGTTATATATGCACACCTATTCGATGCATCCTCAACCTACGTTGCCGTTGACTGGTACGGCTATATAGAGCAGCATGTGCTGCCATCAGCCCTAACAGGCCTCACGGGCACTGCCATGGTCATGTTTCCCCTGAAGATGGCGGTTATACTGACGGCCCTCTATGCCATTGATAGATACGTTGAGTCCGATATGGATTCAGAGGCCCTCAAGCTTGTGATATTTATACTGGGCCTTGCCCCGGGTCTCAGAAATTTCCTGAGCCTGAGCATGGCGGTTTAATGGTTTTCTGTAAATTACCTGGCACCCGGGAACCCGGGTTATAACTTATAAGATATAACTTATAACATACTGTGTGTAAAAGCTTTTAATTGTAGCCCACAGAAATTTAAGCAGATAAAATGCCAGACCACGGGGAATCAAGATGTACATAGAAGAGGTTAAAGGAGAAATGAATCTCCCGGAGAATGTCAGGATATTTGACACAACACTGAGGGATGGTGAACAGACACCTGGAGTGGCCCTCACAGTGGAGGAAAAGACGGGTATAGCAAGGAAGCTCGACGCCCTTGGAGTCGATACAATCGAGGCAGGGTTCCCTGCAGCATCTCCAGGTGAAATGAACTCCATAAGGAGAATAGTTGAACTCGGACTTGAAGCAAATATCTGTGGTTTGGCAAGGGTGCTCCGTGAGGACATAGACGCGGCAATAGACTGTGGAGTTGATTACATACACACCTTCATAGGGACATCACCACTCCACCGGGAATACAAGCTCAAAATGTCCCCTGATGAGATAATAGACAGGGCGGTCTTTGGAGTGGAATATGCGGCTGAACATGGCCTGAAGGTTGAGTTCTCTGCGGAGGATGCAACAAGGACTGAATTTGATTACCTGGTTGAGGTATACCGTGCAGCCGAGGATGCCGGTGCCGAGATCATAAACGTCCCGGATACCGTCGGGGTCATGATACCCCGGGCCATGAACCACCTGGTATCCCGGCTTAAGGAGGAACTCAGGGTACCCATAAGCGTGCACTGTCACAATGACTTCGGCCTGGCAGTCGCCAACTCCCTTGCAGCGGTGGAGGCCGGGGCATCACAGGTACATGCAACAGTGAATGGTCTCGGTGAAAGGGCAGGAAACGCTGCCCTTGAGGAGGTTGTAATGGCCCTCATAACCAGGTATGACCTCCCGGTGGATATAAGAACCGTGGAACTCGTCAACATCTCAGAATTCGTCTCAAAGATAACCGGTGTCAGGATGCCCCCCAACAAGGCCATAGTCGGTGAAAACGCCTTTGCACATGAAGCCGGCATACACGTGCATGGAGTCCTTGAAAAGGCTGAAACCTATGAACCAATAACCCCTGAGATGGTGGGCCACAAGAGGAGGATAGTCCTTGGTAAACACACAGGAGCCAACGCCCTCAGATCAAAGCTCCAGGAATACGGAATAGAGATGAAGGAGGAACAGTTCTGCACACTCTATGAACAGGTCAAGAGGCTTGGAGATAAGGGTAAGAGGATCACGGATGCTGATCTGAGGGCCATGGCCGTCACCATCCTTGGAAAGGCCAGCAGGGAAATAGTGAAGCTGGAGGGCATAGCAGTCATGACAGGGGAGAGTGTGATGCCAACAGCCACAGTTAAGCTCAGAATCGGTGACGAGGTCAAGACAACATCCATGACAGGGGTTGGACCTGTAGATGCTGCAATAAACGCCATACAAAGCCTTGTAAGTGAAACAGCAGACATAGAACTCGATGAATACAACATAGAGGCCATAACTGGTGGTACAAACGCACTTGCAGAGGTCTTCGTTGTCATGAGTGACGGGGAGGGTAACAAGGCCACAGGAAGGTCCACCAGGGAGGACATAGTCATGGCGAGTGTTGAGGCAGTACTGGACGCCATAAACAAGATTCTGAGCCTTAAATAGAAAAGTGATTGAGCTGGTATGATATGGGGCCAGTTTCAACCTGCAAGCTCTTCGGTGCCGTGAGGGCGGTGACAGGCATAAAAAATGCAGTACCCCTCATCCATGGCCCCAGGGGATGCGCATACCATATAGGCTATCTACTCACAGCCAGGGGCGGGCGGAGGATAGCTGTGGCATCAACAGAACTATCAGAATCAGACGTGGTCTTCGGAGCATCAGAGAAACTCAGGGACAGGATAATAGAGGTTGACAGGACACGAAAACCTGATATCATAGTAATTATGAGTTCCTGTGCAACCAGCATAATCGGAGAGGATATAGGGCGGGTTGCAGATGAGACCTCAGAACTCGTGGACGCGGAGCTCATAACCGTCAGTGCCGGTGGATTTGAATCCAGTCAGGGTGAGGGATATGAGGAGGTGATGATGGCACTCATCCATAAATTCTGCTGGAGGATGGAGCCATCATCTAAGCCTTCAGTCAACATAATAGGTGAATTCAGGGGCGGAGCCGACCTCAGGGAGGTCAGGGAGTCCCTATCATTGATGGGGGTGGATGTGAACTGTGTCCTGACATCAGGATGCAGCATCAGGGACATGACCATGATCCCGGCGGGCCACCTCAACTGCTCCTTCTGTGATGTCTCGGGTATCGCCCCCTGCCGCTTCCTTGAGGAGAACTTCGGGACACCCTTCATCCACCACCCCATCCCCATAGGTTTTTCAAATTCACTCAGATTTTACAGGGAGGTTCTCGGGTATCTCAACCTCGATTATCCCATAAATGAGGAATTCTCAGCTTTTATCGAGGAGAGGGATCGAATAAGGGCTGAACTTGAGGGTCTGAGGGTGGCGGTAGTTTCAGGACCAACAAGGGCCGTTGCACTCACAGAATTCATAACTGAACTGCGGATGAAGCCAGTTCTTGTATCAATGGATATGATAGGTGATTACACACTGGAAAACCTTAGAGGGGTGCCTGGATTGAGGTCAGAGATACTTGTCGGGGTCGATGTTTCTGATATTGAGGAGGCCATCATCAGGACTGAACCCGAACTGATACTGGGAGGCCTTGCAGAGACCCGCATATCTGAGGTTTCAGGGGCACCCCTCATCGATGTTATGCATGGATCCAGCCTCACAGCAGGTTTCAGGGGGGCTGTTAACCTTGGTGCTAGAATGTGCGGGGCTGTTTATGGGGATCATGATTGTTATTAAATTTTTCAGTTACCATATCACAAAGTTTATATAATCTTGGGTTTCTATCTTTATTACAGACACTCTTGGAGGTTAAGTGATGTCAGAGGAGAATGTAGTATACATCGGAAACAAGCCTGTAATGAACTATGTTCTGGCCGTGGTTACTCAGATGAACGGTGGGACCAGTGAAGTGATCCTTAAAGCCCGTGGAATAGCCATAAGCCGGGCTGTTGACGTTGCAGAGATTGTAAGGAACCGCTTCATACCAGACATACAGATAGAGAACATCGACATATGCACAGAGGAGATCATTGGTAACGAGGGAACCGCTACCAATGTTTCAGCAATAGAAATTCAGCTCCGAAAGGATTAAAAATATAAAAGATGGAAGCCACAGGTTTCCATTTTTTATATTTTATTATCAAAGGTTGCAGTGACCTCTGATTAATCATTTAAGGGTTTTTACGTGCAGTCAATTTTAATTACTCTTTTTTAACCCAGAGGACCTGCTTTGGGCATGCTGAGAGGTCCCTGAATTTACTGTTGAGGAATTCAACCTTCATGATATCAATCCTTATGACATTCATATCAATGTTCAGATCCTTCACTGCATCCGGGTTGAGACCCCTCAGCTTATAAACATGTTCAGCATCCTTTCCATGGAGTATGCTGGCAGCACCCGTTATCTGCATCCCTGCAAGGTCGCTCATGGATGTGTAGTCCTCGTATACTGCAACTGAAACCCGTTCATTCTCGGGGAGACCTGCAAATTTCTCACCACCCTCACTGATTATGAGGAGGGAATCCCCATCATATATGTACTCAAGGGGTGTGGCCCGTGGCTGTCCTCCATGGCAGGTTGCAAGGGTGCAGGTGTTGTGTGATCTGAGGAATTCGTCAATGAATCCACGGAGTTCACCCTCATCAATGGAGGTCATGAGGGAGTCACGGATGTCCCTCAGTTCAAGTGCAAATTCAGTGACCTCCCCTTTATCCAGGAGATCAACGTCACTCAACTCAATACCGGTGACCTCAGAGAACGCCTGGAGATCAGCAAGGTCCTCCTCTGAAAGTTCGCCGAGTTTCATACGTCCACCAAGCGCCCGGGAATATATGCTACCTCCGATAAGATCTTCAACTTCCTTAATGGCTCTCAGACCATCCTCTCTACTCAGGGAAACTGAGAAGAGTGCCACGGGTTTCTCCCTGAGCCATGGGTTTTCCCTTATAAAATCAGTTATTCGTGGGTGCATTCTCCCCCGGTAGACACCGGATCCAATTACAAAGAATTCAAAGTCCCTGAAGGGCTCCTGGAATTCAGGGACCCTGCAGCACCTCGATGGTCCAAGTATCATCCCGGTTTTAGATGCAACCTCCTCTGTGGACCCATAGGTGCTCTCATAGATTATGAGTGTCCTGAACATCGGATTATCCCCCTTTAAAAATTAAAATGGGTATTTTATCTTCTTCCTGCAACCTTCCTGAGTCCGATAACAGCTCCGGCGATTACAAGGATCACTGCAATGATGTAGTAGGCGAATACTGAGGTAGGAGCCTCCTTCTTCTTGGAGTCAAGGGCGTATATGTATCCGTTTTCGGTTGCAAAGTAGACTGTCTTGCCGTAGACCACTGGAGAGGAACTCACAGGTGAGCTGAAGAGGTAGTAGCCTGGGGAGTAGCTCCACTCCTCCCTGCCACTGTACTTGTTGAGGATGTAGAGTGTCCCGTCATCTGATCCCACCGCTATCATGTTCTCAAAGAGAGCCGGTGTTGAACGTACAGGGGCACCGGTATGGAATGACCATTTCAGGGCACCGGTCCTGGTGTCCAGGGATGTGATGTTCCCGTCATCGCATCCAATGAAGACACTGTTCTCCTCTGTGTCAACTGATGGGGAGGAATATACACGGTCGCCGAGGCTGTACTTCCAGATCACATTCCCATCTGACTCTGATAGGGCGTAGATGTTCCCGTCATCTGACCCCACATAGACTGTCCCATTCCAGAAGGCTGGTGAGGATCTTATGGCGTCCCCTGACGTGTAACTCCATACTTCGTTCCCGTCGGATTCTGAGAGGGCGTATACCTTACCATTGAATGAACCCACATATAAGGTGCCATTCACAGGGAGGGGTGATGATTTAACGGCGTCCCCGGTGTAGAACTCCCACTTCTTGGAGCCATCGTCTCTGTCCACAGCGTATACCCTGCAGTCATCAGATCCAATATAGACGGTGTCCCCGCTCACTGCAGGTGATGATTCTATCCTGTTACCTGTTTTGAATTTCCATTCAAGGTCTCCGGTGTCTGTGTCTATTGCATAGAGGTATCCATCCCAGGAACCCACAAATACGGTCCCATTTACAACCACCGGCGATGAGACGATGGCACCCTCTGTTTTGTAGCTCCAGACCACGGACCCGGTCTCAAGGTTCACTGCATAGAGCCTCCCATCAAGGGATCCTATGTAGGCCACCTTGTTGAATATGGCCGGGGATGACTTTATACCCCCAATGGAGAGGTACCATGTCTTTGCAGAGAAGTCGCTTGGCTCCTTTGCATAACCTGTGTGCTGTTCGTCTCCATGGAATACCGGCCAGTCAGCTGCTGATACAGGACTGAGGATCATCCCAAGGATTATGAGTGCCGCGATTAAACCTTTTCTCATCATTTCTATCACCACATTAAACTAATTACATTAAATGTCCCTGTTGAAACGGGTAACACCCATCGCAAAGAACAGGAGGGTGAATCCACCAAGCACAAGGAGGTTAACCATTATGTCCCCAGCACCGGCGCCCTTTAGCATGACTGCCCGGAGGGCATTGTTGGCATAGGTGAGGGGGACTACGTAGGCTATCTTCTGGAATATCCAGGGCATGGTCTCAATGGGGTAGAACACCCCTGATACGAACATCATGGGCATGGCGAAGGGCATGACCATCTGCATGTAGTCCTCCTGGGTCCCCACCCTGGCTGATATCATTATACCAAAGCCGACAAAGCAGAGGGCCGTCAGTATCAGTAGCAGGACCGTCAGGAGCATGCTACCATTTATCTTGATACCGAAGAGAAGAATTGCAATGAAGAGCAGGAGAAGGGCCCTTCCACTTTCTATCACAAGCTTTGAGATTATCTTACCTCCCACAACTGTGGCTACACTTGTGGGGGTCATGAAGAGCCTTGCAAGCTCTCCCCTTTCCCGTTCACCCGCAATGGACTGACCCATTCCAAACATGCAGGAGAACATTATGGTCATGGCCAGTATGGCGGGCACAAGGAAGTCCATGTACTTGACGTCCCCGTAGATTCTGTCAATCTGGAGGTTTATGGTGCTGACCATGCTCTGGAAACCTGAACTTGGAGTTGAATTCTGTGCATTCATGGATGTGCCCTGCATCCTCTCCACAGCAAGCTGCCCGGATAGCTTGCTGAAGAGGGCCTGTGTTGCCGGTACAAGGGCCTGGCTTGCCAGCTGATCCGAGGAGTCAAGGTACATGACCACGGTGGGCTCCGATGATGTGAGGTTATCATAGTTAGGTGGCAGTATTATGGCTGCCTTGACCTCCCCGGCGTCCACCATATCCCTGGCGATCTCCGGGTCCTTCAGGATATCCTTTATATCATAGAGGCTCATGTTCCTCATGGCATCAACGGTCTGGTCTGTCACCGGACCGCTGCTCTGTTCCACTATAACC
Source organism: Methanothermobacter thermautotrophicus str. Delta H (assembly GCF_000008645.1). Lineage (NCBI taxonomy): Archaea > Methanobacteriati > Methanobacteriota > Methanobacteria > Methanobacteriales > Methanobacteriaceae > Methanothermobacter > Methanothermobacter thermautotrophicus. The sequence continues at coordinate 1,343,761 of NC_000916.1, forward strand.
ACGGGTATATTCTCAAGGGTACCGCCCATACCATAACCGAAGAGGGTTATCATCAGTATGGGGAACAGTATGATGGATATGAGGCGCGGTTTGTGCCTCCAGAGGACTATCAGGTCCTTCTTAAGCATCCACATAACCTTTTTCATTTCCATAACGGTTACCTCCCTGTAACCTTCATAAATACGTCCTCGAGTGAGGGGTCCTTTGTTGAAATTGAGGTTATCCTGGCGTTGTTCCTTATAACAGCCGCCAGAACATCATTAACGGCAGTTTCGCATGTTTCATCGAGTTCAAGGATTATCCTTCCTGTATGGTGCTTCTTAACGTCCAGTGTAACCGGTAGGGCTTCCAGTTCAGATAGTAGATCATCTGTGAGGTTCACAATGAGCATGCTTATCTCCTTACCGGCACATATCCTCTCTGATTTCTTGATCTCCTGGATGGCCCTTCTCTCGGATTCAGGCGTCTCCTTGTCGATCCTGTCCAGTATCCCACCGATCTCCTTTGCTCTGAGGGATTCCTCCTCCTTTATCACTGTGTCCTTGAGCCCCTGTGGAGTGTCAAAGGCGGCAAGAACGCCCTGATTTATTATCCCCACGTAGTCACAGAGGAGTTCCACCTCGTACATGTCGTGGGAGCAGAGTATGATGGTGTGACCGCTGCTGTTCAGTTCGTCTATGAGGTCCCAGAGCACCCGCTTGGTTGTCGGGTCCAGGCCGATTGTTGGTTCGTCCAGGAAGAGGATGTCTGGTTGATGTATGAGGCTTGCAACCAGTGACACCTTCTGCTGCTGGCCACCTGACATCTGCCCGACTGGCTTGTCTGCAGCGTATTTTATGTCCACAAGTTCCATGAGCTCCTCTATCCTTGATTCCTTCAGATCCTCGGGCATGCCATAGAAGTCTGCGCACATCTCCACGTTTTCCCTTGCTGTGAGGTCCTCGTATAGGCTTACCTTCTGGGGAACCATGCCTATCTGCTGCCGGACCTCATCGGGGTTTTTGAGTATATCATAACCTGCAACCCTGGCGGTCCCTGAGCTTGGCGGGATGAGACATGTGAGCATCTTTATGGTTGTTGTCTTCCCGGCCCCGTTGGGCCCCAGGAAACCAAAGATGGAGTTCTTCTCTATCTTCATGTTCAGGCTGTCCACCGCCTTGAAGTCCCCGTAGACCTTTGTGAGATCGAAGGTTTCTATCGCATATTTCATGTTTCATCCTCCCTTTCAGCGGGGAACATGTCATTCCAGAAGTCTTCCCATATCTTTGATACATGGTCCCTCATTATCTGCCGGATCCTCTCTATCGTCTTCTCACCGAGAGGGGTTATCTCATAGTATTTCACTCTTTTCTCACCGTGCATCTCCCAGCTGCCCTCTATCAGTCCCTTCCTTTCGAGGTCATGGAGTACCGGGTAGATTACGCTGGGTCCGGGCGGTTTTATGTTCTTGCAGTGCATGCCCTTGAATGAGTAGAATCTTTCAAGGCGTCGCATTATCTCGTAGCCATGTATTTTTTCCTTGCTTATCATCCAGAGGATCATTGTCTTTCCAAATCCTCTCATGAAGCTTTTTATTATCTTTTCATCGAATTCACCCCCCTCACCGGTGAGGGGACCTTCTTCTGCGCACATAGAGTCATCTCCAGAGAAACTGATGTTTTCATACACACAATATATCAGTTTTACGATATATCTATTTGCCATAATAAAATGTTCATGATATATAAAGTTTGTGATATATTGATGAGGCGTCCTTTAACCGGTGATGATGGGGAGGGAATCTGGCGGTATCCCGTGAAACTGCGCGGGTAACTTGTGGGTACTGCAATCAAATGGAAAGACTCATAAGCCCCGATAAATAGAAGATCTACCGGGATCTGATATGAGACTTGGTTTTTCAACCCTGGCGCTTTTCATGGAGCCACTGGAAAACATCCTTCAGAAAGCAGAGGATGACGGTTTTGAACTTGTAGAGCTCCTCTGTGAGGGACCCTACTGGCCAAGAAGGCTACTTCAGGACGGGGATTCCTTGGAAGTCTTCGAGTCCTTCGACCTCGAGGTCCTTATCCACGCACCCACCATAGACCTGAACCCTGCAAGCATGAACCGGGGTATAAGGGAGGAGACAGGGAGGCAGATGGTCGAGACAATTGAACTTGCATCAAGGATAGGTGCAACAACAGTCACAACCCACCCTGGAGTGGTCCACCGGAGGGAGGACAGGATAAGGAGTGCTGCACTCCAGTTCGCACTTGAAACACTTGGTGAATGCGTTGAATACGCAGAGGATCTGTCCATAAAATTCTCAGTCGAAAACATGCCCGGAAGATTCTCCTACCTCTGCAATAACCCTGCAGAACATGAGAGATTTGTTGAAAAATGTGGCTCCTACGCAACGGTTGACATAGGACATGCCAACACTACAGGGCGTCTCCAGGATTTCCTGGAGATCAAAAGAACAGCCCACTATCACATCAGTGACAATAACGGGAAGAGGGACCAGCACCTGCCCCTCGGGGAGGTCACAGTCGATCTTAAACTCCTGGGATCCATAGAGAGGGGTGTGATAGAACTGAACAGCTATGATGGTGTAATCAGGAGCAGAAGAATCCTTGAGGAGGTCGTCCGTTGAGGTGGCTGTCATGAAAAAGAAGAGACTGGAGGGTCTGGTTGATGCCATATTTGCAATCGCCATGACCATACTTGTTCTGGGCATAGATGTGCCCACCGGCACCATGAGTGTTCCGGCAATGGACGCCTACATCATGGGCCTTGCATCTGATTTGTACAGCTACTGTCTCAGTTTCCTCCTCCTCGGCGTCTTCTGGTGGGTTAACCACATGCACTTCGAGAAACTGGAGAAGGTTGACACGGGATTCATATGGATAAACATCGTCTGGCTCATGGTCGTTGTCCTGGTACCATTCTCAACAAAGCTGACAGGTAATTATGGAGACCTTGTAACACCCAATATCCTGTTCCACCTGAATATGCTCACCATAGGTCTTTTATTATCCATGAGCTGGATCTATACCCAGAGGAATGGTTTAATGGATATCGGAGAAAATGAATACCGCTTAATCCTGAAGAAGAATCTTTTAATGCCTCTTGCAGCCATCCTTGCACTCATCTTAACACCCATTGCACCGGAGTACAGCTCCACCGCCTACGCAGTTCTCATATTAAAGAGGCTCCTTTAGCTTCGTGGCACTTTTTCAGGACTCTGCACTTGATATACTTAAATGCAATGATTCAGGGCCTTATATAGGCCCATCCCTCTGTCTGTCTTCTTACAATATGACCCACACCGGATGATACAACATCGACTCCCTCCAGGAGGTCATCCCCATCCATACCAGATGCCCTGAGGGTGTTTGAGCATGCACAGAACCTGACACCCTGACCTGTGAGTTCAGATACGTCCCCTGAGTACTCAGAATCCCTTCTGAGGACATTAACTCCCATGGAGTAAGCCACAACCTCTATTCTGACGGATTCGAGATCAGCCATTAGGTTCCTGACATTGGAGATGAGGAGCAGAACCCTTGACTCATCATCCTCATCTATGTGGAAGACCACACGGTAATCCACCATGACACCACCTCCGCTACACGGGTGTTATCCTCCCCTCAAGGCCGGCGTCCACCGGGCTGTTTCTCGCGATGTATTCTTCAAGCACATCAATGGCCCTCAGATCGGTCTCCTCATGGTCCTCACCGTACCTGGAGGGGACTCCCTGGGATGTGACGTAGACGGCACTGTAGGTCCCTGACGGGTCAAGGGGTCTGCCATTTACAAATATCTTCTGTATCCTTGCACCTGGAGGGTTCTCGATCTTGAAGTACATCTCAAGTCCGAGGCACCTCTTGAGGTAGCCCCCCATCTGATTGTAGGGGTTCCTTGAGAATACGAGTTCAATGTTTTCCTCCATCATATCCCATATTTCCCTGCCTGTTAACCTCACCCGGGATAAAGGAGGATTTACAGGTATAATGTTCCAGAGATCCTCAATTCTGATATCTCCTGGCGGCACAGGGGCACCGTAACGCCACCCATTGGAGAATGCAAGGTCAAAGTCCCCTGTATCCATCACGGCCTTTAGGAGGAGGTTATCCATGGTTGACTCCAGTATGGTGTACCTGTTAAGGTGGGTCCTGGTGGAGCCCACGACTGTTTCGAGGTGGTCACTGTCGGTCTCAGTTATCCTGAGCACCATCTCCTCAACATCAGGATCTGAGGGACCCCTCACCTTCATGAGTTCATGGCTGAATCCCCTGACACCATCATCCACCTCCAGGTCAAGGCGCCCGATGAAGGAGCCATGACAGCCTGACTGTATGATTATGGTATCTCCAACGATGTGGGGCCTCTCGAGTCTGTTGTGGGTGTGTGCGCTCAGCAGCACATCGATGCCCTCAACATCAGATGCCAGCTGAACCTCCTGTGGAAAGCCGAGGTGTGATATCACAACGGTGAGATCCACCCTCTCCTCATTCCTGAGGATATCGATCCATCCGGGGAGCTCCTCAAGGCCAAGGGTGAATTCAAGGCCCTCACTGAAGTGGGGTGGCATGACCTTATCTACGATGTTTGATGCTATCCCTATGATACCCACCTGCAGTTCCCCAACATCAAGGATTTCATAGGGCTGGAATACCAGCCGTTCGGTACCCTCACGGTAGCAGTTTATGGCAAGTACAGGGTAATTGAGCTTCTTTGAGAGTTCAATGAACCTTTCAGGTCCGTAGGCAAACTCCCAGTGAGCTGTCATGGCCTTGAATCCCATCTCATTCAGCAGGGGGATCATTGCAGCGCCCCGACTCTTCACGGCATGGTATGTGCCGTGGATGGTATCCCCGCAGTCAAGAAGTAGAGCGGGCCTCTCTTTGCGTATTTTATCAACGAGTCCAGCTATGTGCTGGTAACCACCAAGGGTCTCATATACGATTTCACGGCCCTCCCAGAAAAGTTCGGGATGGCTTTTAATGTATCCATGGGTGTCGTTCACCTAGATTATGCTCAGTTCAGCCATAAAACACCCCCCTTACAGGTTTTAACCTCAGATATCTATATCCAGCAGCTCTCCTATATTCTCTATTACATAATCAGCGGCTTCTATAAGCCTCTGGGGGACATGCTCCCTCTGCTGGAGTGTAAGAACCCCTATATCGGCCTCCCTAAGTGCAAGGATGTCGTTGATGCCATTACCCACCATAACGACCTTGCTGTACCTCCCCCGGAGTTCACGTATTATCCTTGCCTTCCTCTCGGTGTCTGCAGTGTCAAATACGTTTTCAGTGGGGATTCCCAGGAGCTTTGCAAGTTCCATGAGGGACCCCTTCCTGTCCCCCGATGCAATGTATATGTCGATTTTCCTGTCCATGAGTTCACCGATAACATGGGGGACCTCCGGGAAGAGCTTTCCTCCTGCTGTTATGGTGAAATCCACCCTCCCCCGGTCCATGTTGACGATGAAACCTGAACCGCTGCATATCTGTATGTTGTAGTTCTTCCCTGCAACAGCATCTATGGTATCCTGTATGTCCCCCACGGTGGCCGGGTCATCCCTTAGGACCTCAAGGATTTCACCGGGATCAACTGCGGTGTTGGCGTAGCTTATATTGAACCTTATATGGTTCCTCTCTATGAATTCGTAGATTGTCTGGTGGGGCCTGGCATTCACTATACAGGTGGATGGGTCCGTCTGAAGTACCACGAGTGCTCTACGGTCCCGGTAATCAACAACATCAAGTGAGTTCATGCTGTCACATATCTTACCGGTTTTAAGATCCTTGAGGGCCCTGTACCTCCTTATGAGTGTCCCTGAATTATCAAAAACAACGGCCTTCATCGGACCAATATATGTTTTTTATGGTATTAAGATTTTGAGAGGATACAGTGGCACCTGTAAGCGAGACCCATAAACATCCTAGGAATACCCTGAAATGGCCTTCAGACTTTCAATTAAGAAGTAGACTCCAAAAAGAATCAGGAATAGACTTAAAATCATCATAACAATTTTGTAAGGTCTTCCATTCATTCTGAAGGATTTCCTTGATGAGAGGAATGATACGAGACTGTACCATGTGAGGTCAGATGACCAGTGACCTGCGAGGAATGCCAGGAGCCCAAGGACGCCTGCAAGCTCCAGTCCCCTGTACATCAGGGCAGCGCCCACCGCACCCCACCACAGGAAGAAGTATGGGTTCGCAAAGCTTATGATGGCCCCCCGAAGGATTGACCCACCCTCAGGGATATTTTCAGTGTCTTCAGAATCCCTGAAACCAAGGATTCCCATCCATATGAGGACTGCTCCACCTGCAGTCCCAAGGATGGCTGGAGCAGGGCCTGATCTGAGGATATAACCCAGGCCCATCAGTATCAGAGTAACAAGGAGAGCCTCTCCGAGGACATGGCCGGCCACAAGGAGGGGTCCGGCCCTGAATCCCCTCCTGATGGAATCTGAAACAGTTACGGTAAGGAGGGGTCCGGGGGCCATGGCCCCGGATAGTCCAATCAGAAATGATGTCAGGGCGAATAGCAGGATACTGATCATGATTCCACGGCTTCAGTTGTATCTGTTCAGTATCCTCATTATCTCTGAGAGGTGGTGGTCTATCTCTTCGATCTCTTCTCTTTTAAGGGACCTTGTCCGGCTAACTATCCTCATCCTCTCGAAGACATGGTCCATCCTTGTGAGGAGTTCATTCATATACGTCCTGGTGGGGTACATGCTATCAGCTCCATATCAATTTCTATCACTCATAGTATAAGGATCCTTCCAGTCATCTGTGATGATTATCGGCGGCAGGGTGCCTCCAGTCATCCCTGAAGATCCACCTCCAGACCCACTTCACCGGCAACGGCCCTCTCATAGATCATCCATGCTGTTGTTATATCCTGAATGGAGAGTCCAGTCGAATCAAATACGGTCACATCAGCGGGTGAAGTTCTACCCTCAATCTTGCCTGTCATAACATCCCCCAGGCTTCCCTGGAGGTCATCCACCCTGAGGATCCCCTCGGTGATGGGCACGTTTATTTCTCCGCTGTGGGTTGCCTGCTCCAGGCTGTCATAGAATACACGGGCATTTTTGAGTATCAGAGGGTCCAGTTCCTGCTTCCCTGGGGCGTCTGCACCCATGGCACATATGTGCGTACCCGGCGACACCCAGTCTGCCATGACCACAGGACTCCTTGATGGAGTGACGGTTACAACGATGTCCATACCCTCAACAGCCTCCCTTGGATCTGTAGCGGCCCTCACGGGGACTTCATATTCCTTTGAAGCCCTTAAGGCAAATTTTTCACGCGTTGACGGTGTCCTGCAGTAGACGCTGACCTCCTCAAGATCCGCCACCCTGCTGATTGCCATGAGCTGGGTCCAGGCCTGCCTTCCGGCACCGATTATCCCGAGCCTTGACGCGTCCCTGGATGCAAGGTACTTCACCGATACACCGCCAGCGGCACCCGTTCTCATATCGGTTATATGGGTTCCATCCATGAGTGCAATGGGGAACCCTGTTTCAGGGTCCACAAGCTCTATGACAGCCATTACCGTTGGCAGGGAATGCCTATCAGGGTTTGAGGGGTGCACATTGACGCACTTAACACCGGCCATCTCAAGCTCCTCAAGGTAGGATGGCATGACACGGAGGTCTCCATTGTATCTCCTGAAGAACAGGTACATCTTAGGGGGCATCTGAACCCTCCCAAGGGCCTCCTGGACAAAGGCACCCTCAACCGCCTTCAGGCAGTCGTCCATGTTAAGAAGGCCTTCAACATCACTCCTGGTTAGCACAACTGTTTTTTCCATGCATCCACCGTCCCCATTTAATAACAATCAGGGTCAATCTACCAATCTTTAAATATTGAACATCTCACATTTATTAGTGTTGGAAATGAAATTAAAACCACGGATGAGTACTGTCATGGCTGTCCCGGCGGTCCATGGACCGGAAACTCCACCCTCGAGGCAGTCATGGCAGCTATTAAGGTTGATCAGACTTATATCTCACTTCAACTTGAAATATAAGGGTGTTAAAGATGGAAACTGTTGATAAGGTTGATATGATTAAGAATCATGGCCTGACCGCATCAGAAAATCTTGAAAAATTTCTTAAGAGGATTGAGGCAAAAAACGATGACATCAACGCCTTCCTGGAGGTTAGGGGTGAAGAGGCGATTAAGAGGGCTGAGGAGATAGACGCCAGGATAGCCTCCGGCAAGGAGACAGGGAAACTGGCGGGCCTGGTGATAGGAGTTAAAAGCAACATCAACGTGGAGGACTTCAACGTATCAGCAGCTTCAAAGACCCTCGAAAATTACACTGGAAGCTACGATGCAACTGTTATAAGGCGCATAAAGGAAGAAGACGGTATAATAATTGGCATGACCAACATGGACGAATTCGCTGCCGGGAGTTCAACCGAGACATCATTCTTTGGCCCAACAGACAATCCAGCAGCCCCCGGGAGGATCCCGGGAGGTTCAAGCGGCGGGAGCGCTGCTGCAGTGGCTGCTGGTATGTGTGACCTGGCACTGGGATCAGATACAGGGGGTTCAATAAGGAATCCAGCATCGCACTGCGGTGTAATGGGCTTCAAACCAACCTATGGGGCAGTATCCAGGCAGGGCCTCCTGGACCTTGCCATGAGCTTTGACCAGATAGGACCCCTGGCAGCAGATGTATCCGGGATCTCACTTGCACTGGATGTCATCTCAGGTTATGACCCGGCAGACCCCACAACCCTGGACAGTTCACCGGACCTTGAGGTGGAGAGGGAACTGAAGGGCCTCAGGGTCGGTGTTGTGAGGGAGTTCCTTGAGGTCACAGATGAGGCAATAGATGAGGTTATTCAGGGGAAACTCGGAGCCATGGAGGATGAGGGCGCCGAGATAGTTGAACTGGATTTTGGATACATAGACCTCTGTCTCCCCACCTACTACCTCATAAACTACGTTGAATTCTTTTCAGCCACCAGGAAGTATGACGGCAGAAAGTACGGTCACAGGATAGAGGATGTCTGCGGTTCGGAGGTCCTCAGGAGGATACATATGGGTTCCTACATCAGTCAGAAGGAACTATCTGGAAAATACTACAAGAGGGCCCTCCAGGCAAGATCCCTCATAAGGAGGGAGATAACAGGGCTTCTCAGCCATGTGGACATAATAGCGGGGCCAACGGTTCCAAAGCTACCCCACACACTGGGTGAGGAGCTTGAACCAATGGAGATGTACGCCTACGATGTCCTCACGGTCATAGCTAACCTTGCAGGTATACCCGCTGCAAGCATACCTGCAGGGGATGTGGGCGGAGTCCCTGTTGGCCTGCAGCTCCAGGCAAAGCCAGGAGATGATGGCATGATAGTATCGGCCATGAGGGAGATTGCTTCACTGTAAGAGAGTGTCCCCCATGAGGATTGGACTCGTCTGTATCAGGGGATCGGTCCCTGCCTTTGAGAACTTTGGATTTCTCCCCACCGATATAGTTGGAAGCAATGGTCTTGTAAACGGTTCAAGGGCCCACAGGGTCCTGGACGGGATCATAATACCAGGGGGAAGTATCGTTGAGTCAGGAAGCCTTTCACCTGAACTTGCATTTGAGATAAGAAGGATGGCATCGGACGGAAAATTTGTCCTGGGTATATGCTCAGGATTCCAGGCCCTGGCAGAGAGGACCGATATAGGGAGAAAATCGCCATGCCCTGTTTACAGGGAGGGTCTCGGGCTCCTCAACGTAACATTCCACCCCATGATAAGCAACGACAGGGTGGAGGCCACCATAACCGGCGAGTCCTTCCTGACCTCAGGGATGTCAGGTGAGAGGATAACTGGCTTCCACTGCCATACCTACGGTGAGATACGTGGTGATGCACCTGAGATAATGAAGTCCCGCATAGTCAGGGCAGACTATCATGAAAGGCCAGGGGAGATCCTATCAGGGGTCTGCAGTGATGATGGTAACGTGGCAGGGACCATGGTCCACGGATGCCTCGATGAGAACCAGACCCTTGTCAGTAACATCCTCAAATTCCTTGATGCGGATGAAACTGCAAGGGAGAGGATACTTGAAGCCAACAGGAAACTGCGGGAAGCTCTGAGATCTGAGCTCGGGATATCAACGGGGATACGTGTTATGGATAGGGGCGGGACGAGGGGCACCCCACCAGCCATAATGATAGCATCCACGGGTTCAGACTCCGGCAAAACATTCATATTAACGGGCCTTGCAGGCGCCCTGAGGAGGAGGGGCCTCAGGGTGGGCGTTATCAAGGTGGGACCCGATGTCAGGGACATAGTCCCGGCCCTCTACCTCATAAAGGAGCCCATGGAGGAGCACTCATCCATAAGGATAGGGCGCCTGGGCTGGATGGAGCTCAGGGATGTCCTTGAATCTGTGAGGGGAAGATACGACATAATACTCATCGAGGGCGTTATGAGCATCCTCACAGGTCTCCTGAACGATATAACACCCTACTCCGGGGCTGAGATTGCCCTGGCAGCAGGTATCCCCCTGATTATGGTGGCAGGTTGCAGCAAGGGGGGTATAGAGTCTGCGGTGGTTGATCTTGACGCCCACATATCGGTACTTGAGGGACTGGGCCTTGAGGTCTCCTGCGGAATACTCAACAGGGTCTATGATATGGATATATTTGAGAGGGCATCAGGCGGAAGGTACCTTGCCATTCCGAGGGTGGAGATGAGTGAGAGGGGCGGCACACCCGAGGTTGAGATAAAACTTGAGGACTTCTGCCTGAAGGCCATGGAGACCGTGGAGGAGCACCTTGATGTTGATACCCTCATCAGCTTCGCAAAAAAACCAGAATTCAGGGGTTATATGGGCCCTGAAGAAATCAAAAAGGTATTCAGTCCCTGAATCCCCGTCTTTGGGATCCCAGCCATCAGGGGCTGGATCCCCTATTTCCGGGAATTAAACCATCAGGTCAGGTTTTAGATTCCCATATCCTCTTCAGGGATCTCCTCACCCTCAGTTATGGTTATACCCTCCTCGCCACCGATCTCATATGTGAGGAACTGGAGGGGTGTTTTGGTGCTTCTCATCTTGACTATGTCCATTATCCGCTCCCTGCGACCGGTGTAGGGGTTCTCCCTTCTACCAAGTTTTATGGCGCCGTATACCGAGAAGAGAGCAAGTTCATTGAACTCCTTGGAGGTTGCACTGTCCAGTATTATGACGGATGTTATACCCCGCTGTTTGAGCTCATATACGAGGAGATCAAACTGGTTCCTGAATTCATAGGCTGTGAGTTTGGCTGTGTAGCCACCCAGACTGTCTATGACAACCACCTCGGCCTCGGGGGGTATGTCATGTATTATCTTGGTGAAGTTGCCCTTCATGGGGTCCATGTCCATGCTTAGCTCTGCCTCGGTTATCCTCGCCCTTATACCTGTAAGTTCTATGAAGTTGAGGAGTCCCTTCTCCTCCAGCTCCTGGGTGTTCCAGCCGAAGGAGTTTGCCTGTATGTGGAGGTCATTGGCGTCCTCCTCTGCTGTTATGTAGACGGTGTTGTAACCCTCCATGCAGCTGCTTATGGCAAACCGCAGCCCGAAGATGGTCTTACCACACCCGGGCTCCCCTGTTATCAGAACAGATCTCCCCATGGGAAACCGCCTATGATCATCAAGTCCATTGATCCCTATCTTCAGCCTCTCCATTATGAACACCTCTATGATCTGAACTCCATGTATGATTCAATAAGTTCTGCACCGCTCATGAAAATAAGGTCATGTTCCCTGGCGTATTTCATGGCGTCCTCTGTTGAAAGAGAGTTACCTGTCCTGTCATCCATCATCTCACAGCAGACAGCAACACCGGTAAGTCCGGCCATTTCCATGAGGGCTATGCTCATCTCGGTGTGACCCCCCCTCCTGAGTACATGGCCATCAGCGGCCCTGAGGAGGGTGACATGACCGGGGGACCTGAAGAGGTCGCCGAAGCTCTCATGTCTATCATCCCTGCAGATCCCTGCAAGTTCACCTATGGTGAGGGCACGGTCATTGTCGGTTATACCGGTGAAGGTCTTCCTGTGATTCACGGTTATGGAGAAGGCGGACTTCTCATCGTAGGGTATGTCATGGGGGGATAGTTTTCCCAGGACCGGGTACCTCCCTGACGCCTCCTCCATTATATCGGTCATGTAGGGTATTCCAAGCTTCTCTGAGTTTTCCCAGGAGACAGGCACACATATGAGTCCCCCGGCGTCGTTCCTCATGATCCTTATATGCTCCGGTTTTATCTTCTCAGCAGCAACGATCATGTCTGTTTCTCTTTCACGGTTATCTGCATCAAATACAAGGACTATTTCTCCCCTTCTAAGTGCTTTAAGGGCTTCCTGAATCATGATCACAATCTCCATTGATAATCCTGATGTATATTTTATCCTGAGATTTAATCGGCGGCTATGCTGAGCTATTATCTATTCATTCCAGCCTGATGTCTGTTATTCCTGAATTTCACTGGTGTCTATATCCAGGCTAACGGTATCTCCATCCCTTAATTTAAGGGTTTTTCTGAGGTTCACAGGGGCCACAAATTCAAGACACCCCTGCCGGTGATGGGTCTTAAGGGGGAAGAGTATGGCCCCCTCAACCACCCCGTTGAGCAGGGCCTTAACGTAGAGGACATCACCGAAGCCACCGCCTCCCTGTATCACAGGGGCCCCCTCCCTTATCCTCTCCACAATTTCAGGGTCACCGACCTCTATGTTGAGGGTGCCGGGGAAGGGATCGAAGCCCAGTTTTTCCCTGAACTGGTCCCGGTATACGCTACGGGTTATGAAGTAGGCCCCCTCACCGAAACCTGATTTCACCTTTCCTCTGATAATCAGAGGTTCACCCCCTTAACCTGCACCTTATTGTTGAGAACAGCGGTCCCCTCAGGTCGATCTCCCGGTTTTTACCGGTTATGTACCTCATGGCGGTGTCCTCAAGGGTGAGGTTCAGGTCAGAGAGGGATCTTGCTATTGTGCTCCTCACCTCAACCTCCTCGGCGCCACTTACAACCATCTCCTCTATGCGGTAGGCTGCCTCGGCTGCAAGGGCCTCCATGTAGGTTATACCGGTGTTCAGGCCCTCCTTCCTGGCCCTGGTGATGAGTTCGCTGTCGAGCTCGGTTCCAGGTGGCACACCCAGGATGTTCCCATCATGTATGTAAACGGTGTTCCATACTGCGGGTCCCAGCAGCCGTGTGTTCTCCTCCACCTCAAGGGCACTCACCTCTATCCTCCGCCCAAGGAATTCCCCACTGTAGACCTCGAAGCTGCAGGGGGACGGGGCGTCTGCATGGGCCCTCCAGGTTTTGACTATCTTCTCCATGAGCATACGGCCATCTGAGGTTACAGGGTGGAGGTTTATCCTGAGCATCTCGGCGATGTCCCTGTCAGACAGTCGCCATTCACCGTATATCTGGGGGTAGACCATTTCACGCACGTCGCTTGCCTGGTTGAGGATCATGGCAACCCTTTCAACCCCCACCCCAAGGTTCATGACCTCCTGGTCTATCCCGTACATGGAAAGGGCTATCGGTGAATAGAGGCCGAATGTTGCCACCTCAACCCACTCCTTAAGGAGAGGGTGGTAGGCGTAGACCTCTGTCTGGGTGCCGGGTATGTAGTACTTGGACTTCTTCTCATCTGGGCGGAACCTGAACCTTGAAAATCCCAGGTGCTCGAGGAGCCCCTCTGCAACGGCCTTCCCCACATCAAGGGGGACCTCATGGTCAACCACCACACAGGAGGCGGAGTGATAGGTCATCAGGTGACTGGAGTCCTCCTTCTGCTCCCTCCGGAAGCAGCGGTCGATGGAGAAAAGCTTTAGTGGCATCCTGTACCTGTCGTGGATGTTCTGGAGTGATATGAACCATCCTGATGTCATGTGGGACCTGAGGGTGGTTCTCCCTGAGACTGGTTTGAGGTCCCTTATCTCAGGGAAGACCCTCTCAAGGACCCTCAGACCGTCGTGGCTCTCAACTTCAAGGGCATTGGATACCTCGAGGACGAGGTCGTCCCCTGAAAGATCCCCCTTCTTGTATGACCTGAAGACCTCCTTCAGGTTTTCTAGCTTCTCATCAGACACATCTATGCCCATATCCTCTATCATCTGGATCCTCCCGGTCCCGAGTCCGATATCGGGTCTTGGGAGACCCCCGAGGTAGAAGCACCTGTCCAGGACTGCAGGGGCCTCGGGCCCGAACTGGCGGTATATGTGCTCCTCGTCTATGAGGAGAGGGTTCACCATTTCACTGAATCCAAGGCGCAGGTAGGCCTCCCTTATCATCCAGATGGTATCATAGAGTACGTGCGATTTTCCGGTTTCGAATCGGAGGCGTGGATACTGCATGTCATGGTGGGGTTTCCTTAGACTCTTCCCACTTTCAAGCCATGCCCTTTCAAAGTCCCTCCTTGAAAGCTTCACTATATCCTTTCTTTTCAAACAGAACCCCCAGTGATCATTATCGAATAAATCAGGCGACTGATCCTGATTGAAGGCTTAAATCCATACATCACCCTCAGATTAGAACGTCCGTAGAGGACCGGGTGATGGTTCATCACCTGAGCTTGACTTTATTCTCGGTTATGGTTCATCACCTTAACTATTGACTGCCAAACCTTATAATAATGAATGCTAAAAATATTGTCCATGGAAAGTCAGGTCTATGAATGTGATGTTCTGATAATAGGCTCAGGTGGAGCTGGCTGCAGGGCAGCCATAGAAGTTTCTGAACACAATCTCACGCCATTAATAGTTTCAAAGGGATTATCATTTAAATCAGGGTGCACTGGAATGGCTGAAGGAGGATACAACGCTGCATTTGCATGTGTTGACCCCGAGGACAGTCCGGATGTGCACTTCGAGGACACCATGAGGGGTGGGGGATTCCTCAATGACCCCCAGCTTGTCCGCATACTTGTGGATGAGGCACCCGACAGGTTGAGGGACCTTGAAACATATGGAGCCCTCTTTGACAGACAGGAATCCGGGCTGCTTGACCAGAGGCCCTTTGGGGGGCAGACCTACAGGAGGACATGCTACCAGGGGGACCGCACCGGCCATGAGATGATAACAGCCCTCAAGGAGGAGGTCATACGACGGGATATAGAGACAGTTGAGGAGATCATGATAACATCCCTCCTTGTGGAGGAGGACCGTGTACTGGGAGCCATGGGTGTGTCCATAAGGGACTCAAGCACTGTGGCCTTCAGGGCGTCTTCAACCATCCTGGCAGCCGGTGGGGCCGGTCACATCTACCCCGTTACCTCCAACACCATCCAGAAGGGCGGTGATGGATTTTCAGTGGCATGGAAGGCAGGGGCTGACCTCATAGACATGGAACAGGTCCAGTTCCACCCCACGGGCATGGTCTACCCCGAGTCAAGGAGAGGGGTCCTTGTGACGGAGGCCGTGAGGGGTGAGGGCGGAATACTCCTCAACAGTGAGGGGGAGAGGTTCATGAAGAGATACGACCCCCGCGGCGAACTGGCAACAAGGGATGTTGTTGCAAGGGCAATCTACACCGAGATCATGGAGGGGAGGGGCACCGGGAATGGTGGAGTCTACCTTGATGTCAGCCACCTGCCCGATGAGGTCATAGAGGAGAAGCTTGAGACCATGCTCCTCCAGTTCCAGGATGTTGGTATTGATATAAGGTCCGAGCCAATGGAGGTGGCACCCACAGCACACCACTTCATGGGAGGCGTCAGGATAGATGAGTGGGGCAGGACAAACCTCAGGAACCTCTTTGCAGCCGGTGAGGTTACCGGTGGTGTCCATGGAGCCAACAGACTGGGCGGCAATGCACTGGCGGATACCCAGGTATTCGGAAGGAGGGCCGGGATAGCAGCTGCAAGGAACGCCATCAAATCAGCCCCGGCGTCTATCAAGTCTACTGTTGAGGAGGAGGAATACCGTATAAAGTCAATGGTGGCCGAAGGATCACACAGCCCATCCGAGATAAGGGACAGGCTTCATGAGGCCATGTGGAACGGTGTTGCCATAGTAAGGAGCCGTGAATCCCTTGAATCAGCCAGAGCAGTTATCCAGGACCTCACGACGATGATGGGGGATCTGAATGTCCCTGAGACGTCTGGCTTTAACACCTACCTCATCGAGGCCCTCGAACTTGAAAATATGCTTGTAACCTCATCAATGGTGGTGGAATCAGCCCTGATAAGGGAGGAGAGCAGGGGATCCCATTACAGGAAGGATTTCCCTGAAACCAGACCTGAATGGCTTAAGAGCATAGTCCTCAACAGGAACAGAAGACCCGGCTTCATAGAGAGGGGCCTTAAATCAGCCTAGGTCCACCTTAAACATAGGTCAGCTCATATGATCTGCTGCCGATGATCACCTGCCATGATCTTCAGCACGGTATCCCGGAGTTCAGGTTTTCTGTAATCAGGGAATACATGGCGGGCCCCTGCCGCCATCAGGGCCCGATCACTGTACCTTCCTGCTGATATGCCGATGTTAACAGCCCCAACATGGTCACCAGCCCTCATGTCATGGGGAGTGTCTCCGAAGAGCACGGTACTCCCGGTTGCACCGATCCTGAGACCCCTTCTAACCGCAATCTCTGTTAGCTTATTCCTGTCAGGACTGTCACTACCAAACCCGCCGAAGGAAAAGTAACCTGCAATACCTGCCCTTTCGAGCTTCATGAATGCTATTTCCCTCAGTTGCCTGTAACAAGGCCCATAGGTACATCCATGGATTTAAGGAAACTCAGGAACTCCTCCACGCCATCTATGAGTTCTATATTCTCTTCATTTATGTTATGTTTCACGTATTCTCTGAGTTCCCGGAGGAATCTGGGCAGCTGACCCTCTATCTCTTCACCTTCAAGGCCCCTGAGGAGGAGGACCTCCTCTGCTATCACAGGGTCTGTCTTTCCATGGTAGTCTATGAGCTCCACGCCGGCATCAACACCATAGACCTCCCTGAAGGCGTGCCTGAAGGCATTCTCATGGGCGGAAGAGCGGTGTATCAGGGTCTTATCAACATCAAAGAGGGCCATCATCCTGTTAGCTCCGCGGCAGCTGCTTCTGCGAGTTCCATCACGTATTTCTCCTCCAGGACCTCCAGTTCTCCATCCCTCAGGAGAATCCTCCCATCACATATGACGGTGTCCACATCGGCCCCTGAGGCAGAATATACCGTGTGTGACGGAGGGTTTCTCCAGGGAGTCAGGTGGGGCCTCCTGGTATTAAGTATGACGATGTCAGCGAGCTTACCAGGCGCTATAAGACCGGCGTCGATTCCAAGGGCCCTGGCACCGTTGAGTGTGGCCATACTGAACACATCCATGGCTGGAAGCGCTGTAGGGTCTTCAAGGTTCACCTTCTGGAGCAGTGAGGCTGTTTTCATCTCCTGGAACATGTCAAGGTTGTTGTTTGATGCGGCGCCATCGGTTCCCAGTGAAACGTTAACACCCCTCTGGAGGAGCCGGGCGACCGGGGATACTCCCGATGCAAGTTTCATGTTACTTGAGGGGTTGTGTGAGACCTTCACATCTCTCTCTGCAAGTACATCAATCTCCCAGTCCTTCAGCCACACGCAGTGGGCAGCCACGGTCCGTGGGCCCAGCACCCCAACCTCATCAAGGTACTCCACAGGGGTCATTCCATGGGACCTAGAGACTTCACTGACCTCATTCTCTGTCTCTGAGACATGTATATGTATCATGAGATCATTTTTATCGGCCAGGGCAGCTGTCTCTTTAAGGAGTTCCTCTGAGCACGTGTAGGGGCTGTGAGGGCCAAGCGCAACCCTTATGCGGTCATCTGCCATCCCATGGCATTCCTTTATTATCCTGCGGCTCTCCCTCAGTTCGGCCGTCATCTTTTCAGTGTCTCCCAGGTCTATCATACCGTGGCTTATGACGCACCTGAGGCCTGCCTCCTCCACGGCACGTGCAACGTGGTCCATGTAGAAGTACATGTCGTTGAAGGAGGTTGTACCTGATCTTATCATCTCGATGCATCCCAGCAGGGCTCCGGCGTAGCAGTAATCCCCGTTGAGCCGGGCCTCGGCAGGCCATATGTGATCGTTCAGCCACCTGTCAAGGGGTAGGTCATCTGCAATCCCCCTGAAGAGTGTCATTGAGAGGTGAGTGTGGGTGTTCACAAGTCCAGGAATCAGGAGCTTGCCTGTTCCGTCAATAACGGTGTCAGCATCCCCCGGGCTGAGGGTGTTCGAGACATCAGCTATCCTGTTATCCTCAATGAGGACGGATCCCCGCCGGATTCCCCCTGCATCAAGGATCTCTGGACCGGTTATCAGTATGCTTTCATTATCCATGGAACCACCTTATAACTTATAAGTTCTAACTTATAATCGGTCAGGGACCGGACTCCAAACCTATTATATAGGTTTCCTGAAAGAGATATAAGTTAATCTCCAGTGAAGAATGATAGATCCTGCAGATGAACGGATAAACCCTGCAGGAGCTTAATGTAAAATAAATTTAACCAGTCATCGAGGGATTTAATGAAGATAAGAATAGCGGTTCCCTCCAAGGGAAGGATAAGCGAGCCTGCAATAAGGTTACTTGAAAATGCAGGTGTCGGCCTTAAGGACACTGTTAACAGGAAATTATTCTCAAAGACACAGCACCCCCAGATTGAGGTAATGTTCAGCAGAGCAGCGGATATACCGGAATTCGTTGCCGACGGTGCCGCTGACCTGGGGATCACCGGCTATGACCTCATAGTTGAAAGGGGAAGTGACGTTGAAATCCTGGAGGACCTCAAATACGGGAGGGCCAGCCTGGTTCTTGCAGCCCCTGAGGACTCCACCATCAGGGGCCCGGAGGACATACCTCGGGGTGCAGTTATAGCCACAGAGTTCCCGGGGATAACAGAGAACTATCTCAGGGAGCATGGTATAGATGCGGAGGTTGTTGAACTCACAGGATCAACAGAGATAGCGCCCTTCATTGGAGTCGCTGACCTCATAACAGACCTCAGCAGCACAGGGACAACCCTCAGGATGAACCACCTCCGGGTAATCGACACCATCCTCGAAAGTTCGGTTAAGCTCATAGCAAACAGGGAAAGCTACGCCACCAAATCAGGGATAATAGAGGAACTCAGAACAGGGATACGTGGAGTCATAGATGCCGAGGGGAAGAGACTGGTGATGCTTAACATCGACCGCAAAAACCTTGACAGGGTCAGGGCCCTGATGCCCGGGATGACAGGTCCCACGGTCTCAGAGGTGCTCTCAGATAACGGGGTTGTGGCAGTACACGCAGTGGTGGATGAAAAGGAGGTCTTCAACCTCATAAACAGGCTCAAGGCGGTGGGGGCAAGGGATATACTTGTTGTGCCCATTGAGAGGATAATACCCTGAGGGTGATTGAATTGAAATTCCTGAGGTTCATGAAGGATGGAAGGCTCCTTCACGGGTTCACAGAGAACAGAAGGATATTGGAGATCCGGGAGGAGGAATACCTCTCAGATAACCCTGAGGTCATTGCTGAACATTCACTGGATGATGTGAGGATACTACCACCGGTATCCCCATCCAAGGTAGTCTGTGTGGGCCTCAACTACAGGGACCATGCCGCTGAACTTGGAATGGACATCCCGGATGAACCGATCATCTTCCTTAAACCGCCGACAACCGTGATAGGTTCTGGGGACACAGTGATATATCCTGAGATGTCCTCAGAAGTTGACTATGAGGTTGAACTTGCAGCCGTCGTATCAGAGAGGGCCCGGAGGGTTGACTCCTCGGCGGCATCTGAGTTCATAGCAGGCTACACTGTCCTCAATGATGTAACTGCAAGGGACCTGCAGAGGAGGGACGGTCAGTGGACACGTGCAAAGAGTTTTGACACCTTCTGCCCGATAGGGCCTGTAATAGAGACTGATGTAACTCCGGATAATCTTGATATATCCCTGAAACTCAATGGAGAGGTCAGACAGTCCTCAAACACGTCCAACATGATATTCACGGTCCACGAGCTCCTCGAGTTCATATCCCATGTCATGACACTGGAGCCAGGGGACGTCATAGCAACTGGCACACCTCCCGGCGTGGGCCAGATGGTACCTGGGGACACCGTGAGGGCCACCGTTGAGGGTGTGGGGACCCTTGTGAACCGGGTTGAAAGGTCTGTGTGGATGGATTGAGGATTTTATCGACCATTGAGAAAGGATTCTTTTTTCATAATTTTTCAGAGAAAAGAGAGATGGGTCTGGATATTCTTTTGAGGAATTCTCATTTTTTCATATGTTTGCAGAGAAAAGAGAAAAAATGGGTCTGGATTTATACTCTAGGAAAAGAGCTGTCTGAGGATCATTCAAGGTATATGGCTGGCTTCAGGGGAACGGCATTCACAGCCTTGTTTTCAGGGTCATAGTCTGGTTTGCTGTGTATCACAACCCTGGCTCCAACCTCTGATTCAATGTAATCAGATGCATCCATGAGTACGCTGTACTCGTCTATCACCGTAACCTCTGATTTACCAAGGTCCCTGATGATCCTCCTTACAAATTCAGCAACCTCCTTCATGTTATCATGGATGCCCTCAGCTGAAACCCTTCCCATTATGGAGCCCATATCTAGTTTTCCTACCTCTGCTGCGACCCTTAGCACATCCCATTTCCATTTTGGTGAGGTGTATATGTGGACCCTCTCCGGGGTGGATCCAAGGATCTTCATGATTTCCTGAATGTCTCTAACGGTATTCTGGACCATCTCCTCTGCAACCTGCACATCCCTGCTCTCTGCATCATCTGAGAAGTCAGGCCATGGAGCTTCTGCTACAAAACCCTCACCACCATACCTCTCCCACATCTCCTCAGCAGTGTAGGGTATGAATGGAGCCATGAGCCTTATCCAGGCGTGCAGAACGTTTGCAAGGACAGATTTAACCTCATCATCAACTCTACCCTCAACACGCTTAAGGTAGTGGTCAACATCCTTTTTAAGGAGATAGAGTGCCTCCTGAACTGCCTTTCTTGTCTGGAATGATTCAAGGGCCCTTGTGGCTTCACGTATCCTCTGGTTCAGCTGACCCATCATCCACCTTCCAATGAAGCTTTCAGGTTCAGCTGGAGTAACCTCACTGAGGACTGGCCTACCATCCAGGATACCTGAGACCCTCTCTCCGAATTCCCTGAACCATTCAATCCTCCTGCGGGTCCCGATGACCTCACTCTCCCTCCAGTCAAAGTCCTGCCATGGCTCTGCTGAGGACATGAGGAAGAGCCGCACCACGTCTGCACCGTGCTTCTCGATGGCATCCCTCAGGAGTATGACGTTGCCCTTGGAGGATGACATCTTGTTGCCCTCAAGAAGGCCCATACCAAAGACCACAGCCCCCCGGGGCCACCCTGACTCAGGGAATATGGCTGAGTGGTGGAATATATGGAATGTCAGGTGATTGCCTATGAGGTCCTTTGCAGAGAGCCTCCAGTCAAGGGGGTACCAGTACCGGAATTCCTCCCTGAGATCCTCAAAGGTTCCTGAATCATCTAGGAATATGGCATCAAAGAACTCATCGTCCATCTCCCCGGCATCCATCTCCCTGAGGCGGTGTGCGATGGTGTAATATGCCATGTAGATTGTTGAGTCTGTGAGGGGTTCGATGATCCACCTCTCATCCCAGGGCAGCCTTGTTCCAAGGCCTATCCTCCTTGAACATGCCCAGTCATTGAGCCAGTCGATGTAGTATTCAAAGTTGGCCCGGACCTCCTCGGGTATTATCTTCATGCCATCGAGGCACCTGTGGGCGAGGTCCTTCCAGGCGTCATCAGAGTACTTCATGAACCACTGGTCCTCCATGACCCTCACAACGCACCTGCCACCGCAGCGGCATATAACAGGTCGCTCAGCGAATTCATACATCTCATCTGCAAGGCCCTGGTCCTTCAGTTCATCAGCGATGACCTCACGGGCCTCAGAGACCTTCATACCACCATAGACAGGGATGTGGCTGCTCATAACACCCCTCGCATGCTCGATCTTGTATAGCTCCCCGGTGGCATCCTCAAGGCGGGGGTCCTCCTGGTTTCTGACACCAAATTTCTCTATAACCTCGGCCGCCGGGAACTCACCGTAGCCATCCACTGCTATGACATTCACGGGCTCAATATCAGCAACCACATCCTCAAGACCGTACCTTTCAAGGAGTTCATGGTCTGTCCTGAGGTCCTCAAGGGCTATGAAGTCTGCAGGGGCATGTGCAGGGACAGAGAACACAACACCTGTGGCATATTCAGGGTCAACGAAGGAAGCCGGGAGTATGGGGTGTTCCTGGCCCGTCACAGGATTCTCCACGCACATCCCTATCAGGTCCCCGGGGTTGACGTCACCGGAAACCTTGAGGTCCAGTTTCTGGTGTGAAAGATTATCCACGGCAGCCCTGCTTATTATCCACTCCTCACCACCTGTTTCAACCCTCACATAATCCTCATCAGGGTTCAGCCAGAGGTTGGTGGCCCCATAGATTGTCTCGGGCCTGAAGGTGGCTGCGACCAGGTATGAGTCTCCAAGTTTGAATTTGAGGAGTGTGAGCTGGTTTATGGCAACCCCCTCACCCTCAAGGAGGTCATGGTCACCCACAGGGTTTTCACATTCAGGGCAGTACTTAACAGGATGGGCGCCCTTCCTTACGAGGCCAAGGTCCCTCAGCTTCCTTATCTGCCACTGTATGAACCTGCTGTAGGTGGGATCCGTGGTTTTGAATTCACGCCTCCAGTCGATGGAGTAGCCCATATCCTCCATAACAGACCGGTATTCCCTGCTGAAGTATTCAACTATGTACTCAGGGTCACTGAAACGTTCAAGCTCATCCTCGGGGACCCTGTGGACCTCCCTGTAGATTTTGAGGGTCCAGGGATCCTTCCTCTGAATCCTCCGCGCTATCCCTATGACAGGGGCCCCTGTGACATGCCAGGCCATGGGAAACAGGACGTTGTAGCCCTGCATCCTCTTGAACCGTGCATAGACATCAGGGACAGTGTAGGTCCTCCCGTGTCCTATGTGCATCGCACCACTGGGGTAGGGGTAAGCGACTGTGAGGAATATCTTTTCTCTGTCATCAGGGTCAGCCTGAAATATGCCAGCATCTCTCCATCTATCACGCCATTTTCTTTCAATATCCACTGAATCACCGCCATCATGGCCTTTTAACTTCATCATCTAACCATTCAAGGTAATCACGAGATCCCCCGGTTATGGGAATTGATATTATGCATGGATTATCATAACTATGTAGTTCCCTGACTCTTTTAATTATTTGCGGGGTCAGTTCATGGGACGTTTTAACAATGAGGGCTGACTCTTCATCCTCCTCCATGCTTCCCTCCCAGTGATAGATGGACCTTATGGAGGGGATTATATTAACACAGGCAGCGAGTCTCTCCTCAACAAGTTTACGTCCGATGGATGCTGATTCATCCACTGAGGATGCTGTTATGTAGATCAGTGTGAACACTCCATCACCTCCCAGATATCCGGGACCTCAGGGGGTTTCAGTTTATGCTCCGATCCCTTAACCATACTGGCAATCCTTTCAACCTCTGAGGGTGGCAGTGATAGGGTGGATGCGACCTCCTCCACCGGGAGCTTCCTGTCAACCAGGAGGCAGAGGAGTTCATCCAGTAGATCGTACTTCATGCCGAGTTCCTCCTCATCGGTCTGGCCGTGCCAGAGGCCGGCTGTGGGAGGTTTTTTTATTATCTCAGGGGGAACACCCAGCCTCCCCGCAAGTTCACGGACCTGTCCCTTGTACAGTCCTCCGATGGGTAGCATATCAACTCCACCATCACCGTACTTGGTGAAGTAACCCAGAAGTAGCTCGGTCCGGTTACCGGTACCTGCCACGAGCCGGTTCAGGGAGTTGGCATGGTAGTAGAGGATCACCATGCGGGCCCTTGGTTTAAGGTTTGCCAGTGCCAGTTCATTCGCATTGTGGCTGCAGAGCCCAGTGAGGGATTCTATGATGGGGTCAATGTCTATGGTTTCACTCTCAATTCCAAGTTCATCTGCAACGGTCCTGGCATGTCTCAGATCATCCCTGGGGGTAGTACTGGATGGCATGATTAGCCCGAGGACCCTGTCAGGTCCCAGAGCATTAACTGCAAGGTATGCTACTGTGCTTGAGTCCACACCACCACTGAGCCCCAGCACCACACCGCTGGCTCCACTCTCAGCCACCTTCTGCCTTATGAAATCCTCTATTACCGATACCACTTCAGAACAAAGCCCGGGAACACACTTCATGGAACCACTCTCATCAAACAGCAATGGTTAAAAGTAAGTAGGGTATATTTTATATAACTATCAAAAGAGGTAGAAAAACTTATATCAGTGATGCTGATCTTGGATCGATGATTAATTTTACAGGAGGAGTATAATGGCATTTAAGGATCTCTTCAAGTTCAATAAGGGCAAAACAACATTTGTATTCATAGGTGGAAAGGGAGGAGTTGGTAAGACAACCATATCGGCTGCAACAGCCCTCTGGATGGCAAGGTCAGGTAAAAAGACCCTGGTGATCTCAACTGACCCTGCACACTCACTTTCAGATTCACTGGAGAGGGAGATAGGCCACACCCCCACAAAGATAACCGAGAACCTCTATGCGGTTGAGATAGACCCTGAGGTTGCAATGGAGGAGTACCAGGCAAAACTTCAGGAACAGGCTGCAATGAACCCTGGCATGGGCCTGGATATGCTCCAGGACCAGATGGACATGGCATCAATGTCCCCGGGTATCGATGAGGCTGCGGCCTTCGACCAGTTCCTGAGGTACATGACAACCGATGAATACGACATCGTTATCTTTGACACGGCACCAACCGGTCACACCCTCCGCCTCCTATCCTTCCCTGAAATAATGGACTCATGGGTCGGGAAGATGATAAAGATAAGGAGGCAGATAGGAAGCATGGCCAAGGCCTTCAAGAACATACTCCCATTCATGGGTGATGAGGAAGAGGAGGACAGGGCGCTGCAGGACATGGAGGCCACCAAGAAGCAGATAAACGCTGCAAGGGAGGTCATGTCAGACCCTGAGAGGACATCCTTCAAGATGGTTGTCATCCCTGAGGAGATGTCCATCTACGAGTCAGAGAGGGCAATGAAGGCCCTCGAGAAGTACAGTATCCACGCCGACGGCGTAATAGTGAACCAGGTCCTCCCGGAGGAGAGCGACTGCGAGTTCTGTAATGCCCGCAGAAAACTCCAGCAGGAGAGGCTTAAGCAGATCCGGGAGAAATTCAGTGATAAGGTGGTTGCAGAGGTCCCGCTTCTCAAGAAGGAGGCAAAGGGTATTGAAACCCTGGAGAAGATAGCAGAGCAGCTTTACGGCGAACCCGAGCCAGAATAGATCCCTTAAATTTTTTATGATCAGTACATTGAGCACCTGATTTTTCCTCTTTTTACCACCTTTAAGGCCACTGTATTATAGAATCACCATCTTTTATTAAAAAATTTTCCATCTCAGATGTCATTATTTCAATTTATATCATATTTAAGACCTTTAAATCTTAATATGGAATTTAAATGGGAGTATATCAAATTTTAAAATAATTTTTGACTTCTTAATGTATTTTAGGATGCTGGGGGCTCCTAATTTTTTCAAAGAAAAAAATGCCAAAATTTATAATATTCATTCAAATTACTTAACAATATATTAATGTTAGGTGAGCACTATGAAAGTTGCAGTTTATGGCGCGGGTAACCAGAAACTTTATGTGGACCAGCTGAACTTGCCTGAAAAATATGGGGGTGAGGCACCCTACGGTGGAAGCAGAATGGCAATTGAATTTGCAGAGGCCGGACATGACGTTGTACTGGCAGAACCAGCAAGGGATATGCTGGATGATGCACACTGGAAGGTGGTTGAGGATGCAGGGGTCACAGTAACAGACAACGATGCAGAGGCAGCCAGTGAGGCTGAAATAGCAGTACTCTTCACACCCTTCGGTAAGAAGACCTTTGAGATAGCAAAGAACATAACAAATCACCTGCCAGAGGGGGCTGTCATAGCAAACACCTGTACGGTCTCACCTGTGGTACTCTACTACGTACTTGAAAGGGAGCTTAGAAGGGATCGTAAGGACCTGGGTATAGCATCAATGCACCCTGCAGCCGTCCCTGGTACACCACAGCACGGCCACTATGTCATAGGGGGTCACTCAAGCAGTGAACTTGACATAGCAACAGATGAACAGATATCAAGATGCGTTGAACTCGCTGAAAGCTGCGGTAAGGTAGCCTATGTTGTACCAGCCGACGTATCAAGTGCAGTTGCAGATATGGGGTCACTTGTTACAGCGGTCACACTTTCAGGTGTCCTTGACTACTACTATGTGGGTACACAGATAATCAGGGCCCCCAAGGAGATGGTTGAAAAGCAGATCCTCATGACACTCCAGACCATAGCTTCACTCGTTGAAACCTCAGGTGTTAATGGAATGCTCAAGGCCATGAACCCTGAACTCCTTGTGAGGAGCGCTAAATCAATGCACCTCCTTGAGGAGCAGGAGGAACTGGATGCAGCACTCAACACCCTATCAGACCTTGATGATGAGGTAAATAAATGGATAGAGAAGGGTGAGATCAGGCACACGGATCTGGTTGCTGCACAGGCCCTTGCAAAGGAGATAAAGAACCTCATGGGTGGAAAGGCTGCCGAGGGTACAATAAGGCGCTGCATGAGGAAGATGTTTGAATAATAATTTTTCCTTATCTTATTTTGTGCAACAAATTTTTTTGAGACCAATTCGGCAGCTGATTTTTGCAATGATTTGATGTTATCCAGAATAAGTTTTTAGTAGAAGCTCTGAATCGATGTTTTAATCCAAAAAATAAAAAGATCAGGTGACGGTTATTCTCATATTAACCGCCCTGAAGGTCTTTTTTATGTACACGTACCTGTAACCCCTTATGGTGTTGCTGTAGTTGAGCGTTGCTGATAGTGTGTCGGCTCTGAAGGTCTCTGAGAGTTTTATGGTCCTGGTGTACCTGCTCGGGTTGTAGATCTTCCTCGTTGTCACTATCCTTGCATCGTATGGGTAGTATCCGATGGTTGCTGAGTAGCTTCTGCCGGGTTTCAGTGTGAACTTGAATGTCCGGTATCCAAGTTTTGCACCGGTTGATGAATAAACCGTCACATAGTATGTCACTGTGGTGGTGTACTTTCCTGTATTTCTGAATGTGAAGGAGTATTTTCTTCTGGCCGGGTTAACGTATACTGTGCTGTTCCTGAGGTTACCCAGACTGAAGGTGTAGACACCGGGTCCGGATAGGTACTGCTGGAAGTTTATGTTTCCTCTCTCCCCGGGTCCGAGTCTGATGGTTTCGTTCCTTATGAGTGACCCGTTTAGGTAGAATGGTATGCTGAATTCCCCTTCAAGGTCACCACTGTTTTCAATCTCTGCACTGACATTTGCGTTCACTGACCCCACAGCGCTTCCCGGTGTAACACTGAATGATCTTATCTCAAGTGTGGCTGGTTTCAGTGCGTTCACATTGATGCCGGGCGGATTATCTATCCACACCGTGTGGTTGCCCCTCTGCGTTATATTGTATGTGAATGACACTGTGACATCCCCACCGGCAGGCACGTTAACGGTCCTGTTCTGGACATTCACACCGTCAATGTAGAGCCTTGCGGTGTAGTTACCGGCAATGTCTCCGATGTTGGTCACCCTTACAGATGCATTGACTCTGAAGGGTATGACTCCGGTGGATGGTGAAACAGTTAGGCTGTCAACAATGAAGGTTGCGGGTCTTAGAACCCTCACCGTGACCGGGGAAAGGGAATTGACAGTCACCTGGTGCTCACCTGGTTCACTGATATCCGCTGTGAAGCTAACAAGCACTGAACCCGGACCTGTGACCCTAACGGTCCTGTTCTGGACATTCACACCGTCAATGTAGAGCCCTGCAGTGTAGTTTCCAGACCCCTCCTCAGTGGTGCTTACCAGGGCCGTGACTATTATCCTGTGTGGTGAAACACCGGTGAGTGGTGTGGCACTGAGGTTTGAGATTGCAGGTTCACTGAGTACCCTCACATCAAGTGGGGTTAGAGATCCTATTCCAGCCAGGTATATTCCGGCATTTTCTATGGTGTGATTAAATGCCACCTGGACGCTTCTACCGGCCCCAACTGTAACATTCTTCTCATCCACAGCCAGACCGTTGATGTAGAGGACTGCAGTGTAATTCCCGTCAACCTCGCCGGTGTTCCTGGCAGTGGCAGTGGCTGTTATGGTAAGAGGGCTGAAACCTGAAGATGGTGTCACGCGCAGATCTGAGAGGGTTATGCTGGCAGGTCTAAGGACACGCACGATTTTACTGAACTCATTGATTCCCACAGTATGGTTTCCAGGGGTTAGAAGTGTCCCCATGGCGATTTCCCTTGTTTCGCCCGGACTGAGACTCACAATGTTCTCCTGGACGACCACACCATCAACCATTAGCCTTGCAGTGAAACCTATAACCAGGTCGTGGGGATTTGTCACGTTCAGGGACGCCCTTACACTTAATGGGGCCGGGCCTGTCACAGGCGTGACATTGAACCCTGTGATCGTTGGATCAGGCTCAAGGACCCTGATAGTCACATCAGTGCCTGAGTTCAAACGCAGACGGTATTCACCTGGAAAGGCGAGCTCCTTTTTGAATGAAACCAGCACCGAACTCTTACCAGGGACACTGACGGTTCTGGTTTCCCAGGCTACATCATCAAGGTAGAGCGTCACTGCGAAATCACCTGCTAGGTCACCGTTGTTCCTTACTATTGCAGTGACAGTCACGTTGAGTGGTGATTTGCCCTCCACCGGGGAAACTGTAACATTGGATAGTGTGAAGTTGGCCTCACTGAGGACCCTGACGGTTCCTGAGACATTATTGTTGAGTGATATCGTGTATAATCCTCTATCAGGAAGGAGTATGCTGGTGCTGAAGGGTACCGTGCTTTCACCTGGAATATTGAGGACCTTCGTGTGATCGGGAACACCGTTGACGTATATGGTGGCTGTGTAACTCCTTGGATTTGAATCGATATTGGTGATCATGGCGCTGACCGTAACCGTCAGTGGTGCTGCTCCGCTCTGGGGTGTCAGTGTGAAGTTTTCTATGTAGAACTTCTCCCCCTCCATGACATAGACCAGCTCGGGTTCAAGGTCGTTTATGGTGATCTCATATAGGCCTGCTGCAAGGGTCCTGTTGAAGGATACGGTGGTCCTGCTGCTGGCGTTCACGGTGACATTCCTGCTGTCAAGGAGCACCCCGTCAATGTAAAGTTCTGCTGTGTAGCTGTCTGGAAGGTCGCCGTAGTTTACAAGGTCAGCTGTCACATTCACCTTCAGGGGCTCCTGGCCACCTGATGGTGTCACCCGGAGGTTCTCTGGGATTATCAGGGGCCCGAGGAATACCCTCACAGTTGCTGGTGGGAAGTTGTTCACACCCACAGAATATGCCCTGCTGTTTCTCAGGGTGTATTCAAACTCGAAGGGCTCTGTTTCCAGTGAACCAACCTCGACCCACTTTCCAGCAGTCCTGTAACCGTTTATGTAGAGGTCAAGTCTGTACCACCCTGTGGAATCACCGCAGTTGGTTATGTTACCTCTAAGGGTTACTGTGAGGGGTCCTGTCCCGTTGAGGGGTGTCACGCTGATGTTGCTTATTATGAATGGTGTGAATCTTGTAAGGAAACCATCTGAGAGTCCTGTGAGATTCTTTTTGCAGGCATCTGGAGTTACCGTGAAATTTGAGGACCAGGTTTTCCCTGCAACATAGATGTTCTGGTACCTGTCAACCGCCACACCGTAGCCCTGGTCTGCCTCAATGCCCCCCAGGTAGGAGCTGTAGAGGACGCCTTTCGGGATGCTGAATTTCATAACGAAGGCATCCACACCACTTAAGGAACTGTCGTATGCTCCGGGTGTTAAGGGGAAGTTATCTGATCCTGTCCAACCTGTGAGGTAGAGGTTTCCAAGGATGTCCTGTGTGATATCGTTTATTGAGTCGTCTCCGCGCCCACCGAGATAGGTTGAGTATTCCACTGAGTAGTCATTGAATACCATGATGAAACCGTCACTGGAGCCGTTCCTTGTTTTCTGGTAGGCGTTTGGTGTCACAGGGAAGTCAGATGAATTGGTTTTACCTGCGAGGTAAATCCGGGAGTCCCTGGATATAATTGAATAACAGAAATCCGGTCCTGAACCTCCAAGATAGGTTGAATAATCACAATTCAGGTCTGGAGTGAATCTTGATAGAAATATATCGGTGGTTCCCCTTTTATCACCGGATATGGCATCAAATGTCACTGGAAAGTCATCTGAGTAGGTGTATCCCGTAATGTATATGTTACCTGCATAGTCAATGGCGATACCCTGGCAGTAGTCGTCCCATGATCCCCCAAAGTATCTTAGATTGACAGGATTGAGGTCCTGGTCGAACCTGGCAAGAAATGCATCGTATCCACCATGATAGGTCCAGTCTGTCAGTGGAGTTGCGTTTGGGTTGGTCCCAGGCACTCTGGCTGTACCCCCACCCAGCTCGGATACATTGAGGACGGTTGAAATTGTGTAGCCACTGACGTAAATGTTGCCCTCATAATCGATGGCAAGGCCCTTTGCAACGTCATAGCCTGAGCCGCCAATGTATACCCTCTTAACTTCTTTGCCTGAGGGGTCTATTTTTGATATGAAGGCATCCGCAACCTTCAGACCGTCATGGTTTATCTCGCCCACAACGTAGGCGTATCCATCTCCATCTGCAACTATTCTGTGGCCCCAGTCGTCTCCTGATGTGTCAGTTAATATTGTGTGGTATATGACTTCTCTTGTCACGTTAAATTTGGTGACGAATACATCCTTGGATCCATTTACATGTGTAGATCCGGTCACATAGATGTACCCTGAGTCGTCCACATAGACGTCACGTGCCTCGTCAACGACTTTGTCACCGAGGTATGTTGAATAGTCCACTGTATAGTTTGATTCTGCAGCTACTGTACCCTGCAGTATCAGTAGGAGGAATATGGTGCAAAACAGAATAGAAAACCTTTTATATAGGTCTATTTTATCACCTCCCAAAGGTGAACTTTATTCTCACAGTTATAATGAATATAATTTACGGTTTGATCTTGAAATTAAGAAATTATCTTTACACTTCAAAAAAATAAACTGGATGTTTTCATGAAGTTATACAATAAGAGGGACAATCTAAAAAGGATTTTTATTAATAGAGGATTATTCAGTATTAATCAGCCTCAGAAAACATCCGGAGCATCAGCAGCTGAAAATTCGTTATATACAGTCACGGCTTCGGTGGCAGAATATTTCAGCTGATGTGTCGTTTTCAGGATATCAGAGAAGGGGATGGAATTAGAGGTAAATAAAGGCTTCAGAGGACAACGAGGATGGACATGTAACTGAATTCAGATTCACTCACATCCCTCAGTGTTGATTTCAGGACCCTCTCATCGGGATAGCTGAGCCTTTCACAGACAGCAACCCTCCTTTCAGGGTCAAGACCGCATTCAATGAGGAATGCTGCTGTCTTTGATGGATTCCTTGAGGGCAGGATTATGGTTGGCCTCCCATTATCAATTACATCCAGGATCCCCTCCTCGCCACGTCCATGAAGGGTGATGACATCTGCATCGTCCCAGGGTATCAGCAGCCTCGCAGCACATAGCTGGATTGAGCTGATTCCAGGCACCACCTTCACCCTCACCGGGAGTCCACGGGAGGATATTATCCTTTTCAGTGGTTTGAGGACCCCTGAAAATCCAGGGTCGCCTGTGGAGAGCACGGAGACCTCCATGGCGATTGCAAGTTCAGCAGCCCTTCCTAACTTCTCATCCATATCCCTGGCACCGAGGACCACGGTTTTTCTGGCGGATGGAAAAAGTTCAAGGGCCCTGCGACTTCCAAATACAACTTCTGAGTTCATAACCACATTTTTTGCAGCGGGTGTGATGTAATCCGGCGATCCTGGACCTATTCCCACTATGTTCAGAGTCATAAAATTACCCCTATTCCATCAAATCAGCACGGAGGCAGATATTCACTGGGTCTCAGCAATCTCTCCATTAAAGAGAGTGTCCCATACCAACATTTTATTATAATATCCCGGCACTACTTATTAATGTGATAACAATGATCCAGATTGCAGTCACAGGAAAACCCAACGTTGGAAAATCATCATTCTTCAATGCAGCCACCCTATCTGAGGCCGAGGTTGCATCATATCCCTTCACAACAATCGATGCCAACCATGCAGTGGCCTATGCATCCTGCAGATGCCCCTGCAGGGAACTTGGAGTTGAATGCAACCCCCGGAACTCCCGGTGCATCAATGGTGTCAGACTAATACCAGTGGAGCTCATAGACGTCGCCGGCCTGGTACCAGGGGCCCATGAGGGGAGGGGCCTCGGGAACAAGTTCCTTGATGACCTCAGACAGGCGAGGGCATTTCTCCATGTCATAGACGCCTCGGGTTCCACCGATGAGGAGGGGAGACCCGTTGAAGCAGGAAGCCACGACCCCCTGGAGGACGTTGAGTTCCTGGAGGAGGAGATAACCATGTGGCTCTACGGGATCCTCGAGAGGAACTGGGAGAGGCTCCTCAGAAAGGCTGCTTCAGAGAAGCTCGACATGAACCGAATCATACATGAACAGCTCTCAGGTACCGGAATAACACCTGAGGACATCATTGAGGCATCAAGAAAGGTGGATGCCGATGTTTATTCATGGGGGAAGGATGAGCTTCTGCAGTTCCTTGATGAGCTCCTCAGAATAGCAAAGCCAATGCTCATAGTTGCAAATAAGGCTGACCTTCCCTCAGCCGGTGAGAATATTGAGCGCCTGAAGGATGCCTACCCCCACGTGGTACCCGCATCTGCAGAGGCTGAACTGGCCCTCAGAAGGGCAGCAGAGGCGGGTTTAATCAGTTACACCCCCGGTGGCAGTGAATTTGAGATAATCGATGAATCAAAGCTCACAGATAAACAGAGGGCGGCCCTTGAGTACATACGTGAAAATGTCCTGGAGGTTTACGGAAGCACAGGTGTCCAGGAGGCCATCAACAGGGCCGTATTTGATCTTCTGGACATGATAGTTGTCTTCCCGGTTGAGGATGAGCACAGATTCACTGACCAGAAGGGGAATGTGCTGCCAGACGCCATCCTTGTACCGCGGGGCTCCAGTCCAAGGGACCTTGCCTACCTGATACACACGGAGATAGGTGACTCCTTCCTCCATGCGGTGGATGCCAGAAAGGGTATGAGGGTCGCATCCGACCATGAACTGGAGGATGGGGACATAATAAGCATTATATGCAGCAGATAGTTTCATAGGATATCACATTAATTTAATAACATGAGTGGTGCATTTCAAGTGTAAGTCCCCTTGATGAAGCTGGTGGCTGTGCAACCCCAAGGGTATGGGATGAGAGTATTACATTAATTTAATAATGAGGGTGGTGTGTTTCAAGTGTAAATGTGGTGTTAACCATGACCGCCATATATGAACTTGAAGTGGAGGAGGTCCTGCAGAGGCTTGAAACATCAGAATCAGGCCTTGACCCCCAGGAGGCGGAAAAACGCCTCAAGATCCACGGTCCAAACAAACTTGAGGAGGTCAAAAGGAGACCACTCATCCTGCTTTTTCTATCAAACCTCTACAACGTACTTGCACTGCTGCTCTGGATCGCAGCCATACTGTCCTTTATAACAGGCAATTACCAGCTTGCAGTCGCCATTGTAATGGTTATAATCATAAACGCACTCTTCAGTTTCTGGCAGGAATATGAGGCTGAAAAGGCAGCCGAGGCCCTTAAAAACATTCTGCCTGTGATGGTTAAGGTCATAAGGGCCTCAAAGGAGGTTCTGATACCCGCGGCTGATGTCGTGCACGGGGACATCATAATCCTTGAGGAGGGGGACACCGTCCCGGCCGACGCAAGGATCCTTGAATCACACAACCTGAGGGTGGATGCATCAGCACTGACAGGAGAATCAAAACCTGTGAGAAAGGTATCACACCCGGTCAGGGAGGCTGATAACTACATAGACACAGAGAACATTCTGTTTGCAGGCACCCAGGTGACTTCAGGTACAGGAAGGGCCGCTGTGTTTGCAACCGGCAGGGACACCGAGTTCAGCAGGATAGCGACACTCACACAGGAGGTGCGTGAGGAGCCCAGCCCCCTCCAGCGACAGATATCCCTGGCCGCAAGGATCATAGGGGCCCTGGCGGTCGCCATGGGGGTCATCCTCTTCCTGGTGAACCTTTACATAGTCAGACTCCCCCTTGAAACGGCATTCATATTCGCAATTGGTTTGATGGTTGCAAACGTCCCGGAGGGCCTTCTTCCGAGCGTCACACTCTCACTTGCGGCATCCGCAAGGAAGATGGCCCGGGAAAACGCCCTTGTGAAGAGACTTTCCAGTGTGGAGACACTGGGATCAACGACAATCATATGCACAGATAAGACAGGGACCCTCACAAGGGGTGAGATGACGGTCAGGAAAATATGGATCCCCCATAAGGTCATCGAGGTCACAGGGTCAGGTTACAGACCAGAAGGTCAGTTCCTCTTCAGGGGTGAACCAGTGAGCCACAGGGACATGGCCGAGCTGAAGCTGCTCATGAGGGCAGCCACCTTCTGCAACGATTCGGCCCTCATACATGAGGAAGGTGAATGGAGTGTGCTGGGTGATTCAACCGAGGGCGCCCTCCTTGTTGCAGCCGAGAAGCTGGGCTTTGATGCTGAGGCAGAACTCAAAGCGATGCCAAGGATAACAGAGCTCCCCTTTGACTCCAGGCGGAAATCAATGACCTCAATCCATGAGAAATCAGGGAAGAGGGTGGCCTACGTCAAGGGAGCGCCAAAGAAGATAATAGGATTATCGGAACGCATTTCTGTGGATGGGAGGGTCAGAGCCCTCCATGCAGATGAGAAGGAAAGGATAATAGGCATACATGATGAAATGGCCTCGAAGGGTCTCCGTGTACTTGCCTTCGCATACCGGGAACTCCCCGAGGACCTTGAAGTCAGGGACCCCGGTGAGGTTGAGAGGGACCTTGTACTGGTGGGCATGGCAGCCATGCATGATCCACCAAGGGAGGGGGTTAAGGAGGCTGTGGAGCACTGCAAGACTGCAGGTATAAGGATCATAATGATAACAGGTGACTATGGTCTCACAGCAGAGGCCATAGCCAGGGAGATCGGGATAGTGGAGGGTGAGTGCAGAATAATCAAGGGAAAGGAGCTGGATAAGCTCAAAGACACCGAACTCAGGGGTATACTGGCCAGGGAGAGGAACCTTATATTCGCAAGGGCGGTCCCTGAACATAAGATGAGGATAGCATCTGTCCTGGAGGACTCAGATGAGATCGTTGCCATGACAGGGGACGGTGTTAACGATGCACCCGCCCTCAGGAAGGCAGATATAGGTGTTGCCATGGGGAGCGGCACCGATGTTGCAAAGGAGGCAGCAGACATAGTCCTTGCAGATGACAACTTTGCAAGTATCGTGACCGCGGTCAGGGAGGGCCGTACGGTCTATGAGAATATAAGGAAGTTCATAACCTACATATTTTCTCATGAGACAGCTGAGATAGTCCCATTTATCATGATGGTTCTCTTCAGCATACCCCTCCCAATAACCATAATGCAGATACTCGCAATAGACCTTGGAACAGACACCCTCCCGGCCCTGGCCCTTGGAAGATCCCTGCCGGAGTCTGATGTGATGAAACTGCCACCAAGGGCCCCCTCAGAGAGGCTCCTTAACAGGGAGGTCATCCTGAGGGGTTACCTGTTCACAGGGACAATTGAGGCAGCCCTCATCATGGCAGCATACTTCCTGGTTCTCTATTCAGGGGGATGGCTTCCAGGACAGGAACTTTCAGCCAGCGATCCCCTCTACATGAGGGCCACCACGGTGGTCTTTGCAGGTATAGTCATGGCACAGCTGGGCAATCTTCTCTCCTCACAGACCCTCCGTTCATCAGCACTTGAGGCGGGCCTCCTGAGGAACAGGTGGATACTGGCAGGTATGGTCTTTGCAATCTCGGTGATGCTCCTTGTTATCTATCTGCCACCACTGCAGCCCATCTTCGGCACAGCCCCACCCGGAATCCTGGAGTGGTTCATCCTGATACTCTTCACACCCATCGTCTTTCTGACAGATGAGATGAGGAAGTTCATACAGAGGAGGCTGGCCTGAACATCATGGATTGTCAGGGATACTAATTTATAGGGCCAGGAGTATGTAAGGGACATGATGAGGAGAATAAAAAAAGAAAAGAGGAGGTCAGCGGAGGAGGAGTGGATCATCCTCAAAAGGCAAATCTACAGGTTAAGTGTGGAGGCGGGTTGGCCCCTGGAGTACATCCTAGAGATGCCATACTCCTCCTTCACGGAGTGCCTGCTATCATTCCAGGACCCGCCCAGGCAGGGGCCAGCAGTGAGGGATGTTGAAGCGGAACTGGATAGACTAAAAGAACTCAACTACAAGAGTATGCGATCGAGGATATAGAGGACCATGAAGAAGGGGAGAGTCATGGTAGATGGTACATGCCATAAAAGACTTGATAGGATTAAGATGAGCGCTGTGCCTAGAGAGAAGATCCATGCGATGACTGCAATGACCTTGGTCATGAATGGGGCATCATCGAAGGATGTGTCCTTCCCATTGAACCATAGTATCACCGCTAAAGCAATGCCACCCAATGTGAGTTCTGAGAATCCTATGAAGCCGTAGGGGATAGAGAACACTCCCACCCCTAGAGCTGTTCTCCTCAAGAATGTTTCCCTTTTGAGTTTTCCGCCGCATTCGCAGATGTAATCATCAGGGTCCTCCCCATCATTTAGGGTGTAGGTTTCCCCACATTCCTCACATTT
Source organism: Methanothermobacter thermautotrophicus str. Delta H (assembly GCF_000008645.1). Lineage (NCBI taxonomy): Archaea > Methanobacteriati > Methanobacteriota > Methanobacteria > Methanobacteriales > Methanobacteriaceae > Methanothermobacter > Methanothermobacter thermautotrophicus. Next base: position 1,380,663 of record NC_000916.1, read on the forward strand.
CACCTTCATAGTAGAATATTATGTCTGAAGTATTATGTAATCCTTACGGGGGAGTTGTATGGTTGATCATACAGGGATACTAATTTATTAGGGCCCGGACTGAACTATGATTAATTAAAGAAATGGAGGTGCTGGTATGAGATGGTTAGCTCTTCTCATGCTCATGATATTTGTGGCGGGTTCATCGATAGGGACCTGCATGGCCCACTCAGGGGATACCCTGAAACCAGCCATGAAGGGTAAGGCTGGTGGCGGGTTTAAGAGTTCATCAGGAAAACATATTGACCTCGACGACGATGATGATTCTGGTGGCGCTGATGATTCTGCAGGTGGGGACTGGCTATGGCTTCTTGTCCTTATCATTCTAATTGTTGTGATAGCTGTGCTGATTCTCATCTATCTGAGGCGATGATAGACGAATGGCTGGCCGCGCCTTCGCTGTTTACAGACAGTAACTGGATGCTGATGGGTGGTGGAAACTTTGCCAGTGATTGATGAGTCCTGAGGGGATAGGATGGTCCTTGTAATTGAGATCATAAGAAAGCATCTCCCAAGGGTCTTAAAGGTCCCGGCCACGCGCATACTCCTCCTTGTTCTTGCTGTGATCATCTACGGCACAGCAGGGTTCCATTTCATAGAGGGGGAGTCATGGACGGTTTCCCTCTACTGGACCTTTGTAACAATAGCAACTGTTGGTTACGGTGACTACAGTCCCTCAACGCCACTTGGAATGTACTTCACGGTAACCCTTATCGTACTTGGCATAGGGACCTTCGCGGTTGCAGTTGAAAGACTTTTAGAGTTCCTCATAAACAGGGAGCAGATGAAATTAATGGGGCTGATAGATGTGGCTAAATCAAGGCACGTGGTTATATGTGGCTGGAGTGAGAGTACCCTGGAGTGCCTCAGGGAACTCCGGGGGAGTGAGGTGTTTGTGCTTGCAGAGGATGAGAACGTCAGGAAGAAGGTCCTGAGGAGTGGGGCCAACTTTGTCCATGGGGACCCCACCAGGGTCTCTGACCTTGAAAAGGCCAATGTCAGGGGCGCGAGGGCGGTTATAGTGGACCTTGAATCTGACTCAGAGACCATACACTGCATACTTGGCATAAGGAAGATAGATGAATCTGTGAGGATCATAGCCGAGGCTGAGAGATATGAGAACATTGAGCAGTTGAGGATGGCGGGTGCTGATCAGGTGATATCCCCCTTTGTCATATCAGGGAGGCTGATGTCCAGGAGCATCGATGACGGCTATGAGGCTATGTTCGTACAGGATGTGCTTGCAGAGGAATCCACAAGGAGGATGGTTGAAGTCCCAATCCCTGAAGGGAGCAAACTTGAAGGAGTTTCAGTCCTTGACGCTGACATCCATGATGTGACAGGGGTAATTATAATCGGTGTGGGACGTGGAGATGAACTCATAATAGACCCTCCAAGGGATTACTCCTTCAGGGCAGGGGATATAATACTGGGCATAGGAAAACCAGAGGAGATTGAAAGGTTAAAGAATTACATCAGCGCCTGAAATTTCGGAATGACATGAATCAGGGGGATTCACCCGGCCAACGCACAGCTATTCTCCTTAGGGGATACACAAGGACTTTCTCATTGATATCAGTGGCCAGGGTGTAGGGTATTACATTCACGCCTGCTTCATGGGCCCTTCTAAGTGCAGATGAAAACTCAGGATCCATTTCATGATTTGGAGAAAAGAAGCGTGCACTTCTGCCAAATACAAGGAAGAGTACACTGCTATGGTAACCCTCAGAGAGGGCGCGTTCCAGTTCCTCAACGTGTCTCCTGCCCCTCTCTGTGGGTGCGTCAGGGAAAAGCGCAAGGTTTTCCCTGACAAGGGTGCAGCCCTTGACCTCAACGAGCATCCTTTCATTTTCAGATGCCAGCAGAAAATCAATCCTGCTTCTGCCGAAGCTGCATTCCCTCTTTTCTATTCTGAAGCCACGAAACTCATCCACTGCTGAGGATTCTATTATACTGGCAGCCAGGTCACTGTGGAAGCCCGAGTTTACAAGCACCCACTCATCATCCCTCCTGAGGGCTATAACATCAAACTCTGTTTTCCGGTTTCCTGAGGAGGCTTTCCTCAGTATAACATCGTTTCCAGGTATCAGAAGTTCTCTGAGCCTTCCAGGGTCCCTCAGGTGGGCTAGCCGCCTCTCACCATCAACATAAACAGCCACTGTGAACCTGTTGGGCCTTTCAATGTAGCTTCCCCTTAAGGGGTTCTCTATGATCATGGCAACCATCATTATATATGTAAGCTTCTAAATGAATATTAATCAATCCATGGATATGAATCATGGGATGGATTTGCATCATGGTTCCAGCCATGTTGCATAACCACAGACATTTGAGGTGACGTAATTTGCATCCAAGACCCAGCCCAATAGCCGCATCACTCTACACACTCAGAGACCTTGACGCTGACGTGATAATCCTTCACGGCCCCCATGGCTGCTGCTTCAGGACAGGGAGACTCCTTGAAACTGATGGAGTCCGTGTCCTAACAACTGCAATGTCAGAGCAGGACTTCATCTTCGGGGCATCCGATAAACTCACAGAGACCCTCAGGAAGGCATATGAAATGTTCTCCCCCAAACTTGTGGGTGTGGTGGGCACCTGTGCCAGTATGATAATCGGCGAGGACCTGAAGGAGGCTGTCCAGAGGGCGGGTATACCTGCAAGGGTCCTCGCCGTGGAATCCCATGGCGGCTTCGGTGAGGGTGATAACACTGAGGGTGCCATAATAGTCCTGGAGGCAGCTGCGGAGCAGGGTATAATCCCTGAAGAGGAGGCAGAGCGTCAGATAAAGATGCTGAAACTCGCAACAGAAATTGAAAAGACAAGGGGCATGGCCCAGGGGAAATACATCCGCCCATCCTACGGCGATGATAAGGATGAGGTGGCTCTCAGGGTTCTTGAAGCCATAATGGAAGGTAGAAGGGTGGCCTTTGTCCTCAATGCCAAGAAGGAGACATCCTACCTCTTTGCCGATACACTGACACTGCCCTTCGGGTCACTGAACCCTGATAACCCCCCCATTATAATCGCGAATCTTGATAAGGGTATTGGCCTTCCAAGGATACGGAGGCATGCAGAGAACATACTCTCAGAGATAGAGAGGAGCGGTAACAGGGTGGAGCATATAACAGGTGGACTTGATGAATACCCCATAACCGGTGCAAGGGCTGCAGAAATTTTAAGGAATGAGGAAATAGAGTTTGCAGTCGTTTCAGGGGTTCCCCATGCACTCCCAGTGGAGGAACTGGGTCTTGAATCCGTTGCAGTTACCGACGGGCCCAGACTGGTGGAGCCACTCAGGGGACTGGGTTACACCCATGTGGTGGCTGAACTTGATGCCCATGCAAGGACACTGGGACAGAGGAGCATAGTGGAATCTGATTTTGGAGATGCCCTTAGAAGAAACATTAAAAAGGTGATATGATGGCTGAAACAGTTGGAATGATACTCTGCGGGGGATTCGGGAAACGTCTGAGACCCCTAACTGAGAAAATACCAAAACCACTCATCGAGATAAAGGAGGGCTACACCATCCTTGATAAACAGCTCTTTGACCTCAAAAATGCAGGCATAAACACGGTGTACCTCCTTACAGGTTTCCTTGGGGAAAGGATAGAGGAGAGGTATGGTGATAACTACAAGGGACTCAGAATAGAGTATGTAAGGGAGGAGAAACCACTGGGGACCCTTAACGCCATAAGGCTTGGAATGGAGGCCATAGATGGAGAGAAACAGTGCATAATAAGGAATGGGGATGTTGTGGCTGACCTCAATATAAAGAAGATGATACACCTGGGTGAGATGTCAGATTATCCCCTGACCATGTTCATAACCAGGATGCAGTCACCATATGGCATAGTTGAAACCAGCGGTGATAAGATAATAAACTTCAGAGAGAAACCACTCCTTGACTATTACATCAACGCAGGGGTCTACTTCTCCAAGGGAAACCTTGACTTCGGTGACTTTGAGTCGGGGGACATCGAGAAGACACTCTTCCCCCTCATGGCAAAGGAGAACAAGCTGGGCTACTACAGGGAGGACGGTCTCTTCTGGATGGCCATCGACACCTCCAAAGAACTTGAGGAGATAAGGAAGGAGTACCGTAACCGGGAGGACAAGCCATGGGGCTATGAGAAGATCCTCATAAACACCGAGAAGTACCTCACAAAGGAGCTCTTCATAAGGGAGGGCTACAGGACATCATTCCATTACCATGAGGAGAAGGATGAGACCATGTACATAATCTCGGGTTCAGGTTACATAGAATTCGATAACCGGAAGGAGTACTTCAGCAAGAACGACACCATCCGCATAGAACCAGGGGAGAGGCACTCCATAGTGGCCATGGAGAACACCGTACTCCATGAGGTATCAACACCACACCTAAACGACACCGTGAGGGTCCAGGATTACTATACAAGGTGAGATCGCTTGATAGCCATCATAGACTATGGAAGCGGAAACCTCAGGAGCATAGCCAATGCATTCAGGAAGATAGGGGCAGATGCCCTTGTGACATCAGATCCACAGATCCTTGAAGCCGCCGACGCACTCGTACTCCCGGGTGTCGGTGCATTTGGAAGTGCGATGGCCAAACTCGAGGGTCTGAGGGAAACCCTGCTGGGGAACATCATGGATGGGAAACCCTTCCTGGGGATATGCCTGGGGCTACAGGTGCTCCTTTCAGAGAGCCAGGAATCTCCTGGTGTCCATGGTCTTGACCTTATACCGGGAAGGGTCATAAGAATACCACCAGGCAATAAGGTCCCCCATATGGGCTGGAACCAGCTGATAATTGTGGAAGATTCACAGCTCCTTGAGGGTGCTGAGGATGAGTACTTCTACTTCGTCCACTCCTACTATGCTGAACCCTCCAACGACGTGGTCGTTGCAAGGACAGATTATGGGGTTGAAATGACAGCGGCCATCGAATCCGATAACATCCATGCAACCCAGTTCCACCCTGAAAAGAGCGGGGAAGCCGGACTGGATGTTCTAAGGAACTTTGTCGAAATAATCAGGGCATGAAAGGATCAGTGAGAGGTTGGATAATGGATATAGAGGGATTTGTAAGGCGAAACATGGATTCCATGGATGAGGAGTCACTCAGGAACGCACTGGCTGACCTTATACTGGAATTCAAGGATACAGACAGGGAAACATCCATCCGGATGGCGGACGCGGTTATCTATGAGGTTAAGAATACCCTTAAAACCGGTGGACTCGACGATGGCCTCAGGACCATAATATCATACCCCCCTGCAGGGGTTGGAATGGGTGAGATGGGGGTCGGGTCCCGGGGTGAGGGCGACTTTTTTGTCCACAGGAAGATCGCAGATATCGTTTCAAGCACAGGGACACGTTCATTCATAAATCCTGAGGCACAGGATGATGGTGGCGTCGTAAGGACTGAAACAGGAAGTGGGGACGTATACATAACAACCGCAGTGGACGGGATACACTCACGCCTAAGCGAATACCCCTTCCTCGGGGGCTTCCATGTCACCAGGGCAGCCCTGAGGGATGTGTGTGTGATGGGTTCAAGGCCCGTGGCCCTCATAAGCGACCTCCACCTTGCAGATGATGGTGACGTCGGTAAACTATTTGACTTCACTGCAGGGGTTGCAGCAGTATCAGAGCTCGTTGGCGTCCCGGTGGTCGCCGGGAGCACCCTGAGGGTCGGGGGTGACATGGTCCTTGGTGACAGGCTTGTCAGCGCAGTCGGGGCCATAGGCTTTTCAGAGACACCACCAACAGCCAGGAAGCGTGCAGAGCCCGGAGACGTCATACTCCTAACAGAGGGGTCAGGAGGCGGGACAATAACCACAACCGCCATATACCATGGACTCTTCGATGTTGTATGGGAGACCCTTGACGTGAATTTCATAAGGGCCTCCGAGGCCATAATGGATTCAGGGCTCCTGGGCGATGTCCATGCAATGACAGACGTTACAAATGGTGGTCTGAGGGGAGATGCACATGAGATATCCTCAACAGCAGGGGTTGGACTGGAATTCGATGCCGATGCGGTCATGTCCATGATAAACCCCAGTGTCCTGAGGATGCTGCAGGACCTTGAAATTGACCCCCTCGGCGTCTCCATAGATTCGCTCATGATAATAGCCCCCGAGGACGTGGCCCCTGATGTTATGGATACCATAAGGGGTGCAGGCGTTGATGTTGCAGAAATAGGAAGGGTAACTGACTCAGGGGTCCCGGTTCTCCTGAGGGACGGTTCAGAGGAGGAACTCAGGCCACTCTTCCGTGAGGCAGCATACACCCAGATAAAGAAGATGGTGGGTGATAAAACACCCCAGGACTTTGAGGAGATGAAGAGGAAGGTTGAGGATGCTGCAAGGCGTGCCATAGAGAAGAAGGACATGGTGGTCCGGATGATCTCCCGGGAGGATTAGATCAGGAGAAAGGACAGCCTTCTTGAAGGGATATCATGGATGATGGGGGCTACATATCCACAACCGACGCGGTTCTTGCACTCACAGTGGTCTTCATAGTAACGGCATCCGTCATCAACACGGACCCCCCGCTGGTCACCCCTGAATCTCCGAAAGCAGGGGATGTCCTTGATGCCATGGCGTCCTATCCATCAGGTGAAAGCATACTGGATGGCCTTGCAGAGTCTCCTGACCCAACCATGGCATCGGATTTCCTCAACAGGACCCTTGAGGGGATGGACTACAATCTCACAGCTGACAGGGGGACCGGTGAGGTTACCGTTGCATCCCGTGGTTCAATGGAGGATGCAGAAGACATAGACGTGGCTGTGAGGTCGCGGGGAAACGTCACCTTCAGACTCTATCTATGGAGATCCTGATGCAAGACTTAAATACCTGCATGGAAAATTATTAATATAGGATGGTATAAACTACCCTTCACTCTCATTTTGCCCTGATAGTGTAGCGGATATCACGTAGGACTGCGGATCCTATTACCCGGGTTCAAGTCCCGGTCAGGGCACTCACCTTCACATTAAAATCCACTGATTCTATTTAAAGGGCGAAACCATCAAGTAACTGCGTCCGTCCCAATGTACCGCCTGATCTGGAATCAGCGCTGGAAGCGGACCGTCAGCAAATCTTTTTTCATTCTTGCTCTGATCATGTCGGGATGGAGATCATCAGCAAATCTTTATTTCATGGACGACAAACTAATGTCTGGAGATGGTGGTTGTTATGGGGACCTACTTCAATCCTGAAATAGAGACCATGGAACGTGGCGAACTGGACGCCCTTGTAGAGGAGAGGATAAGGTACACAGTTAACTATGCATATGAAAACTCTCCCTTCTACAGCAAATGGTTCAGGGAGAACAATATCAAGCCCTCAGATATAAAGAGTCATGAGGACCTAAGGGAGCTCCCTATAATAAGCGGTGAAACAGTAAGGAAAAACCAGCCACCTGAAAAGGACAGATTTGAATTTAAATGCGCCCCCTGGGAGGAGATCTACACCATCCATGAGACCAGCGGCACCAGCGGAAGACCAAAGTCCTTCTTCCTCACATGGGGGGACTGGCAGAGGTACGCAGAGAAGTATGCGAGGTCCTTTGTATCCCAGGGATTTGAAACAGGTGACCGGGTCGTCGTATGCGCATCCTACGGCATGAACGTCGGGGCCAACACGATGACACTGGCAGCACAGAAGATAGGAATGACAATAATACCCGAGGGCAAATGCACATTTCCTGTGAGGATAATGGAGAACTACCGGCCAACAGGGATAGTTGCAAACGTATTCAAACTGCTGAGGCTCGCAAGGCGAATGAAGGAGCAGGGAATTGATCCCAGGGAGTCAAGCATAAAGAGACTGGTGGTTGGTGGTGAAAGCTTTGCGCCGGAATCAAGGGCATACGTCGAGGAACTGTGGGGAGTTGATGTCTACAACACCTATGGGAGCACCGAGGGGACCATGTGTGGGGAATGCCACATCAAGGAGGGACTCCACGTCCCCGAGGACCTCGTACACCTGGATGTCTATGACCCCAACCTCAGGGACTTCGTTGATGATGGGGAATGCGGCAGGATAGTCCTGACAACACTGCTACCCGTTGGTGAGAGGACCGGCACACTCCTGCTCAACTATGACACCGAGGACACAACCGTGGTCATATCCAGGGACACGTGCAGGTGTGGAAGGACCCACATGAGGATAATGAACCCTGAAAGGGAGGCAGAGACCTTCTGGATCTCCGGTCATCCATTCAACCGGGTTGACGTTGAGGCAGCGGTTTTCCAGAGGGAGAACATGGATTACCTCACAGGGGAATATGAGGCCTTCCTCTACGGGGACGAGGATGAGGGCACAGTGACCATGAGGGTCTCCCTTGAATGTGAGGATCCAGGAAACTGCGCCAAGGAGATAATCCAGGAGAACTTTATAGGGGCCTTCTTCAAATATAAGAGGGACCTGCATGATGCCTACCTTGAGGGAACATTTGAGATAATATTCAACTTCGTAGGGCCAGGCGAACTCGAATTTTATAAGGTTAAGGGCAGGCCCAAGCGTATGGTTGATAGGAGATAGTCCAGCTAAGGTTGGGATGTAGGGCAGACATCATCATGGACGGATAGTTTCAGGGAACTGAGCCTTCCTTCAGTGGATAGCGAATTATATAATTAAAATGGTGCTGAATGCAGAAACATTATCGACTGAGTACATAAATTCTGGAGTAAAACGATGCTGAATGCAGAAACCTATGTCACATCAACAGAGGGGACCGGTGGAAGAATAAGGGTGCATAACAGGGACTTTGAGGTGGAGGAGATCCCCCTCACAGAGCCCAGTGGCAGCGGCCCAAACACATGGATATGGATAGAGAAGGAGGGCAGGACAACCCTCGACGTCCTCCTCGACATTGCAAGGGAACTCCACCTTGACAGGAGAAGGATGGGATTCGCTGGCATGAAGGATAAGAGGGCCGTCACCAGACAGTGGATATGTGTGAGCAACACAGCACCCTCAGAGGTTAAGGCCATAGAGGAAAGGATAAGAAACGTTAAATTCCTCAGGGTCACAGCAAATGAGAAGAAACTCCGGATGGGCCAGCTGTTGGGCAACCGTTTCAGGATCCTGATAAGGGACACCGAAATCGATGAACCCCTGGAAACAGCCAAGGCCACCCTCCAGGAACTTGAGGATAAGGGTGTCCCGAATTACTATGGCTGGCAGCGCTTTGGGAGTCCAAGGGCAAACACGCACCTTGTTGGACGGGCACTTGTCCATGGCGATGTAAAGGGCGCGGTTGACAGCTACATAGGTAACCCCCTTGAGGGGGAATCAGAGATTGTTTCAGAGGCCAGGAGGGCCTATGACAGGGGCGACCTTGAGGAGGCATATGAGCTCATGCCATCATCAATGAGGTATGAGAGGATGATGCTGAGACCGATGCTCAGGGATCTACGTAGGGGTGAGTTCTCAGATGAATCATACGTGAGGGCCATCCATGCACTTCCGAAGCCCCTGAAGAGGATGTTCGTCCACGCCTACCAGTCATACCTCTTCAACCGGGCAGTAAGTGAGAGGGCGGCCCTCGGCATAAACACCCACATCCCCGGCGATATAGTCATTGATAATGACCAGCACATAATACATGACGCTGATCCAGATGAACTGGAGGAGCTGATCCTAAACTTCGAGGCCCATCCGACAGCACCCTTATATGGCAGCAAGGTCCCCCTTGCCAGTGGAAGGCCCGGTGAGATTGAGAGGAGGATACTTGAGGATGAGGGAGTGTCCCTTGAGGACTTCAACTCAATAAAGGTCCCCAAACTTGGAAGCCATGGCATGAGGAGGGCGATACGCTTCAGGATATGGGACGTGGATGCCCATGAGAGCCAGGAGGGCCTTACAGTTGAATTCTCAATACCCAGGGGGTGCTATGCAACCTCTGTTTTAAGGGAGATCATGAAAAAGGATGTTGTCTAGGTCTTCAGACATGCAGGTGGGTCCATGGATTTTACTGAATATCCGTGACCACTTACTGAATGATTAAAGGTATGGAGATGATCCGGTGGAAGTTGACTGCAGAGTTATATCACGTGGAAAGGGAAGAGGTCCAGTTCTGGTATCAACCGAACCATTGAGCTTTCTCGGAGGAGTTGATCCCGGCACAGGGAGGGTTATTGACCAGAAACACCCATTACATGGCAGGAGCATTAGGGGGAAGGTTCTCCTCATACCCGGCGGTAAGGGCTCCACGGTGGGGTCCTATGTCATATTTCAGATGGCAAAGAACGAAACAGCTCCGGCCGCCATAATATGCCTGAACGCGGAGCCAATAATCGCAACCGGGGCCATAATGGCTGGAATACCCATGGTGGACAGACCCTCGGAGGACCTCCTCGGTCTTCTGGAGGATTCAATGGAGGTTGAGGTGGATGCTGATGAGGGAAAAATCAGGTTCTAGTCCCTGAAGGACCCCAGTATGCTGCCGGCGCTCCCACCAAGGAATCCAAGGCTCATATCACCTGCAAGGGCGTATATGAGTATTGAGAGGATCGGCATATTCATGATACCAGTTTTGATGTAGACCATGAGGATGTTTATGATGCCAACGGCGGCCCCCATGATAACCCCGTTCACCGCACCGTTGAGATAATCCTTATCTGCGATGTAACCGCAGGCCACAGAGGCCAGGAGAATTGAAAGCACGCCCATCAATGAGGGGATCAGTAATCTGAGGAGGGGTCCAAGGATGACTGTAAGGATGATACCAGAAACAACTGCCTTCCAGTTAACTTCAATTTCCATCATCGATCACCATGAATAATAATTTATGATGGATATATAATCTTATGGTCGAAAGGGTAATGATGCTCCAGATAAAAGTAAGAACCTGCTGGATCGGGGTTCATTCATGGGATAATTTGAACGGTTTTTGGGTGCTAAGGAGTTGCATTTCATGATTATTGATGATTTTAATGATTATAAGCTCTCATTTTTTGATGATAAATGGTTACCGGTTTTTCTGATCGTCTGGTTAACGGTATTCCTCCTTTCCCATCCTGACATGAACTTTAAGCTCCTGGCGGGCCTGATCTTTTCCACCATAATAATCGTCTATAAACCGGAGGGCTTCCTTGAGGACCATAAAAGGAGGATCTTCATCTTAACAGTCATACTGTATCCCCCCGCTGAATTTGCACTGAAGCTACTGGCTGCCTCAGGGCCCCTTGCAGTTAACATGGCCGAGCACTTTACTGCGGGTCTTGTGGTGGCAATTTATCTTTCAACACTCCTCCATGGCGCACTCAAAAAACTGAGCCAGTGGGAGAGGTTCATGTTCACGGTATCGGCTGCAGTCCTCTTCTGTCTCTTATATGAAATCACAGGGTTTTTAATCTACTATGAGCCATCTGCTGCCCTGTACTCAGACACAATGAGGGACCTCTCAATGAACATGGCCGGTGCGGTCATGGTAGCTGCACTCATCTCCGACTATGAGGGAAAATCTAGAATATAGGTTTTTATGTTCTCGGTAACGATGGATGAGTTACAGCAGATAGTACTGAGAAAATCTAGAATATAGGTTTTCATGTTCTGGATGGAGCCAGCAGTTCAAGCTGGTCACGGGAACGATGGAGGTATCGGTTCTGGCTCCGGGCCAGGGCCGGAGGTGTTATTTGTCGGCGGGTTCTCCGAGGCACTTCCACTATCGGTACTGCAGCGTACCTCCCCGGTGTCCTGGGCAGAGTTTAGTCTGCTCCTCTGGAAGTAGGACCTGTAGATTATCAGTGAGAGTATTGCAATGACCACTATGGCTCCGAAGAGGAGTATGTATTCTGAGGATGACTGACCGGATTCATCCAGTAAAAATGATTCAGAAAACATGTAGATCAGCCCCTAAATCTATATAGGTATATAGGTTCCGTTGTATATATATTTTCCTTACAGAATTGAAGGTGACCATAAGGGTATTTTCAGGGGTTTTTACATGAGATTTGCAGTGAAGGGTGAATTTCTGGACATCTATTCAGGGGAGCATGAAAGGAGGTACGTGCTTGTTGATAAGGGGAGGATAACCGCCATTGAGAGTAGTGTCACAGGTGTTGAGGTTATTGATGCCTCTGATAAGTTCATTCTACCAGGCTTCATTGACCTGCACACCCATCTAATGGAGGATGGGTTCAGGACAGAGAGCAAACTTGAGGATCCACTCTCACTCTACTTCTACGGGGCCCTTGACAATATGAGGGCAACCCTCCAGGCAGGTGTTACAACGGTAAGGGATGCGGGTCTTGCAGACCTCGGTGTTAAGATGGCCTCCGACCGGCACATCATCCAGGCGCCCCGGATGCAGATAAGCGTCACGCCCCTATCAATCACGGGGGGGCACTTCGACTTTCACACAAGATCAGGACTCAACATTGAAAGGAGATACAGGGGGCTACCCTCCGGTATCTGTGATGGGATCCCATCTGTGAGGAAGAGGACGAGGGAGGTCCTGAGGGCTGGGGCGGATGTTGTTAAGGTAATGGCGACTGGTGGAGTCATGAGCAGCACGGACAGACCATCGGACACCCAGTTCACACCGTCAGAACTTGCAGCCATAGTTGAGGAGGCATCATTCAGGGGTAAAAATGTTATGGTCCATGCCCATGGTCTCCAGGGGATAAAGAATTCCATAAAGGCGGGTGTTCATTCAGTTGAACATGGAACATACCTGGATAAAAGGACCGCCAGGTTGATGGCTGAAAGGGGCGTCTACCTGGTACCAACATTCCTGGTAACCCGCCTCAACAATGATAAGGCCCTGAGGGGAGAACTGGCGGAATACAGCCGCAGGGACGCCATTGAGGTGGCAGAAGTCCACCGGGAGAACATGGAGATGGCCTACAATGAGGGTGTGCGGATGGTTATGGGCACAGATTCAGGTGTTGTTGAGCATGGAATGAACCTGCTTGAACTATCCTACCTTACAGAGACCGGCATGGAGCCACTGGAAGCCATAAGGGCTGGAACCATACATGCAGCCGAATGCATGGGGTGGGAGGACCGGATAGGTTCAATAGAAAAGGGTAAAATTGCAGATATTGTTGTAACTGAGGTGAATCCGGTGGAGGAGATAGACGAACTTTCCAGGCCCGGGAACGTGCTCCTGGTTGTGAGGGATGGCATAATCTACAGGGATGAGCTGGTCTATTGATTGGCTGAAGTTCAGGTTGAATCATGGATCTGGTGGAATGTAAATGAAAAGAATAACGATAAGGATAGGCGGGATGGGGTGCGCTGCATGCGCACTGAAGATCGAGGAGGCCCTCAGAAAACTGGATGGAATCCGCGATGCTGCGGTCAACCTGGTTGAGGGAAAGGTTTCAGTTGAGTATGACCCCCGGAGGGTTGATCTCTCCGATATGGAGGCCGCCATTGAGGACGCCGGCTACACTGTACTCAATGAGAACATAGCCATGGCTGTGGGTGGTATGAGCTGTGCGATGTGTGTACAGAAAATAGAATCCGCCCTGAGGGGACTTGAGGGCGTAAGCAATGCCACAGTCAACCTCGCAGCTGAAAAGGCCTACATCTCCTATAACCCATCCCTGACCTCTGTGGAGGACCTCAAAAGGACGGTGGAGGATCTTGGATACACCGTGAGGGGTCTGGAGGGTGAAGAGATCAGTGAGGACCTGAAACCAAAAATTAGAAGAATAATAGTGGGTTTCGGAGTGTCAGTCCCCCTGATGGCGATGATGTACCTCGGTCTACAGCCCCCAGGTGGGGGTATATCCATGCTACTGGTGTCAATCATACCATTCATCTATGTCTCAGGACCGATATTCAGGGGGGCCCTCAGATCACTGAGATCCGGGACACTTGACATGGATGTAATGTACTCAATGGGTATAGGAGTCGCCTTCCTTTCAAGCATCCTGGGCACCGCAGGGATTCTCCCATCCGATTTCATGTTCTATGACACCGCACTTATGCTGGCATCCTTCCTCACCCTTGGAAGGTACCTGGAGGCAGGTGCCCGGGGTAAAACATCAGAGGCAGTGAGGAGGCTCATGGAACTCCAGCCAGACACCGCCACGGTCCTCAGGGACGGCAGGGAGGTTGAGGTGAGGATCCACGAGATAGATGTGGGTGATGAGGTAATTGTGAGACCAGGGGACAGGGTACCCGCTGATGGAAAGGTTGTGGAGGGATCCTCCTATGTGGATGAGTTCATGATAACAGGTGAGCCCCTCCCGGCCCTTAAAACACCCGGATCAGAGGTCGTTGCAGGTACAATAAACACTGACGGCATCCTGAGGTTCAGGGTTGAACGCACCGGTGATGAAACCTTCCTTTCAGGTATAATAAAACTCGTTGACGAGGCCCAGGCATCAAAGCCTCCCATACAGAGGATTGCTGACCGGGCAGTATCCTATTTCATACCCGCAGTTCTGCTTGTTGCAACATCAGCCTTCCTCTTCTGGTACCTTGTTGAAGGTGCAGGGTTACTCCTGTCCATCACGGTTCTCATATCCGTACTTGTGGTGGCCTGTCCATGCGCACTGGGCCTTGCAACACCAACCGCTGTCACAGCAGGTATAGGCAGGGGCGCTGAACTTGGAATACTCATAAAGAAGGGTGAGGCCCTTGAGGTATCCGACAGGATATCGTGCGTGATCTTCGATAAAACAGGTACACTGACACTGGGAAGGCCCAGGGTCACAGACATGGTTGGTGATGTGCTGGGCCTGGCAGCGGCCCTTGAGAGAAAATCCAGGCACCCCATTGCAGCTGCAGTAACTGAGAGGGCCGAGGAGGAAGGGGTTGACGTCCCGGAGGCCGAGGACTTCCGGGCCATACCCGGCATGGGACTTGAGGGGATGGTGGACTCACACCATGTACTTGCAGGTAACCGGGCCCTCATGGAGAAATACGGCATCCCCCTGGAACACTGGGACCCTGAAAAATTTGAATCAGATGGGAAGACGGTGGTCATAGTCGCAGTGGATGGCGAGGTGAAGGGGATCATAGCGGTCTCAGATGAGATAAAGCCTGGTTCAGCGCGGGCTGTCAGGGAACTGGAGAGGATGGGAATAGGCACTGCAATGATAACCGGGGACAACCGGAAAACCGCGGAGGCTGTGGCCCGTGAGGTGGGGATAGGGACCGTGATTGCAGAGGTCCTCCCACAGGATAAGGCAACAAGGGTGGCCGAGCTTCGAGAAAGGGGTGAAGGAGTCGCCTTTGTCGGGGACGGTATAAACGATGCCCCCGCACTTGCAGAGGCCGACCTCGGAGTGGCGGTTGGTAGCGGAACAGACATAGCCCGGGAGGCCGGTGAGGTGGTCCTCATGGGAGATGACCCACTTGATGTTCCAGCGGCCCTCCAGCTGGCAGGGAAGGTCATATCAAGGATCCGGCAGAACATCTTCTGGGCCTTCGCCTACAACGTTGTGCTGATTCCACTGGCTGCCGGAGCCCTTTACCCCCTCGGAATCGTATTCAGACCAGAATACGCGGGTCTGGCAATGGCCCTCAGTTCAGTGACAGTGGTATCCCTCTCACTCACCCTCAGGGGATACACCCCACCTGCAAGAAGGTTGAGGGAGAAGCAGGGAGAAGGTTAATTTCAGGAGCTGGAGCGTAAATCGTTAAAGGAATACGTCGAGTGAGCTCTGTTTTGAGCGGTCACTTTCAAAGAGGGAGTTGACACCGTACTCCAGTATCTCGATGCGCTGCATCAGGTAGGGATCTATGGGATACCTTGATGCGAGTTCCTTTGATATCTCAAGGTACTTTATTACGGAACCCTTGGAGACGGTGAGCACAAGGTTACCCCCGCATCTGCACTCCCCGCTGAGGGGTATGCGACGGTACTTCCGGTTGCACTTTGTGCACCGGACCTTCTGGCGTGAGAAGGCCCTTATGTTACCCATCATGTCAGGGAGGAAGTGTGACATGAGGACTCCCTCAACAACACTCCGCTGATCAACAGCCCTTATCTTCTCTGCAAGGGTTATCTGTGATTCCACCTTCTCCTTCATGGTCGGTAGCAGCTTGTAGAGGCACACCTTCGGACCCTCATCTATCCTGGAGGTGTTATGGGAGAACATGAGGCCAGTGTACTGTTCAGGCTTCCCGAGGCGCTTCTCAACGTTGTCTATAACATCAAGCACTTCCGATGGCCTCGGGTGGTCAAAACTCCTTTCATAGACCTCCAGGGGTATCATGTCCATGGTGTCTATGTTGTGGGATTCATCATCGATCTCCTCTGGATCTATCCTGGTGGATAAAACAAGGGGGGCGTCCATGCTGCCACCCCTTGAACTGGGTAGATATGACTTTGAAAAGTTGAGGAGGGCGTCCAGTAGGAGCATCACCGAGTCCTCATCACTGTCGCAGTTCCTCCTCTTGGCTGAATGGAAGTATGGATGGGCGTAGCATGCAGATGCACCTGTAAATCCTATGATTCTTCCAAGGACAGCTGCAGAGGTGTGGGGTGCGAGGCCGGCTATCAGGTGACCCACAAGGTCCTCCCTTGTTTTAACATTGTAGAACCTTTCAAGGTCATAGAACCTCTCGAGGAGGTCATCGACGAAGTTTGCAACCCTCACCAGGTAGTCTGCACAGTCCTCGGAGATGACAACATCCTGGACCCTCAGTTCAAGTATCTGATCCTCATCCTCAAGTTCATCTCCATAACAGTCCCTGGTGTAGCCAAGCTCCCTGAGCCTTTCAACACTCACACCCACCTCACGGGGCGTGAAGTGCGTCAGGGGGAGGTCTGTGGAGTCATGGCGTATCGTGGCATCCTTGAAGGTGTAAACATCATTCTTGGCCCTCAGTATACCCTTTTCGAGGGGTTCAGGGAATTTTTCGGCGGATATCATACCCTCAACCCCCTTTATTTCATCTAACTTACGCACCGAAACATTTTCAGCCGCCCTTTTCAGAAGGGCCGCCAGGTTGATATTTCTCTTACCTGGCTCTCCTATCACGGTCCTTGAGCCGCAGCTCGGGCAGATGGACTGCATGGAGCTGACCCTGCATGATGGACAGGTGGCACGTCCTATTTCGACAGTAATGGAACCCTTCTTTGCAGCGTCGGGTATGTTGCGCCGGCTACCCCCATACTTTCCGATTGGGAAGAGGACATGGGGGGCTGGTCTCATCTTTCTCTCCTTGGTCTTTTCAGGCCGCCCGACACGTGTGCCGATGTAGGTGGGGGCCTTCTTCATTATTCTGACCGGGGAGACCCTGTTCAGTGCCTCCACAGTATCAGATGAATCCTCAAGGGGCTTCCTGAGGGTCTTTATAAGTGCATGGGCGTCATCATGCCCTATAACTACCCTGGAATCCTTCACCCTGTGAGGGACCCCAAGGATCTCCAGTATCCTCTTCTCTGGTCTGAGCTCAAGAACTAGTTCATCCTCCAGCTGTGAGGTGTTAAGCCACTCCCTGAGCATGTTGAGTTCCCTGACGGTCACATCATGATAGAAGTAGGTGTAGCGTGGATGCAGGGGTACATCGTATTCCTCTGAAATCCTGAAGGCATCCCCGGCACTCACCTCCAGTTCATTCCAGCGGGTCCTGTAGTATGATAGGTTGAGGGGGTCGTCCCCGGGATATTTAGGGGATGAGAGGATGGTCTGTATCCACCACTCCTCACACCAGCCCGCCGGCATCAGGACGTGGTTGTTCCTTAAAAATTCACCGAAGGCCACCAGCATATCACCGAGGAAGAGTATCTCCTCAACCTCTGACCTGACCCGGGACGCGGTTTCAGCATCCTCAATCCGTATAACGTCACCGTTCCTGAGTTTGACCACAGGCCCATCTATTGTGTCGACCGGGACCACACAGTTACCCTTACCTGGCCTTTCGATTTTCATCTGGGTCCCGACGGCCAGAAACTGGAGGAGCTCCATTGTGGCAGGGTGCACCCCCATGGCTGCAAGGCCGGTGTTACGGGCCCTCCCGTACCTCAAACGGAAGGCACCCTTCTCTGAGGGGTAGGCAAGGACGGGTCTTCCACCTATTATATCCTCAACGTATTTACTGTCTGCCTTCACAACAACCTTTTCCTCTCCTTCACCCTTCTTGGGTGCCTTTGAGAACTTTTCAAGCCAGTCCCAGCCCTCAAGTTTCAGCTGCTTGGCGTACTTGAGGACCTTGGGTGCCTTCTGTATAACCCCCTCAACCATGGCCAGGAGGGCGCCCCCACGGATGTTGTTTGTTTCAACCCTTTCAAGGTCCCTGTGGGACACCTCCACCTTATCCGTGGGTTCCCCTGTCACCTCAACAGGGATTTTGCTGGCTGCAAGGCGCACCTCATCGGGCTTCGGTGAGTACTGGAGGTTCGTGACCTCTGATTCATAGAGTTCAACCTCCTCAACGTACCTTTCAATCTCCCTCTCTACTGGTTTGTACCTGTCCAGGCCCACAGCCAGGCGTATGTAATCTGCTATGAGGACTGAGAGGGCTGCGGCTGTACCCCCGGCGCTCCTGATGGGCCCTGCGAAGTACACTGCCAGGTACCGGGATTTGTCGAAGTTCTCCTTTATCCTGACCCTGGCTATACCCTCAAGGGGCGCTGCAACCACACCCTCAGTGAGTATTGCAAGGGCTGTCCTCAGGGCCTGATCTGCCAGTTTTTCCCTCTCCTCGGGATCATCGTCGGGAACAGCCTGGGAGGCTATCTCAGCCGCGATCTGGAATGCAACCTCCTCACGTCCCCTGTCACCTTCAAGTTCCTTTATTCTCCTGGCTATTCCCTCGGGACCAACAAGCCCCTCAACACGTTCAGCAAGGTCCTTGGCAAGCGGTATCTCAGGGGTGGTGCTTACATCAAGCCCCCTGGCCCTCGCCTTTCTTGCGATCTCATAGAGGCGTTCTGTCTCCCTTTCAAGCTCATTGAAGTAGTCCATCATGATACATCACACATAAACCTGAACTCCATTGAATTGTCTCTCAGTAATCTGGAGGTCCTTCAGTTTCAGCTAGTGAAACTTATATTATATGGTATCTGCAGAGATATAATAAGCTTTATACATCAAACTTATGGTGATTTTTCATGGCAAAGAAGGATAAGAAGACACTTCCACCCAGCGGTGCAGGTCTTGTAAGGTACTTTGAAGAGGAGACGAAGGGACCGAAACTCACACCGGAACAGGTAGTTGTGATGAGCATAATACTGGCAGTGTTCTGCCTTGTACTCAGATTTTCGGGATGATCAAGGAGTGTTAAGATGGCCATTCATCCAGTTGAATTCAGGTACGGGACACCTGAAATGAGGGTTATCTGGGAGGCTGAAAATAAGCTCCAGAAGATGCTTGACGTTGAGGCGGCCCTTGCACAGGCAGAGGGCGAACTTGGAATCATACCTGCTGAAGCGGCCTCTGAGATAGTCAGGAAGGCCAGCACAGAATTTGTAACCCTTGAAAGGGTTAATGAGATTGAGAGGGACACAAAGCATGATATTGCATCCCTTGTAAAGGCCCTTGCAGAGCAGTGTGAGGGTGACGCAGGGGAATATGTGCACTTCGGTGCAACATCCAATGACATTGTTGACACATCCAATTCCCTGCTTCTCAGGGACTCAATCTCGGTTCTCAGGGATAAACTCACCAGGGTACTTGAGGTTCTCCTTGCTCTGGCGGATGAAAACAGGGACAGGGTCTGCATCGGAAGGACCCATGGACAGCACGCCCTCCCAACCACCTATGGCATGAAATTCGCCATCTGGGCAGATGAGATCCACCGGCAGCTGGAGCGCCTTGATGCGTGCAGTGAAAGGCTCTGTGTCGGGATGATGACAGGAGCCGTCGGAACCACAGCGGCCCTGGGGGAGGAGGGCCTGGAGGTCCATGAGAGGGTCTCAGAGATACTGGGACTCAGACCGGTCCTGATATCCAACCAGGTCGTCCAGAGGGATAACCATGCAGAGTTCATAATGGTCCTTGCCAACATAGCCACAACCCTTGATAAGATAGCCCTCGAGATCAGGAACCTTCAGAGGACAGAGATAATGGAGGTTGGAGAGAAATTTGACCCTGAGAAACAGGTGGGCAGCAGTACCATGCCTCATAAGATGAACCCAATAACTGCAGAGAGGATATGTGGTATTGCGCGTGTTATAAGGTCCTATGTTGTCGCGGCCCTGGAGAACAACCCATTATGGCATGAGAGGGACCTCACAAATTCATCATCCGAACGCATAATCCTTCCTGAGGCATGCATCCTCACGGACTACATACTTAAACTGACACTGGATGTCCTCTGCAACCTCGTCTTCTACCCTGAGAATATTAAGAGGAACCTTGAATTCACAGGAGGCCTGATAATGGCGGAGAGGCTCATGGCTGAGCTAACAAGGAGGGGCATGGGTCGGCAGACAGCATATGCAGCTGTGCGCCAGTGTGCCATTGAGGCCAGCAGGACAGGAAGAAGCCTAAGGGATGTGGTCCTTGAGAGGTCCGAGATCATGGATTACCTTACAGTGGAGGACCTTGAGGAGATAATGAACCCTGAGACCTACATCGGATCAGCCAGGAGGATGGTTGAGAGGGTCCTTGAGGAATCACAAAAATGGCTCTGATCGGTCTGGAAGACGCATATTCTTCTTAATACCTCAAAAAAATCTTCTCATAAATTTTTTATATGTCCTGTCACCATAAATCATTATGGTGATAAGATGGAGTTAAAAGAAATAAAGTCTGTGAGGGTTGTTCCCTACACAATAATGAACTCCTCCATAGGGGCGATATGGGCATTCATATTCGCTCTCCTGATCCTTATATTCGCTGGGGCAATTTCATCTGCCCTTCCAGCCGAATTAAGGTCTCTTGGGGGGATAATTACTGGCATATCCGTCGTTGGACTGGTGGTCCTGCCGGTGGGTGTATTTCTGCTCAGCATCGTGGAATCTTTTCTGAGGGCATACATTTACAATGGACTGACACCACGCCTTGGAGGCATCAAGCTTGCTCTGACAGGTATGGAGAAGGTGGAGTCCTTTGACATCGTGAGCACATCACTGATACTCTCTGCGGTGACAGCGCTTCTGAACCTCATATACCAGCTTTTAGCAGCCCCTCTCCAGTGGATATTCTTCAACACCGTGGCTAACATTGCAAAGACAGTTGAACCATCGGCTGTATCAAGCATGGCTGCGGTTGGATCTGCAACGGCACTCGGGACTGTCATAAACATCGTGTTAACACCGGTAATGACCTTCATAGCATCCTTCGTGATAATTGCCATAGGACTCCTCCTCTACAACTTCCTGGCACCCAGGATAACACCCATAAAACTGAAACTCAGCGATTTCGGTGAGGGCCTTGTGAGTATAGATGGGATAGAGGCCATACCACTTGGACTCATAACCGGGTCAATCGCTGCGGTCCTTGGTTTGATAGTGGGGCTAATAGCACTGATCATTTTAGCCATTGCAGGGGAGTACACTGCAGGTATCCTCATACTTGTGGCTTTAACAGTCGGCGCATTCATCTGGGCATTCATAGCATATGCAGTCACAGCCCTCTTCTACAATGTACTGGCACCAAGGATAGGCGCAGTTCAGATAAGGCTCGACTAGGGGCTTTATTCCCAATTAATTTTTTTCTTTCTGCCAAAAACAGAGAGGATGATGCAGAGCCCCTTAATTTCCCTCTATACGAACAGTTCCACGATATGAATGCCTTATTAAATGAATAATATAATAATAATTATTTAAACCCTTATAAAGGTGTTATTAATCAGCCGATGATTTTTAAGGGGGGCGCGGCACCTTTAATATGGGTGGTGAACATAAAATTACTCAGACATTAGATTCTATAAGGAGTTGTATGGTGATCCTGTGATTGATGATTCACGTCTTCTGGCTGCAATGCCAACAAAGGCAGAAACATGTGTACTGAAAAATAATGGTGTACGGGAAAAATTCAGCCATGAAAAGCTCGTAAAATCCCTCCTGAACCTGGGGGCCAGTTTATGGACCTCCGAGAATGTGGCCTCAGAGGTTGCAAGGTCTGTCTACAATGGAATAACCACCAAGGAGATAAAGATCCTGGTCTACGACTCCCTCAGAAAGGTGGATGAGGAACTGGCAGATCGTTACCTTGCAGCCAACAGACTCAGGGTGAGGACATCAAGGGATAAGATAGAGACCTTTGACCAGAAGAAGATAGAGGACAACCTCATAAGGGAGACTGGCGCCTCAGAGGATGTTGCAAGGGAAATCGCCACCGAGGTCTGGAGGGAGCTCAAGAAACTGAACGTGGAATACCTCACAGCCCCCATGATAAGGGAGGTTGTTAACACAAAGCTCATAGAGCACGGCCTTGAGACCCTCAGGAAGAGGTACACACGTCTCGGGATCCCGGTCTACAACATCACAAACCTCATAGAGAACGGCTCCAGGGACAACGCCAACATGATCCACAACCCTGAAACCGTCCACAAGTACGTGGCTGATGAGGCCCTCAAACAGTACACACTCCTCCACATACTCCCCTCCAGGCTCGCAGACGCCCACATGTCAGGTGACATACACATCCATGACCTCGAATTCTTCGCTGCACGGCCACTTAACTGCCTGCAGCACGATCTCCGGCTATTCATAAGGCACGGGCTCCGGGTTGACGGTACAGGGGACCACACATCAGTTGCAGGACCACCAAAGCACCTGGAGACCCTCATGAACCATGCAGGGGAGATAATGCTGGCATCCCAGCAGAACATGTCCGGCGGCCAGGCCATGAGCCTCTGGAACGTCTTCGTGGCACCCTTCGCCTCAGGGCTGTCCTATGAGAAGATCAAACAGGCGGTCCAGATGTTCATATTCAACCTCAACATGGCCTACGCTGCAAGGGGAAGTCAGGTACCATTCACAAGCATAAACCTGGAGTTCGGGGTCCCGGAGTTCCTTGAGGACGAACCAGCCTATGGGCCCCGCGGGGAGTATGCTGGTGTATACGGTGACTTCGCTGAGGAGGCAAGGCTCCTCACAAGGGCCTTCACCGAGGTCCTCCTCGAGGGTGATGCCGATGGGAAGCCCCACCTCTTCCCCAACACCATATACTCCCTCCGGAGGGAGACCTTCAGGGGGGAATTCGATGAGGAACTGAGCCTGGTCCATGAACTGGCATCCAAGTACGGGACAGCCTACTTCATAAACATGCTGGCGGATTACAGGGGCAAGATGGCAAACTACATGGGCTGCCGTACGAGCCTTGCAGATAACTGGACAGGTGACTGGGAGAAGGACTGCCTCAGGACAGGAAACCTTGCCTACATAACCCTCAACCTCCCCAGGATAGCCTACCAGTCACGGGATGATGATGAACTATTCGAGTACCTTGATGAGTACATTGACATGGCGGTTGAGGTGCTCAGGATAAGGAGGAGCCAGGCTCAGAGATGCCTGGACGACTACCACCTGCTCCCATTCCTCTCCCAGGAGATAGACGGTGAGAGGTACTACCGTATAGAGAATGCGACAATGAGCTTCGGATTCACGGGACTCAATGAGATGCTCGAGTACCACCTTGGGGCAGGTATACAGAGCCCTGAAGCCAACAGGTTCGGCCTGAGGGTCATAGAGCACATAAATGAACGTGCAGCTGAACTCAAAAAGGAGACAGGATGGCGGTGGAGTGTCCTCCAGACACCTGCAGAGTCCACAGCCCACAGATTCGCAATGCTGGACCATGAGCATTACCCTGAGGAGGCTGTGCTCCAGGGCACCGAGGGGGCATACTACTACACCAACTCCAGCCACACACCCGTGAATGCAGAGGTGGACCTTGTTGAGAAGATAAGGATCGAGGAGAAGTACCACCCGCTGACACCCGGCGGGCACATATTCAATGCATGGCTGGGTGAGGCGAAACCTGACCCAGCAGCCCTTGAGGGTCTCACCAGGAGGATCTGCAGGAGGAGTGACATAGGATTCTGGGCGTACAGCAATGCCCTGAGCTTCTGCCTGAGGTGCAAGACCCTCATGAGGGGTCTGCAGGATTCCTGTGCACGCTGCGGCGAGAGGGATGAGGTTGAGTGGTATGACAGGATCACAGGTTACGTACAGCAGGTGGGCCGTGCCAAGTCCTCAAGCGGTGGCTGGAACAGGGGTAAACAGCAGGAACTTCTTGATAGACGAAGAATAGACCTCTGAGTTTAATATGGTCAGCCACTAACTGAATCTCTCTTATTTTTGCCGGTATGCCGATAGCTAATTTCTCAGTTGAATGACAGAGAACAAACCAGTGCCTCAATTTTCAATATATATTAGAAGGTAGCCAGCCGTGACAGAATGAAAAATAGGAGAGAAGCTGGAGAACCACTGGGAGGATTCAATCTTCAGGGAACCTCACAGGAACGGTCTGGGACTCTGATGAGCCACCGAATCCATGTGCTATCATGGTGTGCCTTCCTGCACCGCCTGCCACAACGAGAACAACATCAGCGGGGCTCCTGGTTATATGGACCATGCCATCCACAATGAGACCCTCATCCAGCTTCCTCCCCCCACGGTCAGCCATCTCTGCAGGTACAACGGCCCCCTCATGGATATAGTTTTTAACATCATCCCGTGTCCATCCATGGGATGCAAGTGTCTCTGCATGTTCCGGGCTCATAATCACAAGGAGCTCCCCAGGGACGTGGCTGTTGTTACAGCCGGCGGTGGAAGCTGTATGGATTATGGTGTCAAGGAGGTCCTCGGGCCTCTGGCTACGGTGGTCATTCACGTTATGGGGAGCCTCAACCCCCAGGAGGGTCACAGCACTATCCTCCCCTGATAGGCCCCTCTCAACGTGTAAAGGTTCCCAGGGGCTCTCCTCCTCATTCTCTGCAAGGCAGTAGGTGTACTTTGCAGGGGACCCCATGGTGGCATGGTCCCCAACACCGGGCACAGCCCCGGCTATGTTCATGAGGCAGAGCCTCAGTGCACGCCCAAGGCTTGCACCTGGAAGGTTTCCAGGTCCAAGGCACCCTGCCCCGGAATTGAAGTTCAGATCCCTGACCACGGGTCCGTTGACCACCACCGCGACTGATACAGGATGGGTCGTGGCGTTTATACCTGCAAGGTTGAATTCATCCCTTCCGATACCCTCAATGCATGATTCAAGGAGCGGCATCATCTGGGGTATGCAGCCAGCCATGACAGCATTAACAGCCACCTTCTCCACAGTCGCAATCCCCATCCTGGGGGGTAACGTCGCTATGACATCCCCGGGTTTTCTGGCTGTGTACCTGTAGAATTTCTCCACACGTCCCCTTGTGGGGGGTATGATGGGGAGACCATCGGTCATCCTCTTCTCATAGAACTCAAGGCTGACCCTCTCAGGGTCGGGGTCTACCATGACCTTCATATCCTCCTCTGATGAACCGCAGAGCCTGTTATCGTCCAGAAGGTCATCTATGAGGCATCCGCAGGATTTGTCAATTTTAACCAAACTATCACCTCAGATGGTCCACTATGGCGGGCATAATCTTCCTGGCCTTCCTGAGGATCTCCTCAGTTTCCAGTCCAGCCACTGGATGTTCTATCTCAACTATCCGGAGGCCCGGCATCCCATGGGCGGCTGCAAGTTTCTCTGCATATTCCCTGAAAGTGTCTGAACAGATGGAGATTGTTGGAACCCCCATACCCTCAAGACGAATCGCGTCAAGGATCACCCAGGTTGTGCAGGAGCCGCAGTCACCCAGGGCGAGTATGCAGAGGTCCCCCTCCCCGGCCCTGTTTATCTGGTCCTCTGATGCAGGCGCACCGGCAGGTTTCTCAGACCACAGGAACCTTAAACCTTCAAGGGAGGACTCAACAGCCTCAAGTATGGTTCTGGCCCCGGGTTTGGTGTTGTCGAGGAGTGAAACTGTCTTAACTTCACCCACCCGGTTGACCGGCATCTCATCCATGCATGTATCTGCCAGAGGGTCCATCACATCCCTTTCAACAATCCTGACCTTCATTTCAGGCCTCCAGTCTTAGCCTCCTTATCACGAAGTCCCTCTCAAGTGAGAGGAGGAATGAAGCCGCCCTTGGCCCCATCTTCTTACCTATGAGGACCCTGTATATTGCCTGGAATGCCTTCTGGGGTTTAAGTCCATGCCTTCGGAGTATGCTGTACATCTCGTCGTGGAGTTCCTCGGCGCTCATCTCCCGGGACTCCATGAGGTCCGCAACGTCCTGAAGGAATTTCAGCTGTGGCTCTGATAATTCAACATCCGGGAGCTCCTCCTGAACCTGGAACTTGACGAATTCAGGGGCATAGAGTCTCAACCAGTTTTTAACGTTCTCTATACGCTCATTCAGCTGTTCGAGCTGTTTATCTGTGAGCTGATCCAGTTCAAGGTCCATTAACTCCTCTGGAAGCTGTGAGTTTCTCCTGAGGATATCATAGAGCCTTTCAGGGTCATCACCCGCGATCTGGCAGGCAACCGTCATGAAGCGGTAGGAGGGCCTGAGGGGTAGATCGAATTCCTCTATCATTGAAACCCTGTAGATGTTCCTGAGCTTCTGTTCCTCCTTTTCTGATGCAGCATCCTCCATCCCATAGTAGATCCTCTCTGTCCGGTCGAACTGGTCCATCAGGTCAAGGAAGGGCATGTCCGGGTTGAAATCCTTGTGCTTCATGGGCTTGCTCCTGAATATGAAGTAGTTGAGGCTCTCAGGGGGTCCTATCTCAAGCCACTGGCCCGGTGTGAAGAAGACACCCCTTGACTTGGACATGGCCTCACCCCGGAGGGTTATCCACTCGTAGGGAACAGGGTAGGGTGCAGGATAGTCAAATATCTCCTCGGATATGATGCTGCTGACGTCATAGGAACCGCCACTTGCTGCATGGTCCTTACCGAAGGGTTCACAGGTGACGCCGAGGATCTTCCACCTTGCAGCCCACTCAACTCTCCAGGTGAGTTTACCGAGCCCTGATTTTATATCCATCTCCCCATCGAAGCCGCATTCGCACCGGTACCTGACGGTATCCCCACTAAAGTCATAGGCCTCCGTCGTGTTCACGCGGCCACACTTCTCACAGATCGGGTTGTAGGGTAGCCAGTCATCCCGCAGGGGCCTGTCCCTGAACCTGTTGAATATTTCCCTTATCTCAGGGGCCCTTTCAAGGGATGTTCTTATGTAGTCATTGTAGAGGCCCTCGGTGTACATACGGGCCCCGGAGTAGTGTTCGACGCCTATCCTGAACCTTTCAAGGGCCTCCAGGAAGGGCCTCTGGAAGTGTTCGACGAAGCTCTCACAGCAGCCCTCAGGGCAGGGTATCATGGAGTAGGGCACTCCGAGGTACTTCTCGTAGCTTTCAGGGAGGGGGTAGGGTACCTTTCTGAGGGGGTCGTGGTCGTCGGCTATCCAGACGGTCCTTGATTTGAACCCGTCCTTTTTGAGGGATTTGGCTATGGAGCTTGCTATGAAAACGTCGCAGGAATTACCTATGTGTATTGAGCCGGATATGGATGTTCCGCTGGCAACAACGTGCTCTTCAACATCTCTCTCCTTCAGTTCATCAGCTATCCTTTCAATCCAGTGCTTCAAAGAGATCACCTGTAAAAAACGTGATAGAATCAGTGCAACAAAAAAGTGTGTGAACTTCAAAATATATTAATCTTCTCTAAAAAAAGGAGTGGGTGGTTCAGTCGAAGATCCTTGTATCTGCACTGTCAAGCCACTCGTTAACGATCTTGACCGCGCAGTATTCCCCACACATTGTACAGGTATCAGGGTCCTCAGGGGGCCTCTCATCCCTTATACGCCTGGCTTCAGCAGGGCACATCGCGGCATCGAACTGGGCCTCCCAGTTGAGCTTCTTACGGGCGTTGGCCATTTCGAGGTCCTTCTCCCCGTTGTGGATACCCTTGACCATGTCACCCACATAGGCACCTATCCTTGTTGCTATGACACCCTCCTTCACATCATCCGGGTATGGGAGGGCGAGGTGCTCCGCCGGTGTGACGTAGCATATGAAGTCTGCACCTGCAGCAGCTGATGCGGCAGCCCCTATGGATGACACTATGTGGTCATAACCGGCCCCTATATCCGTGACTATGGGTCCCAGCATGTAGAATGGGGCTCCCCTGCAGAGTTTCTTCTGGAGTATCACATTGGCCTTTATCTCATTGAGGGGTATGTGGCCCGGGCCCTCAACGATGGTCTGGACACCGGCCTCCCTTGCCCTGTCAATTAGTTCACCGAGTACTATGAGCTCCTGTACCTGGGCCCTGTCGGTTGAGTCTGCGATGGCACCGGCGCGCATGGCGTTGGCCATGGAGAGCACAAAGTCATGTTCCTTTGCAATCTCCAGTATGTAATCGAAGTTCTCATAGAGGGGGTTTTCCAGTCCATTCTCAACCATCCAGGCGGATACAAATGCGCCTCCCCTGCTCACAAGGCCACCCTCACGGCCCTGCCTTTTGAGCCTCCTCAGGGTTTCCCTGTTGACACTGCAGTGGATGGCCATGAAGTCTATACCATCCTTTGCCTGTTTCTCGATGGCCCTGAACATAACGTCTTCGTCCATGTATATGGAGGCTCCCTTTTCCCTTATGGTCTCAATGGCTGCCTGGTAGACAGGTACGCTTCCAACGGGTATGGGTGAGAGGTCAAGGATTCTTCTCCTTATCTCATCCAGGTCCCCGCCAACTGAGAGTTCCATGAGGGTGTCTGCCCTGTTTTCAATTGCAATGCGAGCCTTCTCCTCCTCCATATCAAAGTCGACGATGTCTGTGGATGTTCCTATGGTGGCGTTGACCTTGGTCCTCAGACCTGCGCCTATACCGACAGCTGCAACCTCTTCACGGTTAAGGTTGCTTGGGATGGCTATTTTACCACTGGCAACTCCTCTTCTCACAAACTCTGGGGTGACGTTCTCTGCCTCCGCCACCGCTTTCATTTCATCTGTTATAACACCTTTTTTAGCTTCATCCATTTGAGTCATGTAATCACCCTTCTGGTTTGACCCTTAACCCGTGAGGGTATGATCTGGATCAGCGGAAATGAGATATATGGATATCATATTGATTGGTTCCATCCAGTTATAAAAACTACTGTTTCAGTCCCCGTTAATACTCTTAAGGAGTCTTTGATGTCTCCCCTAGTTGAGGGGCCACGGCTTGCTGCCTGCTACGCATTGTGTATCATGTTTGTCAGAGTCTGGGGGGGCCCCATCATATCGGGGGTTCATAGCCCCACTGTGCAGTGAAGCGTTTCACGGCTTCTCCTGTGTCAGGGATGTTTGTCTGGGTACCCTCATCCTCTACTATGAATGATGCAACTGCAGATGCGAACCGCCCACAGGTTTTGAGGTCCGCGCCCCGGAGGTAGGCCCTCATGAAGCCTGCCCGGTAGGAGTCCCCGGCCCCTGTGGGGTCAACCGCCTCCCGGGGTATTGCGTCTATCTTTATCACATCATCGGAGTATATGATGCTCCCCTCTTTCCCGTAGGTCTTAACCACCACCCCAGGTCCCATCTCCCGGAGTCCATGGATATCCACCGACAGTTTGCTGCATATGCGATCTATTTCATGGTGGTTCCCAAATAGTATGTCGCATACACCAACGGCCCTTTCAAGCTGGCTGCGGGAGTACATGTGGAGGTCCTGCCCCGGGTCAAAGCTTATTATCTTACCGAGGGACCTTGCAAATTCACCGCACCTGCAGTTGAAGGATGGGTCACCGGTTGCAAGGTGCACTGCACGGGCAGATTTTATGGCATCCGCAGGTGTCTCGGCGTCTTTGAAGTACCTTGCAGCGCCCCAGTAGAAGTAGCTTATCTGGTTGTGATCAGAATCGGTCATCACAAAGGCTGTTGGGGTGCTTTCGTCCGCCACCAGGATCATGGATTCAATATCTATACCACTTGACTCCAGGAGCTCCCTGTACTCTGAACCCTCAAAGTCGCCTCCAACCGCGGATACAAGGGATGTTCTAAGACCAAGCCTTGATCCCACCAGGGCGACATTTGCGGCTGCTCCCCCATGAAGGTTCCTCATGCGTTTTATGGCTGTTGATGTGTTTGGTTCTGGAAATTCATCCAGATGTATTATGTAATCGAAGGCGGTATGTCCAACAGCAAGAAGGTCTCTGTCTTCACTCATATGATCACCTGAAAAATATGGGGTTAATTCTGTTGGGGTTGGTTTATAATGTGATTGGATTATTCGTTATAGATGGATTGGGCCTGGTTCTGTTGAGCATCCTTTATTGGGTGGGACTTTATACTTTGAGGCGGATTAAGGTGATTTTTATAAAATGTGGTCCTCAAATTTCATGCAGGGAACTGATCCCATAAATGGTTTTTCAGCGGGTTTTCATGCTCAGTGAAGCGGCTCAAAGCCGGATTCAGCAACCAGGGCCTGGCCCTCACCGGTGATGAACTCAATCAGTTCATCGACCCACTCTCTATCACGGCACCTCACTGCACTTATAACGTGCCTTGTCTCGTCCCTCAGGATGTCGGAGCCGCTGAACTGACTCGCACTTAAGAACGTAAGCAGCTCCGGGTCATTCATGACAATTCTGTGGGCATGATATGGGGATCTCACCTCCCTGACAACCTCAAATTCCACACCAGCCTCTGAGAGGACCTCCCATGCCAGCCTCTGGGCAGAACCCGAAACCCCCACAAAGCAGGAGCCGTCAAGGTCCCTGATATCACTGATACCCCTGCCAACAAGGACCAGGTGGTCATAGGCGACAGGAACAAAATCCAGGTCCCTCCGGTATGCCTGGAGGGGATCATCCAGGAATACGGCATCAAGCATGCTCCTCTCTGCAAGATGGAATGAATCCTCATCACAGCATGAAAACAGGGATGCTGACACACCCAGACCCTCAATGGCGGCCTCTACAAGGTTTGAGGATATGTAACCAGCAGCTATCATCAGTGGCCCTGAACCCTCCAGTATTTTAATCTGTCGCAGGTAGGCTCCCAGGATCTCCATGGCCTCCGGTGTGAGTTCTGATCCAGCCCCACTGCTTCTCACCAGTTTCACACCAAGGAGGGACTCGGCCCTGAGCACCCTCCTGTTGAGCACCTGTGGTGATACCCCGAGAACCCTGGCGGCCCTTCTCTGTGAGAAGGTCTCTCCTATAACCCTGAGGGTCTCAAAGAACCTGTGATCAAATCTGTGCCCATTGATTTCCATTCCAGGGAGGGGCTTCATATCCATATTGACACCTTTCTTGAGCACCTATGGTGTTTCTGTGGTTTCAGGGTTTCATAATCAACCGGACCATATTCCAGGCCCTTTACCGTGGCCAGGTTTTCTCAGATCCTTCTTCAGTCATGGGTTTCAGGGGTAGCCCGGGGTTCTATGGGTTCAGCACATTTTATGATCATAGTAATACATTTCATCTGGATTGGAATAAGGTCTGATGGTCCATTCCCCACTGTTTTTATATCATACAGAGTATATATTGGTATAGGTGTTGCGATGATAATAAAAGAGGCTATCAGGGACATAATCCATAATCTGGAGAAGATGGAGAGGGATATTGATGAGAGAACCCTTGATAATTTCATAGAAATCCTGACGTCTGCAGCCAACGTCTTTGTCCTGGGACTTGGGAGGTCGGGCCTCGTTGCCAGGGCCTTTGCCATGAGACTTATGCACCTTGAGATAAACGCCTTTGTGGTGGGCGAGACCATAACCCCTGCAATAAATGAGGGTGATGTCCTGATCGCAATATCAGGTTCGGGCAGGACAAGTTACATCGTGAATGCAGCCTCCATCGCCCGGGAGAGGGGTGCAAAGGTCGTGGCAGTAACATCATACCCTGACTCTGACCTCGCAGGGCTGGCAGATCTTACTGTGACCATAAAAGGAAGGACAAAGATTGACGGTGAGAAGGATTACATGAAGAGGCAGATGAGGGGCAACCATCACTCAAGAACACCCCTTGGAACACTCTTTGAGATATCAGCCCTGGTATTCCTGGACGGCATCATAGCTGAGCTCATGGAGAGGTTTGATAAGAGGGAGGAGGATCTGCACCACAGGCACAGCTCCTTTGATTAGCCATCATGGCAGAACAGTGAACTGGAGCATCATTGACAGGCCACGGGGCATCGGATTCAGAAACTCAGGTTTTTCAGATGTTCCGGTTCAGTTAATTTTTATCAGCTGTTTAAGCGTTCGGTCCGGTATTAATTCAGCTGTCCAATCTCTCTATTCTGAGAACCGATCCCTAAATTATCCTCTCAGGGTGGCTGTATATATTGAATCTCTTCCCGCGGACGAAACCGAGCATTGTAAGACCCGTCCGCTGGGCAGCATCATAGCCTGAGGATGTTGGGGCGGCGTTGGATGCTATAATCGGTACCCCTGCACGGACGACCTTTATGAGCATATCCGCTGGCATTCTACCACTATAGACAATGAAGCTCTCTCTGAAATTAACACCATCCATTGCACCGGAGCCTATTACCTTATCGACAGCCACGTGCCTGCTAACATCCTCAAAGACCCTGAATTCATCACCTGTTACAAGTGCAGCCACATGGGTACCCCCGGTCATCCTCCAGACAACCGCGGACTTCACCATACGCTTGAATGCCAAGAATATATCATCAGCCCTTACCCTCAGGTCTGAATCAACGGGGCCCACCATTTCAACCCTCTGTCTCCAGCCACCGAAACAGTCGGATCCCATCACAAGTTCCCTTCGTATATCAAGATCACCTGATTCTATCTCAGCATCGATTATATTATCGCTGATTTCAATGGATACTATGTCATCGACGGAGTCCACCAGACCCTCACCAAGGAGGTAACCTGTTGCAAACTCCTCAAGGGCCTGGGGACTTGCAGTGAAGCGCTGCTCCATACCACCATTTATCCTTATACGCACCTCAATGTCATTAACGACCTTTTCAGGGACCCTTCTCCTTTCATCATCCACACGGAAAGCATCAACCTCTCTGTACAGTGACATACACCCACCACCTCACATCTAAAAACATATATCCATCTTTGATTAACAGTTAAACAGATCTTTTGTCCTTAATCTATAATATATTTGAGTTCATGACTCTTTAACCTGGAGGCTTTGAATGGATGAGGAATTGAAGAGAATATTTGCGGGTTACACTGGCCATAAATCTGAAATCATACCAATACTGCAGGATATACAGGATGCATACGGTTATCTTCCAGAGGATGCCCTGGAGGAGGTAGCAAGCTTCACAGGGGTTAGCAGGGCCCATTTATACGGGGTCGCCACCTTCTATGCCCAGTTCAGGTTCAAACCAAGGGGGAGAAAGCATATCATGGTCTGCACTGGAACGGCATGTCATGTCAGCGGAGCGGAACAGGTTCTTGATGCCCTTGAGAGGCACCTGGGCATAGAGGAGGGGGATGTTACAGATGACATGGAATACTCCCTCGAATCCGTGGGCTGTATAGGGTGCTGCTCCCTCGCACCATGTGCAATGGTAAACGATGAGGTTGTATCACGCATAAAACCATCAAGGGTAGGTAAAATATTCCCAAAAAAGTCTTAGAGTGTCTTAAATGATAGAAAAAATTGCAGGGGCTTCCCTGAAGGAATACATGTCCCTCTTCAGGGGTGAACCGACAATATTTATAGGCTCAGCCACCTGTGGAAGGTCTGCAGGGGCCCAGAAGATAGAGGAGATAATGGGGCAGAGGGCAGCCGAACTCTCAGTTGAGTGCAGGATGATACACACAGGCTGCATGGGTCTCTGCTACGCCGAACCCATGGTGGTCGTCTTCAATGGTGACAGCCGTGGTTACATCTACGGTCCGGTGAACCGTAAACTCGCAAAGAGGATAATCCAGGAGCACATCGTGGAGGGCAGGGAGGTTGAACCCATTGGTTATGTGGACATAGCCTTCAATGGCGACTCATTTGAACCAGTTTACGCTCTGGAATTCATGGAGGGACAGTCAAGGAGGATACTTCGAAGATGCGGCCTTATAGACCCTGAAAACATGGGACACTATCTGGCAACCGGAGGCTACAGGGGCCTCATGAGGGCCCTTGAAATGGAACCCGATGAGGTAATTGAGGAGGTGAAGGACTCCGGCCTGAGGGGCCGCGGAGGCGCAGGATTCCCGACATGGCTTAAATGGAGTCTCTGTCGCCAGGAGGCCTCAGAGGTGAAGTACCTCATATGCAACGCCGATGAGGGAGACCCTGGCGCATTCATGAACCGTTCACTCATAGAGGGGGACCCCCATGCACTGCTTGAGGGGATACTAATCGCCTCATACGCGGTGGGGGCCAGGGAGGCCTACATCTACTGCAGGGCAGAGTACCCACTTGCCCTTGAGAGGCTCAGGGTGGCCATATCTGATCTGAGGAATCTGGGACTTCTCGGTAAGGATATCCTCGGGTCAGGGTTCGACCTGGATATAAAGATAAAGGAGGGTGCAGGGGCATTTGTCTGTGGAGAGGAAACAGCCCTGATATCCTCAATTGAGGGTAAGAGGGGAATGCCAAGGACAAGACCCCCATTCCCAACAACACGGGGCCTCTGGGGCAAGCCCACCGTTATAAACAATGTTGAGACCCTTGCAGCTGTTTCAATGATAATGCAGCACGGCGCAGACTACTTCAACTCCCTTGGCACCCCTGAAAGTAGGGGAACCAAGACATTCTCCCTTGTGGGCGATGTCAGGAGGACCGGCCTCATTGAGGTCCCCCTGGGCACAACCCTGAGGGAGGTCATCTTTGATATTGGAGGGGGGGTTGTGGATGGAGAGCTGAAAGCTGTACAGATAGGGGGACCTTCAGGGGGATGCCTCCCTGCTGAACTTATCGATACAGGTATAGACTATGACTCCCTCACATCTGCAGGGGCAATAATGGGTTCAGGCGGCCTTGTTGTTTTATCGGACCGCACATGCATGGTTGAACTTGCAAGGTACTTCCTTGAGTTCACACAGAGGGAGTCCTGTGGAAAATGCGTACCCTGCCGCGTGGGGACAAGGCAGATGCTCATGATACTCAATGACATCGTAGAGGGTTCAGGAAGACCTGAAGACCCTGATATACTCAGGGATGTAGCTGAAAGTGTCAGGGCAGCCTCACTATGCGGCCTCGGCCAGACATCACCAAACCCGGTTCTGACGACACTCAGATACTTTGAGGACGAGTACCATGACCACATAAAAGGCAGGTGCACAGCCGCAGCATGCAGTGAACTGATGCACTACATGATAGACCCTGAGAAATGTGATGGATGCATGGCATGCATCAAGACGTGCCCGGCGGAGGCCATAAATGGTTCAAGGGACGAGGTCCATGTTATAGACCAGGATGGGTGCCTCAAGTGCGGGTCCTGTCTTGATATATGTAAGAGGGATGCTGTCAGGAGGGTTCCCGGTGCCTACCGTCAGGGAACCTATTCAGCAAGGATTCCTGAGAAGGATGGGTGGTAGGGCGCACCTGATCAGCCGCAGCCTTTCAGCCGGCGGAAACCTTCAGGGTACATTAAATTAGT
This sequence comes from Methanothermobacter thermautotrophicus str. Delta H, assembly GCF_000008645.1. Lineage (NCBI taxonomy): Archaea > Methanobacteriati > Methanobacteriota > Methanobacteria > Methanobacteriales > Methanobacteriaceae > Methanothermobacter > Methanothermobacter thermautotrophicus. Next base: position 1,416,130 of record NC_000916.1, read on the forward strand.
ACATTGGATGATCCCTCAAACGGCATATAATGTTCTCAGAAACAGTTCATGGAGTGTAGTAGGGGGATCTCCTTCTTATGGCCTCAAAGAATAGTTCACGAAGTCTGCCAGTGTCGTTTTCCCTCAGGGCGTCCCTGGTATCCACGAGGTTGTCGTTTCTGAGGAGGCAGGGTTTCAGCTTCCCATCAGGGGTTACCCTTAGCCTTGTGCAGTTTGCACAGAACCTTGTGTTGTCCATGGGCCTCACAACCTCGATTTCCCCGCCATCTATATAGTACTTCTTGCGGTCCTGCATGAATTTTCTGGTTCTGATCCGGTCTGCCATCTCTGCAAGTTCCGCCTCGATGGGGGTGATGTCGCAGTGGTATCTTTCGACGGCGTCATCATGGCAGCTTTCTGTTTTGAGGAGTTCAATTATCTGGAGCACCGCGCCCTTCTCGCGGCAGAATTCAAACATGTCCCATACCTCGTGGTGGTTCACACCCCTGAGGATCACCATGTTTATCTTGACAGGATCAAGTCCCACATCAACGGCACTGGTTATACCTGACTTAACCCTTTCAAGGTAATCCTTCCGGGTTATGAAGCGGTAGGTCTCGGGGTTGAGGGTGTCAAAGCTCACGTTGACCCTGTCAAGTCCAGCTTCGCTCAGAGCCGCACTGTACCCTTCAAGGAGGGTGCCGTTGGTTGTTATGGATATGTCCCGGAATCCGATGTTGTTTATCCTCTCAACTATTTCAACTATATCATCCCTTATGAGGGGCTCTCCACCTGAGAGACGTATCTTCCCCACACCCAGGTCGGAGGCAACCCTGCAGAGCTTCTCTATATCTGCAGCCGACAGCTCTCCCCTGGATGAGGTCATTCCGTCCCTGTGGCAGTAGATACAGTTAACGTTGCAGCGACCTGTTATGGATAGCCGCAGTGACATAACCGGTCTTCCGTGTCTGTCCTGGACATGCATTGATTTACCTCTGAAATTGGGTGGATGCCTCACATAATGTTTCAGTCACCTGCTTGACTGAGCTTCATGTGGACTATTTTATGATGAGATCAACCCTTCCATTCTTAAGGCTTTCTGTTTCGAGGGCATCAATCATACCCCTAACTGTCTTTGATATGAACTCCTGGACGAAGGGGTTCAGGGGGACAGGTTTTCCATCGATCCTCAGGAGAACCCTCTCCGGCTGACTCCTGCAGTCGATATCATCAGCCTCGCCACGGATCTTGGCCTCTCTGAACTCTCTGCATGAACTGAACCCGCATTTTTTGCAGTTGAGGTTCTGCAACAGCCCGTAACTCCTCTTTTTTATGAGATCGATGAGCTCATCCACATCCTCCAGTGAGAATGGATCAACAACCTTCACTGTGAATTCTCCGGGGGTGGAGGTTGATATGCTGGCATACTCCATCTCCTTGAAGCCCTCAACTATGAGGAAGTCCAGGTCATCAAGGATCTCAAGGGTGCCAGCTATCTCCTCAAGATCCATCTCCCTTTCAAGGAGGAAGAAGGTTTCCCTACCACTCCCGGCAACGATCTCTGCACCGGCCCTCCTGTGCTTATCAGTATCCTTTCCAGGGAAATCAAAGCCGGTATGGGTATGTTTAAGTGTAGCGACCCTGTAGCCCTCCCCGGTGAGTTTCTCCACGATTTTCTCCACAAGGGTGGTCTTTCCGGTGTCCTTTGTACCGGTAACGCCAATGATCTTCATCCTCTTCACCTCACTCTCTACTCATAACCTTTATCTGTGCATCATGATAAAGTTTCACCATAAAAAGGACACTGAAGATAACATGAAGGGGACTGTTAAATTTAGAATAGATGGAAGGGAACTTGAGGCTGAACCTGGAATGACCGTCCTTGAGGCGGCCCTTGCAAATGACATATACATCCCTCACCTCTGCTTCAGGGAGGGTATCGAACCCTTTGGGGGATGCAGGCTGTGTCTGGTGGAGAACACTGATGGACGCCTTGTAACGGCCTGTGAAACTCCTGTAGAGGATGGCGCGGAATTCATATCTGAATCAGAGAGGATAAATAATATCCGGAGGACCGTGGTATCCCTCCTGATATCAGAGCACAGCAGGGATTGCCTTTCATGCCCCTCGTCAGGGGACTGCAGTCTCCAGGAGGTCTCATCCTATCTTAATCTGACAGAGGATGACCTTTCGAGACTCAGACAGGATCTGCCTGAATCAGAACCAGATGAATCAAACCCCTTTTTCATTAGAAACCATGATAAGTGCATTCTTTGCGGTTTATGCGTAAGGGTCTGTCGTGCTACTGGTGCAGAGGCCATAGACTTCGCCTACAGGGGACATGACACAAGGATATCCACCTTCATGGACAGGGCCATCACTGAATCGAGCTGTGTATCCTGCGGGGAATGTGTGGAGGTCTGCCCTGTGGGGGCCCTTGTTTCACGGGAAGAGAAACCCTTCACAGAGGTGAAGACGGTATGCCCATACTGTGGTGCTGGCTGCGGCATCTACCTCGGTGTGAGGGGGGACAGGGTTGTTAGTTCAAGGGGTGACCCTGATAATCCCGTTAACAGGGGTAAACTATGTGTTAAGGGCAGATTTGCATTGAAGTTTGTAAACAGCCCTGAAAGACTTAAAAAGCCACTCATAAAGGTTGATGGTAGATTCGTTGAGGTTGAATGGGATGAGGCATTATCCACCGTGGCCGAGAGGCTATCAGAATATAGTGGTGAGGAGTTTGCTGCAGTTGCATCTGCAAAGTGCACCAATGAGGAGAACTACATCCTCCAGAAGTTTACAAGGGCTGTGATGTTATCCGGTAACATCGACCACTGCGCAAGGCTCTGCCATGCACCCTCCGTAAGGAGCCTCAGCATGACGCTGGGTAGCGGTGCAATGACAAACTCAATAGCTGAACTTGAGGATTCAGCATGCATCCTGGCGGTGGGGACCAACCCCACCGAGACACACCCCCTAACGGCCTACAGTGTAATCAGGGCCATCAGGTCAGGTGCAAAGCTGGTGGTCATTGACCCGAGGAGGACGAGGATCTCGGAGCTTGCAGACATCCACCTCCAGAACCGGCCTGGCTCTGACATCCCACTGATCATGGCCATGTGTCGCTTCATCATTGAGGAGGGCCTCCATGACACAGAATTCATTGAGTCAAGGACAGAGAACTTTGATGAATTCAGGGATGCAGTCATGGCACTGGACCTTGAGGAGGTTGAAAGCCTCACCGGTGTTGGGGTAGAGGATATGAGGAGGGCTGCAATCACCTACGCCTCAAAAAAGCCGGCATCCATCATATACTCAATGGGTATCACCCAGCACGCTCACGGTACTGACAATGTAATCGCACTTAGCAACCTCGCCCTCCTCACAGGGAACCTCGGGAAACCATCGGCAGGTATAAATCCCCTCAGGGGCCAGAACAACGTCCAGGGGGCCTGTGATATGGGGGCGCTCCCGGACCTTCTACCTGGCTACCAGACCCTTGACGACTCCTTCAGATTCTCTGATAAATGGGGTTCAACCATACCGGGGCCCGGAATGACGCTACCCGAGATGTTTGACGCAGCCCTTGAGGGACGTTTGAGGGCCATGTACATAATGGGCGAGAATCCCCTCCTGAGCGAACCTGAAACTGAGAAGACCCGGAAGGCACTTGAAAGTCTTGATTTTCTTGTTGTCCAGGACATATTCATGACCGAGACTGCTGAACTCGCTGATGTGGTCCTTCCGGCATGTGCATGGGCAGAGAAGGATGGGACATTCACCAACACCGAGAGGAGGGTTCAGCTGATCAGGAAGGCCCTGGATGCCCCTGGAGAAGCAAGGACTGACTGGGAGATAATCTGCATGCTGGCAGAGAAGATGGGGGCTGAGGGCTTTGATTATGCTTCATCATCGGAGATATTCAAGGAGATAGCAGCACTCGTGCCATCATATGCCGGCATATCACATGAGCGGCTTCAGGATGGTGGTATACAGTGGCCCTGCACATCTTATGAGCATGGGGGCACACAGTACCTGCATTCTGAGAGATTCTCAACACCCACAGGGAGGGCGTCATTTTTACTGCCAGGGTATCATGTAGGGGAGGTATCAGAGGAGTATCCGATGGTCCTTGTAACCGGCCGCAATCTCTACCAGTACCATACAAGATCCATGACAGGGCGCGTGCCAGAACTTGATTCATTCTCTGACAGGGAGGAACTTCTCATTAACCCTCTGGATGCAGCAAAACTCGGAGTTGAGGATGGCGGCACGGTCCTCGTGAAATCAGAGGGGGGCTCTCTGGAGGTGAGGGCAAGGGTTTCAGGGGATGTCATGGAGGGTGTTGTCTTCATGACATTCCACTTTGCAGAGACCCCGGCGAATGTCCTCACAGGGGGAGATCGTGACCCGGTATCAGGGATGCCTGAACTGAAATTCACACCCGTCAGCATAAGACCTGTGGAGTAACCACACACCTATATATATATTTTTCTATTTGATTTTTGTAGAAAATTATTATATGGACGGCGGCTAAATGTGTGATTAACACACATGGTGACCCTATGCCGAAACATATAGTTTCTGGACTCAAATACATAGCAGCTGTAAATCTGACAAAGCAGGGCCATTCACAGAGAGAGATAGCTAAGGCTCTCAACATGAACAGATCAACTGTTTCTCACTACCTCAACGGCAGGAACCTCTCCTGGAGGTCAATAGAGGTTGCAAAGGTAATAACAGAGATGTGTCCAAGGGACTTCCTTCTTCTCACCCACTCCCTTACACAGAACACAGAGATGACAAGGACCATCATAAGGACATGCCAGAAGCAGAAATTCCAGGGAAAGGTCAGGAACTCATGTATTGGGTGCGGGCTATGTGTGGACACATGCCTTATGAAGGCCATAAGTTTAAGAGACCTCAAGGCACATATAGAATCCGAATGGTGCTGCGGGTGTCTCATCTGTGTTGATATGTGTCCAACTGATTCTATAGAAATAAAGGAGGTAGAACTTGATGGAAACAACCGAAGTAATTGAAGGTAAGAACATTACCGTGGAGCGAACCGGTGAAGAAAACAGAAAGTTAATCTTCCAGGATTGCCTCTGCGCTGTTTGCGGACTCTGCGGTGAGATATGTCCTGTGAACGCCATTGAAGTCAACCCGACAGGCGCAATGGTGAGAACCGAACAGGACGAGTCAAAGATATGCATCGATGAGAACAAATGCGTCCTCTGCGGTATGTGCAGCTCAATCTGCCCATTCCAGGCACTGGACCTTCAGATTGACGGAACATCAATAAAGGAACTTGCAGAATACCCAAAAATCATCAAATCAGCTGAGATAGATGATGAAACATGTATACAGTGCAAGGCCTGTGAAACAGCATGTCCACAGGATGCCATAACCATAACAAGGGACCTGCCCGAAAGGAAGGACCTCATAACAGGTGAGATCGAGATAGACAAGGAAACCTGTATCTACTGTGGAATGTGTGAGGAGATGTGTCCGGTTGATGCGATAGAGATAGACCACCAGGTGCCGACCTCCTCAAGTCCAGCAGTCGCGACTGACATACGAGTCGATGAGGATAAATGTGTCCACTGCGGTATATGTAAGAGGATATGCCCTGTTGACGCCATAACTCAGGTCTGCAGGATATGCCCATACGGTGAATACGAGATCAAGGTCCCGGAGGTCACAGGAACCTCCTACATCGACCCTGAACTCTGTGTGAACTGTGGATGGTGCCAGGAGATATGCCCTGTTGACGCTGCAACGGTGACAAAGCCCTTCGAGGGAGAACTCATAATCGACGAGGACACCTGCCAGGCCTGTGAAACCTGTGTGATGGCATGCCCATGCAACGTTTTATCATTCCCTAAACCAGAAAAACCAGGTGAAAAACCAGCCAAGCTCTACAAGGACGAAAGGTTCTGCATATACTGCGGCGCATGTGAGAGGTCATGTCCCGTTGACGCAATAGAGGTTAAGAGGAGCAGGATAAATACCACTCCAATCAAATCAAAGGCCTGGAAGAACGCCTTTGAATCATTACTCAAATAAATGGAGGTAATCAGATGGCAATAGGACTTAAGGCATACCCTGAACTCTGCCATGGATGTGGAAACTGCGTGATCGCATGTCCAGTGAACGCCCTCAGAAGCCCCGAGGTTGCAGGTGGAAAGGGGCCAACAGATGATGTGGAGATCATCATGATAGTTGAGGACGGGGTTGTTAACATAAAGAACCCTGATCTCTGTGGAAAGTGCGGCACATGTGTTGAAAGCTGCCCTGTTGATGCAATCAGGCTGGAGGAATTAGAATGAGAGTCATACTAAACACAGGAAGGACCATCTGGCAGGGACAGGCTATAGAGTCCGGTAAGGACCTTAAGATGTACGTCGATGCAGCTGCCATAATTCAGATGAACCCTGACATGATGAAGCAGCTCGGAATAAGCGAAGGAGACAACGTGAAGGTCATCTCAGAATATGGGGATGTCGTTGTAAAGGCTGTTGAAGCTAAGGAGCCACTCCCAGAGGGAATGGTTTACATACCAATGGGGCCCTGGGCCAACAGGGTTATAAGGCCAGATACTGATTCAACAGCAACACCCAGCTTTAAGAACATACCGGTGGAGATCATACCCACCGATGAAGAGGTTCCTGACATGCCAACCCTCATGAAGGTCTACGGTAAGGTAGGTCAGATCTAAAGCTCAGCGGGAGGATTCAAATGGAATACATAATCAAAAACGGATTTGTTTACTGTCCTCTTAACAACGTCGATGGAGAAAAGATGGACATCTGCGTCAAGGATGGTAAAATAGTTGAAAGCGTCAGTGACAGCGCAAAGGTCATTGATGCATCTGGAAAAATGGTGATGCCAGGAGGTGTCGACCCTCACTCCCACATAGCCGGTGCAAAGGTCAACGTGGGAAGGATGTACAGGCCAGAGGACAGCCGCAGGGACGCTGAAAAATTCAGGGCCGGAAGGGCCGGAAGCGGTTTCTCAGTACCATCAACCTTCATGACAGGTTACAGGTACGCCCAGATGGGTTACACCACAGCAATGGAGGCAGCCATGCCACCACTGCTTGCAAGGCACACCCATGAGGAATTCCACGACACACCGATAATAGACCACGCAGCATACCCACTGTTCGGTAACAACTGGTTCGTGATGGAGTACCTGAAGGATGGCGACGTGGATGCCTGTGCAGCCTACGCATCATGGCTCCTCAGGGCCACCAAAGGTTACGCAATAAAGATAGTTAACCCTGCCGGTACAGAGGCATGGGGATGGGGTGGAAACGTCCACGGAATCTATGACCCCGCACCCTACTTTGACATAACGCCCGCAGAGATCATAAAGGGACTCGCAGAGGTCAACGAGAAACTCCAGCTACCACACTCAATACACCTCCACTGTAACGACCTTGGACACCCTGGAAACTACGAGACAACCCTGGCATCCTTTGACGTGCCAAAGAACATAAAACCAGACCCTGCAACCGGTGAAAGGGACACAGTACTCTATGCAACCCATGTCCAGTTCCACAGCTACGGTGGAACAACCTGGAGGGACTTCGTATCAGAGGCACCAAAGGTTGCTGACTATGTAAACAGGAACGACCATGTTGTGATAGACGTTGGTCAGATAACCCTGGATGAGACAACCACCATGACCGCAGACGGTCCAATGGAATACGACCTCCACTCACTCAACGGCCTCAAATGGGCAAACTGTGACGTGGAACTCGAAACAGGTTCAGGTGTCGTACCATTCATATACTCTGCAAGGGCACCGGTCCCAGCGGTCCAGTGGGCAATCGGAATGGAACTCTTCCTCCTCATAGACGACCCCGGCAAGGTGTGCCTCACAACAGACAGTCCAAATGCAGGGCCATTCACACGGTACCCCAGGGTCATCGCATGGCTCATGAGCAACAAGTACAGGATGAACCTCATTGAGGGAGAACTGCACAAGTGGGCCCAGAGGAAGAGTACAATAGCAACAATCGACAGGGAGTACACCTTCTCAGAGATAGCACAGATCACAAGGGTAACATCTGCAAAGGTCCTGGGTCTCAGCGAAACCAAGGGACACCTCGGCGCAGGTGCAGATGCAGATATAGCAGTCTACAACATCAACCCTGAAACAGTCGATCCATCAGCAGATTACATGGCCATTGAGGAAGGATTCTCAAGGGCAGCATACGTCCTCAAGGACGGAGAAATAGTTGTTAAGGACGGAGAAGTTGTGGCCTCACCACACGGAAGGACCTACTGGATTGACACCCAGGTGGATGAGTCCCTCTACAACGAGGTTCTCGCCAGTGTTGAGAGCAAATTCAAACAGTACTACTCTGTCAACTTTGCAAACTACCCTGTGCAGGACGAGTACCTGCCAAAATCTGCTCCAGTTAAAGGGGTGATGTTATGAGTGAAATAATACTAACTCCAAAGGAACAGCCCGAAGTGCCACTGGAGGCACCAAACATCAAACCTGATGTCTTCGCAGGAAAGTCAATAGATGAGATCAGGAACATCCAGATAATGCACGGTAACGAGGTAGTTAAGCTTGGAGACTTCTTCGAGGTCAGCGGTGAACCAGCAGACTCAGCAGCCGACATAAAAATCATAATCGACGGCGATGTCTACAACACCAAGAGGATAGGCCAGGATATGACCGCCGGTGAAATCCTGGTGAAGGGTAACGTGAACATGTACGTCGGCGCAGGTATGAAGGGCGGTAAGATCACAGTGGAAGGCAACGCAAAATCCTGGGCAGGACAGGACATGAGAGGAGGAGAACTCGAAATCTTCGGAGATGCGGGCGACTACGTCGGATCCTCCTACCGTGGTGACTGGAGAGGTATGAGCGGTGGAGTCATAACCGTACATGGAAACGCTGGAAACGAGATCGGAGAGTACATGAACGGCGGCAAAATCATCATCAAGGGTGATGTTAACATAATGCCTGGAATACACATGAACAACGGCCTCATAATAATTGAGGGCAACGCCGTTGCAAGGGTCGGCGGTGAAATGGCAGGCGGGACAATAGTCGTCAAGGGAATGATAGAGGAATTCCTCCCAGGATTCAAGTACCTCGGTGTTGAAAAGGACATAGAGGTTAACGGGGAAACCTTCCCTGGAGCATACTACAAGTTTGAAGGAGATCACGCAATTAAAGGAGCTAAGGGTATGGTCTATGCGGCTGTCGGATGCAACGGCCACATAGAACCCTAAACTTTCTTGGAGGTAATTATCATGGAATATGTGAAAAATGTGGTCTGCCCCTTCTGCGGAACCCTCTGTGACGACATCATATGTAAGGTTGAGGGCAACGAGATCGTTGGAACCATCAACGCATGCAGGATAGGTCACAGTAAGTTCGTGCATGCAGAGGGTGCAATGAGGTACACCAAACCACTCATAAGAAAGAACGGAGAATTCGTCGAGGTTAGTTACGACGAGGCCATAGACAAGGCAGCAAAGATTCTTGCAGAATCAAAAAGACCATTAATGTATGGTTGGAGCTGTACCGAGTGCGAGGCACAGGCCGTCGGGGTTGAACTTGCAGAGGAGGCCGGTGCAGTAATCGACAACACAGCATCAGTATGCCATGGACCATCAGTCCTCGCCCTCCAGGACGTGGGTTACCCAATCTGTACCTTCGGTGAGGTCAAAAACAGGGCAGATGTTGTGGTATACTTGGGATGCAACCCGATGCACGCCCACCCCAGGCACATGTCAAGGAACGTCTTCGCCCGCGGATTCTTCAGGGAAAGGGGAAGATCAGACAGGACACTCATAGTGGTGGATCCAAGGAAAACTGACAGTGCAAAGCTTGCAGACATACACCTGCAGCTCGACTTTGACCATGACTATGAACTCCTCGATGCAATGAGGTCATGCCTGCTTGGACATGAGATACTCTACGATGAGGTGGCAGGTGTTCCAAGGGAACAGATCGAGGAGGCAGTTGAGGTACTCAAAAACGCACAGTTCGGTATACTCTTCTTCGGTATGGGTATAACCCACAGCAGGGGTAAGCACAGGAACATCGACACAGCCATTATGATGGTGCAGGACCTCAACGACTACGCCAAGTGGACACTCATACCCATGAGGGGTCACTACAACGTTACAGGGTTCAACCAGGTCTGCACCTGGGAGAGCGGATACCCCTTCTGTGTTGACTTCTCAGAGGGCGAACCCAGGTACAACCCTGGTGAGACAGGTGCAAACGACCTTCTCCAGAACAGGGAAGCTGACTCCATGATGGTGATAGCCTCTGACCCGGGAGCCCACTTCCCGCAGAGGGCCCTTGAGAGGATGGCTGAAATCCCTGTGATTGCCATTGAACCCCACAGGACCCCAACAACCGAGATGGCTGATATCATAATTCCACCGGCCATCGTGGGTATGGAGGCAGAGGGTACCGCCTACCGTATGGAGGGTGTCCCTATAAGGATGAAGAAGGTCGTTGACACAGACCTCCTCTCAGACAGGGAGATCCTCGAGAAACTTCTTGAGAAGGTAAGGGAGTATAAGGCCTCTAAGTAGGTCCGATCCTAAATAAATTCTATTTTTCCCATTTTCTTCTCATGAAAACTGTTCAGTTTTTGCTTTTTTGTTCTTTATTTTAACCATTTACCAAAAAATTTAAATAGATGTTTCAACAATTGAAAATTGTCGGAAGGCAGAAGCATACTTCCGGCAATGTTGAAGATGGTGAATGGTGCATGGTAAGAAAAATCGCGATATATGGAAAGGGTGGAATCGGAAAATCCACAACACAGCAAAACACTGCAGCTGCAATGAGCTACTTCCATGGTAAAAATGTGATGATCCATGGATGTGACCCAAAGGCAGATAGCACACGCCTGATACTTGGAGGTAAAATGCAGACAACAATGATGGATACCCTCCGTGAACTTGGAGAGGTCGCATGTACACCGGATAAGGTTATTGAAACAGGCTTTGGGGGAATAAAATGTGTTGAATCAGGAGGTCCTGAACCCGGCGTAGGATGCGCTGGCAGGGGGGTCATAACTGCAATAACCCTCATGGAAAGACATGGAGTCTATGAGAAGGACCTGGACTTTGTATTTTTTGATGTACTGGGTGACGTTGTGTGTGGGGGCTTTGCAATGCCTGTTAGGGATGGGAAAGCGGAAGAGATATACATAGTGGCATCTGGGGAGATGATGGCACTCTATGCAGCCAATAACATCTGTAAAGGGATGGTTAAATATGCCAGGCAGAGCGGAGTGCGTCTCGGGGGCATAATATGCAACAGCAGAAACGTTGATGGGGAGAAAGAGCTTCTTGAAGAATTCTGTGAAAGAATAGGTACACAGATGATACACTTTGTTCCAAGGGACAACATAGTACAGAAGGCTGAATTCAACAAAAAATCGGTCATAGAATTCGATCCAGAGTGTAACCAGTCCCAGGAGTACAGGGAACTCGCAAGGAAAATAATTGAAAACAAGGACTTCGTGATACCTGAACCAATGACAATGGATGAAATGGAGGAACTCGTTGTAAAATACGGAGTTATGGATTAGGTGTTAAAGATGAAGATGATAAGGGCCATAATAAGACCAGAGAAGTCTGAAGAGGTGATTGATGCCCTCGATAAAGCTGGATTTCCAGCCCTAACAAAAATGGATGTTGCAGGGAGAGGTAAACAGAGGGGGATACGCCTTGATGAGATCTACTATGAGGAGTTACCAAAGACCATGCTCCTCATAGTTGTGGATGACAGTGATGCAGAGAAGGTCATAAACACCGTCCATGAAACAGCATTCACAGGTAACATTGGGGATGGTAAAATCTTTGTAAGTCCCGTGGAAAGTGCATATACCATCAGGACAAGGGAAGAGGGTCTTTAGGTGTTTTAATGAAGGAGATAATAGCCATAATAAGGTCAAACAAAATGAAAAAGACCAGGGATGTCCTTGAAGTCCTCGGGTTTCCCGCCATGAACGCCAGAAGAGTCCTGGGAAGGGGGCATCAGAGGGCCATAATTGACGATGTTAACATCCCCTTTCCTCCAGAGGGTATTGAAGAGTCGAGAGGTACAATGAGGTATATTCCTAAGAGGATGATCAGCATCATGGTTGAAGACAGGGACGTGGAGCTGGTTGTGGAGGCCATAATGAAGGTAAACCACACAGGCAATATTGGGGATGGTAAAATCTTTGTATGCCCAGTGGATGATGCTGTAAGGATAAGAACCGGCGAGAATGGGGATGTGGCACTTCAATAGAGTGAATTGAATGGACTTACTTGAAGGATGATTTAAAATGCCATTTAAACTGTTTGATGTTGACGCTGAAATACCTGAGAGAAAAAAACATGTCTATATAAAGAAGAAGGAAGATCCCGAAGAGGATCTGCCCTTATGTAACACAAAGACAATCCCTGGTTGCATGACTGAGAGGGGCTGCGCCTTTGCGGGTGCGAAGGGTGTCATAACCGGTGCAATAAAGGATGCTCTGCATGTTATCCATTCCCCTGTTGGATGCACAGCATATGGCTACGGTACAAAGAGGTATCCCACATCACAGGAAATGCCTGATGGCAGCCTTTTTCCCATTGAAAACTTCAACCTGAAGTATATAACGGGCACAAATCTCACAGAGACAGATGTTGTGTTTGGGGGTATGGATAAACTCAAAAGATGCATCATCGAGGCTGCTAAAGAATTCCCAGAGGCAAATGCTGTTTACACATATGCAACATGCACAACCGGTCTCATAGGAGATGATATTGAAGCCGTTTCAAGGGAGGTTTCAGAAGAAATAGGGAAGGACGTGGTTGCAATAAATGCCCCCGGGTTTGCGGGTCCAACACAGTCAAAGGGGCATCAGGTTGCAAACTACACACTGTTTGAGAACCTTGTGGGAACCGCAGAGCCTCCGGTAGTAACAGACTATGATGTAAACCTCATAGGAGAGTACAACATCGATGGTGACCTCTGGGTTCTCAAGAGATACTTCGAGGAGATGGGAATAAATGTCCTCAGCACATTCACTGGAGACTGCTGCCATGATGAGATAAAATGGATGCACAGAGCTAAGCTTAGCCTGGTCCGGTGTCAGCGTTCAGCCACATATATTGCAAGGCTTCTGGAGGAACGTTACAATGTTCCATACATGAAGGTTGATTTCTTTGGAATAGAATACTGCAAGAGGAATCTCATGGCTACAGGGGAATACTTTGGGATTCCTGAAAGGGCAGAGGAGGTCATAAAGGATAGGATGGAGAAGATAGGCCCCGAAATTGAATATCTTCGTAATAAATTGGCTGGTAAGAAGGTCTGGGTATTTTCAGGGGGTCCTAAGAACTGGCACCTTCCACGCCCCCTTGAGGATGAACTTGGAATGGAGGTAGTTGCAGTTTCAACAATGTTCGAACACGAAGACGGCTATGAAAAAATCAAGAAAAGGGTCGGAGAAAATACGGTGATAGTTGATGACCCAAACTCACTGGAACTTGAGGAAATCATTGAAAAATACAGGCCAGATATCATCCTTTCAGGTATAAAGGAGAAGTATCTTGCCCATAAACTTGGTGTACCATGCGTTCTCATCCATTCCTACGAAAATGGACCTTACATAGGTTTTGAGGGGTTCCTGAATCTCGCAAGGGACATGTATGCATCAATATACAGTCCTGTCTGGGATCTCCTTGAATTTGAGGCAGGTGATTGAATGTCAGAAATAAATGTGATGGAAAGAACAAGGGAACTTGTGGTAAACCCTCTTGTGACCTGTCAGCCATTCGGGGCAATGTTCGCAACCCTTGGCATACGGAGGGGTCTCCCCATAGTCCATGGTTCGCAGGGTTGCAGCACCTTTGTGAGGTATGGTCTTAATAGGCACTTCCGTGAACCGGCTGAAATAGCTGTCACATCGCTTCATGAGGATGCTGCGGTTTTTGGAGGCAGGAGCAACCTCATAGATGGTGTTAAAAATCTTGTGAAGAGATTCAGGCCAGAACTCGTAGGAATTGTAACGACCTGTTCAAGTGAGATAACTGGTGACGATGTGGATGGATTCCTGAGGGTTGCGGAGGCTGAATTAAGAGAAGAACTTGGAGAAAGATTCAGAACAAGGATGGTTAGCATATCAACACCAAGCTTTGTTGAACATCACTTAAGAGGATATGGAAATGCCCTAAAATCGTTTATAGATACTCTTGCAGTTGATGAGGGGGACTGCAATGAGAGGATCAACCTGATACCAGGTATTGTTAACCCGGGTGATATACGGGAGATAAGGCACATCTTTGAGTTGATGGACGTCGACCCCATTATACTCACAGACACTTCGGATCCATTCGATTCACCACTACGACCATCAAAGACAGAGAAAATGCCATTCTATCCTAAGGGTGGAACAGTGGTTTCTGATATAGAGGAATCCTCAAACAGTATAGGAACACTTTCAATGTCAATGTATGGAAATGAAGCATCAGAAACACTTAAAAAGCGTTTCAATATTCCCAAGGAGCACCACATACCCATTGGTGTCAGGAATACAGACGATTTCGTCCGTTCATTGGCGAGAATAGCAGAAGTAGATGTGAGCGAAGAGCTTCTGGATGAAAGAGGTATCCTCATTGATTCAATGGCAGATATTAGCTCAAGATATCTCTTTGGAAGGACAGCAGCTGTTTACGGGGATCCCGACATGGTAATGGGTGTGTCAAGGTTCCTCTGTGAACTTGGAATCACACCACTCTATGCATGTGTCGGTGTCGATAATGAAATCTTCAGGGAGGGAATGAAAAGAGTGGCATCCGAGGCAGATGAAAGGATAAACGTCATGATAAACTCAGATCTGAGGGCACTTGAAAGAGAACTTACAGAGGAACCTGTGGACTTTATGATAGGGAATTCGGATGGAAGGCTTATAGCAAGGGATCTTGGAATACCCCTTGTAAGGATGGGCTTTCCTGTATATGATAGAGTTGGGTATCACAGGATTCCTGTTGTGGGTTACCGTGGATCTGTCAATCTTCTAAACAGAATAACAAACACAGTACTGAGAGAATACTATGAACCACAGCACTGGAAACTCCAGCAATAATAAAGAATTTCCTGGAAGTAACCTTGAATTCCAGGTGGGGCATGTTGATAGGGTAATCGACACCATCCCCTCAAGGAGAGGACACTTCAAAAGGAGTGGAGGGGGAGGTCCATGCTGCAATAAGGCATCAGTACCGGGTATGGTTACTCAGAGATCATGTGTATACGGAGGCGCAAGGGTTGTTCTTATGCCGATAACAGATGCAGCTCACATAGTCCATGGACCTGTTGGATGCGCGGCATGTACATGGGATATAAGGGGCAGCAGAAGTTCAAAGTCAGATCTGTACAAGACGGGATTCTCCACGAACCTTGAGGAGAAGGATGTGGTCTTTGGCGGTGAGGACAGACTTCTCAAATGCATACTTGAAGTGGACGAAATTTACTCTCCATCAGCAATATTCGTGTACTCCACATGTGTTTCAGGTGTCATAGGCGATGATATCACCGCCGTATGCAGAAATGCAGAATATAAAACGGGAAAATGGGTAATACCCGTACAGTCTGAGGGTTTTAGGAGTTTCAATAAATCCTTAGGCCATCAGCTTGCCTGTGATGTCCTTCTTGATCACGTTATAGGTCGTGGAGATGCCGAAGTAGGGGAAAGGTCAGTTAATCTTGTGGGCGAATTCAATGTGGCGGGGGATTTATGGGAGATAAAGAGGCTCCTTGAGAAAATGGGCGTTAAGGTTGTTGCATCCATAACCGGTGATTCAACCGTGGCTGAGATTTCAGCCGCCCACAAAGCCCAGCTTAACCTTGTACAGTGCAGCAAATCATCTGGATACATCGCAGAGGAGATGGAAAAAAGGCATGGAACACCACACATCAACGTCAATTTTTTTGGTATGAGGGAAACCATGGATTCCCTCATTTCAATTTCAGAGTTCTTTGGACTGGAATTAGCAGAGAAATGGGTACTTGGAATGGTTGAGGAAACAAAGAGGAAGGTTGCCAGATACAGGAATACCCTTGAGGGAAAGAAGGTGGCCATATACGTAGGAGGTAACAAGGCGTGGTCACTCATAAGGGCATTTGAAGATCTGGGAATGGAGGTTATCATGAGCGGAACCCAGAATGGTCTGCCCAACGATTACCTTCGAATAATGGAGAAATCTGGCAGAGAGCTCATACTATTCGATGACGCCAATCCAGTTGAACTTTCAAGGTTGTTGAATAAATATCGACCAGATCTTTTTGTCTCAGGAGCTAAAGAGAAATACCTCTCATACAAACTTGGCATACCTTTCTGTGAATTTAATCATGACAGGATAAAGCCCTTTTCATGTTTCAGGGGATTTTTGAATTTTGCAGAGGAAGTTGATAAGGCTGTAAACAGCAGAGTATGGAAACTGGCAGCACCAAGAACCTTTCTAAATTGCGGAGTTGAGTACGGTTATGAATAGAAACATAACAATAAACCCCGGAAGGATCTGCCAGCCACTTGGCGCCGTCATGGCTTTCCTTGGAGTCAGGGGAGCGATGCCACTAATACATGGTTCGCAGGGATGCAGTACATATATGAGGTTTCAGATAACGAGGCATTTCAGGGAACCAGTTAACATTGCATCAAGCTCATTGAACGAGGCAACGGTTGTATACGGTGGAGAAAAAAACCTTCTGAAGGCTATAAGAACGGTTGAGGAAAATTACAAACCGGAGGTCATAGGTGTTATCTCAGGTTGCCTTTCAGAGACCATAGGGGACGACATCAACAGGATTGTGAGGATCTACAGGGATGCGGGATCGGAATCCCGAATAATTCCGGTTTCAACACCTGGCTTCAAAGGGTCCCATGTGGATGGCTATGACATGGCAGTCACCTCCATCCTCAGATCCATCGCAGGGGATCCCTCAGATCAGATAGAGAGGGTTAACGTTATAAATGGCATCATGAGCCCAGCCGACACATATGAGTTAAAGAGTATTCTTAGGAGTATGGGAACGGAATTCCTCATGATAACTGATACCTCAGAATCCCTTGATGAACCATTCAATGGAGATCCCTACTTCATAACGCGGCACGGAACACCCATAAGTAAAATAGAGGGGGCCTCTAACTCCATGGCAACACTAAGTCTTGGAGGATGTAAAGGCGGTCGGGTACTTGAAGGTAGATATGGGATTAAAAATATCGGTCTTGAGATCCCAGCAGGTCTTGAAAACACCGATCGTTTCATAGGTAAGTTAACGGAGCTCTTTGATGCAAGTATTTCACAGTCCCTCATGAGGGACAGGGGACGCCTGATTGATGCCATGATTGATGCCCATCAGTATACCTATGGAAGGAATGTTGCAATCTTCACAGACCCTGGATATGCAGTGGCAATCACTTCCATGGTCCTTGAGATGGGAATGACACCTTCAGCCGTTTTTACAGGTTCAGAGAGCATATATTTCAATGAGAAAATTAGCCAACTTCAAAAGGAATACGGTTTCAAGTGTATGGCCATGAGTGGCGCGGATATATTTGATTTACAGTCATATATTTCAGAAAAACCCATTGATGTTCTCATAGGGAACTCTTACTGTGGTAGAGCGGCAGAAGAAAATGGAATACCCCTCATGAGGGTCGGCTTCCCGGTTTATGATAGACTTGGTTCCCAGAGGATAAGAATTGCAGGTTACAGTGGAGGTATAGAATTTGTTGATTCCCTCACCAACCTGATAATTGAGAGATACTATGATGAGGGTTATGAAATATCCGATGTGAGTGACGCTGATGAGAGCTGTTGCATCAGATGATTTGAAATACGTTAAAATACCTGTAGATGGGGATACTCTTATAAAAATTGAATTTAATAAGGATATTCCTTAAATAAGGAAATTTGATGGGATAAGACTGAAAAGAAATGATAATGTGGTGCAACTCATAAAATTAGATGAATCTGACTGTATATGTGGCAAGGTACTGTACTGAAATCTTTAACCGATCTGAAGATAGTTCAATTAATTTAACTAAATACCTGGATGTAAATCAATGAAGGTCCTGACAACATGTACAAGGGATTGCCCTGGTTCATGTGGTCTTACAGTTAATGTGAGCAGGGGTAAGGTCAATTCCATAGAAGGAAGCAGTATTCACCCACACACAAGGGGATTTATATGTAAAAATACAGCGAGGTATCATGTAAGGAGGCTCTATTCTGATAGAAGGGTATTAAAACCGTTGAAGAGGGATGGGAGGCAGTGGAAAACGATATCCTGGGATGAGGCACTTCATGTGATTTCTGATAAATTGAATGAGTGCATGGATGAACACGGAGCTGAGTCTATAGTGTATTATCAGGGTTTTGGAGCACGAACAGCGTTGAGACTCCTCAACAGGAGGTTTTTCAATCTCATAGGAGCAACAACTCTCAGGGGAACTCTATGCGGGGGTGCAGCCATAGCAGCTCAATCAAAAGACTTTGGGAGGAGACTGTCCCATGATCCGTCAGATCACCTTAACAGCAGGAACATATTCATATGGGGACGTAACCCTGCCGTCACAGACATTAATCTCTGGAGGATAATAAAGAGGGCCCAGAAACATGGAACACGGGTTATCACAATCGATCCCATAAGGACTCAAACAGCAGTGAAATCAGATATTCACTGTCAGATTGAAGCCGGGAAGGACCTATACCTTGCAATAGCAATGGCGAAGATAATCATGGCTGAAGAGCTTCATGACTCTGGATTCATAGAGAAACATGCGGAAAATTTTGATTCATATATAGAAATCCTTGATGAATTCAATTTAAATCAATTATCAGAGCTGAGTGGGGTTCCATTGAAAATAATCTCTAAGCTTGCACACCTATACTCTGATGGGCCAAGCAGCATAATACTTGGCTGGGGTCTGCAGCGGTACTTCAACTCATATATGGCTTGCAGATTCATAGATGCCCTTGCAGCCATATCAGGGTATATAGGTGTGAGTGGAGGTGGTGTGAGCAGCGGTTTTGATGAATATGGGGCCTTTGATGAATCTGTTACACTTGAAGGGGCAGGAAATGGTAGAAAAGTGTCAATGCCCCTTTTTGGAAGGGAAATAGTGAATATGAATTCACCAACCGTTAACTGTGTATTTATAACGGCAGGTAATCCCGTGACCCTTGGACCCAACTCCATTCAGACTCTAAATGCGCTAAGAGAAGTTGATTTTGTTGTCATGGTGGATCTCTTCTTGAATGATACAGCACATACAGCCGACCTATTTTTACCCGCAACAACATTTCTGGAGGAAACAGACCTTGTTGGAAGCTATGGTCACCCCTACGTGTCTCCTGTAAACGCTGCAGTCAAGCCATTGGGTGAATCTCATTCCGAGTTCTGGATTTTACAGAGATTATCAGAGATCATGGGTTTTGCTGATATGGAAGGAACAAGGATGGAGTGGCTTGAAATTATAGCTTCAAAGGTTCTTGATTATCATGGAATAGAAATTTGTGATCTCCTGGAAAAACCATACAGATCACCGGGATTCCCTCCGGTCCCATTTGAGGGGCCTTTATTCTATACAGACAATGGAAGGTTCAATTTACCATCGGACAGGCCTTACGAGATGGAGCAACATGATGGGGCACACCCTGAAAATTCCATAAGGCTTTTAACAGTCATGTCACCACAGTGGGTAGGTTCCGTTGAGCCTACCTTTCATAAAGGTCTTGTAGAAATTTACCTAAACCCCGGAACGCTTTCACAACTTGGTTTTAATGATGGAGAGATTTCAGTCGCGGAATCAAATGCAGGAAAGAGTTGTGTGATTGTACGTTCCAGCGAGGATGTCCATCCACTATGCGCCCTTTCATTCAGGGGGACATGGTTATCAAAGGGAGGCTGTATAAATACTGTCATTGAGGATAGAGAGACAATTATGGGTCATGGAACAGCTTACAACGAGACCAGAATAAAATTAAAAAAAGTTTCAGGCGGCGTTTCTGTTCATGAAATGTGCCATGAGACTCACAAGTATAAATCCCGCCACTATGAGTGAAACTATCTGAATGGCTGCATTCACAGTATCACCTCATTCATCAACTGCCTCGATCAGGCATACCCCACCTTCACATTCATGTTCAAGTTCGATGAGGTACTCCTTCAGCTTCTCAACATCAATTGTTGTAAGGCCCTTTATCATATCACTGTCGATCTTTATCTGCAGAACCCCTGCGTTGTTGGTGACGACCTTTCCAGGTATATACACACGGCCGAGGGATAGTCTCACGGTATCCCCGGGCTTCACCTCCTCCTTTATGTACCTGCAGAGTTCCTCACAGGTTGCTATTCTATTTTCCTTTTTCAAAGAGATCACCTTCCACTGGATTATATGCACCTATGGTGCTTATAAAAATAAGGTTTACACTTCATCCACATATCTGAATTCCCTGAGATCCATGAGTCTCTCGATGGCCTTCATCCTTATCTCAACACCCGCCTCTCTGACAGCTGCAAGGGGGTTCAGGCCGCCGGGTGTGACTATACCTGCGTGATACTTCTCCACACGGGCATTGTACAGTATCTCGCCGGGGACGCCGATTTTGAGCACACTGAATCCTGCTTCAGAGAGTTCTTCAATCAGGCCCTCAGCATGGTCCCTTGCAAGGTACGGGACCTCCCTCAGACTCGCAAGGACCCTGCCCTGTCCATTGAGGGCTTCAAGGACCGCAGTCATATTCTTTGATACGTAGATCTCATGGGGGTCAAGGGAGGAACCACTGTAGGCTGTGAGCTCAACAAAGCGGGGGGCCCTGCCGCCGACCTCAAGCAGACCCCCGTACTTTGGTGTGGACATGATACCGCTCTTTATCAGTACACCATCCAGTGTGAGACTGCATACAGTTGCAATTCCAGCCATGCCCCCCTCATCGGTGACTCCTATCATGGGGAGGGTGGAGAATTCTGGCCTCTCACTGAGAACCTGACCTATGACTTCAAGGGCATAATCCAGATCATCCCTGCTTATGAGGGATATGTTGGCTATAACCCTCCCTGAAAGGTCCTCTGGATTTAAATCCACTCTGTTTATGAGGTTCCAGGCCTTTGACAGGAGGAAGCGGACCTTGACACCCCTTTCAGGTGCAGAAACCATTAACTTTCTCTCAGGCTTTACAAGGGGCTTCAGGCTCTGGAATTCTATGAGGTTCTCTGCCAGTTTAATTTCTGCACGGTAGCCGGCCTCCTGGATGGCGCAGAGGGGAGTTATACCCCCTATGATTGCAACACCCACCATTCCATCTGCAACCGGGACACCCAGGACGTCCTCTCCGGGTTCTCCAACCTTGAGCACCCCTGATATCCCGATTCCCTCAAGTTTCCTCAGAATTTTCACGGCGTCCTCCCTTCCGGTCCCTGGCACGAGGCGGAGATTTGCCGGTACCAGCCCATCCCCCTCCTCAATGACACTGAGAACCGAGGTCATGTTCTCTGAGGTGAAGGCCTCCAGGGGTGTCATCGATGTTTTCTTGTAGGCTATGAGCTCTGTGAAGTTCACTGGCTGATGGTCCTCAAATCTCACAAGGCCCCCGAACTGGGGTATGACAGGTATGCCACTGGCGAGCAGGATGCCGTCGACGGTTGTCCCGCATATGGTGCTTATTATGCACCCATCACCATCCCTTTCAAGCTTAACCCTTGGGCTGAGGCAGAGCCCATTTCTCATAACATGTTTGAGGGTCTCAATGGACCGGGGGGATATCCTTGACGTGTTAACGACAACCTTCCCCTCGAGGGTGTCAGGGTTGAAGCTTGTATTGTATATCATGCTCTCAAACTTTGAGAATATGAAATCGACCTGGTCATAGACGAGGCCACGGTTTATCTCCTGCAGCCCCTTCTCTGTTATTCTCCTTCCAGCATAACCAACCCTTTCTGTGAAGCCCTTTTCGTCAAGTATGCGCATGTGGTATCTGACGGCCCGTTCCCCGAGGTTGTACCCTTTCTTCCTGAGTTCAGATGCTATTATCTTTGCCCCGAGGACATCATCATGCTCTGCAAGGATCCTTAAAATCTCCATCATCTTCTGGTTGGTCTCATCAGCCATCAGAAACACCATATAAAAAGTAGGGGGAGGGTTTATTTAAAGGTTAAGAAAAAAAGGAAGTAAATTTTGAGGCTTAGATGTCAAGGTACCTTTCAAGTTCGTACTTGAAGACCCTCACACGGTAGTCGTCCCATTCCCTGTGCTTGATCTCCATGAACTTCTCGTAGACGTGACCACCAAGGGCGCCCTTGATGACATCATCCTCCTCTAGGGCATGGTATGCCTCCCAGAGGCTTGATGGGAGTGTCTCGATGCCCATCTCCCTGAGCTCACTCATTGATTTTTCATAAACGTCGATCTCGGTTGGTTCACCGGGGTCGATCTTGTTCTGTATACCGTTCATACCTGCCTCCAGCATGGCTGCAAATGCAAGGTATGGGTTGCATGATGGGTCAGGCATCCTTAACTCGACACGTGTACCCTTTCCACGTGATGCAGGGATCCTGATGAGGGTTGACCTGTTTTTAAGGCCGTAGGCAATGTAGACCGGTGCTTCATAGCCAGGGACAAGTCTCTTGTAGGAGTTGACTGTTGGAGCACAGACAGCTGTGAGCGCAGGGGCGTGTTTCAGAAGCCCCCCTATGAAGTACAGGGCCTCCTCTGAGAGCTGTGTCTCTGTGTCAGGGTCATAGAAGACGTTTTCACCATCCTTGAAGAGGGACTGGTGGCAGTGCATACCGCTACCGTTTTCACCAAAGAATGGCTTTGGCATGAATGTTACCATGTACCCAATCTTGTCGACTATGGCCTTTATGGCCTGTTTGAAGGTTATAACTGCGTCTGCTGTCTTCAGGGCCTTGTCGAATTTGAAGTCTATCTCGTGCTGTCCAGGAGCAACCTCGTGGTGGCTGACCTCAACGTCGAAGTTAAGGGCCTCAAGGTCCATGACGAGTTTTCTCCTGAAGTCGGTTCCCTGGTCCACCGGTTCAACATCGAAGTATGCACCGCAGTCGTGGGGTATTATGTTGCCATCCTCGTCCTGGTCGAGGATGAAGAACTCTGGTTCCGGTCCGACATTGTATTCATATCCAAGGTGGGCGTACTTGTCGAGGGCCCTCTTGAGGACGTACCTTGGGTCCCCTTCGAAGGGTTTTCCGTCTGGCCAGTATATGTCACAGATGAATCTGCACACACCCTTTTCCTCTGGCCTCCATGGGAGTGTTGAGAAGGTGTCGGGGTCAGGTTTCAGGACGAGGTCGCTCTCGTTTATATCCACGAACCCCTCAACTGATGACCCATCAAAGAGGAGACCGTCCTTTATTATGTCCTCTATCTGGTCTGGCCTTACCAGGGGTATTGCCATATTCTTTGGTTTTCCGTGTATGTCCACAAACTGAAGGCGGACGAATTTAACGCCGCATTCATCCATTTTAGCTATTATTCTTCCAATCTTATCTGACATGGGTTATGCCTCCATGGCATGAGCTTAACTTCACCGGAAGTAACTTTCCTTCTACTGGTTTATATATTTTTTGTTCAGGATAGTTCAACAATTTTAAATGGTTCGCCCTGAAAGAGATCAAACTTTAACATTCGGGGGGCGGCTATCACATCACCCCTCCCTGTGATCAACTTGAGAACCTCCGCTGCCTGGAGGCAGCCGGTGATATTTGCCACGGGACCTATCACCGGAGGTGTTTTTGATGATAGATCTCTGAGCTTCGCCTTCACATCAGCTGTGAGCTCAAGGCCCACAGATGGCAAACGGAAGAGTTCCTCATAGGATGGTGATCCCTCCCTGAATACAGTTACCTGACCCATGGAGCCATGTATGGCGCCGTGAATGAAGGGTATTCCCTCTGATGTGCACCTCCTTGATGCAATCACCCTTGATGTTATGTTATCAAGGGCATCAACCACGGCATCGCTGCCAGGTATTATTTCAGCTGCATTTTCTTCATCGAAGATTTCATGATAAACCTTGACCCTGCTGAAGGGGTTTACGGTGCGAATACGCTCCGCTGCAACATCAACCTTGGGGATCCGGAGGTCCCTGAAGCTGCTCATGAGCTGCCTGTTGATGTTCGAGACGTCAAAGACGTCACTGTCAATTATTCTGAGACTGCCCACACCCATCCGTGCAAGCATCTCAACTGCAGCGCCACCTATACCTCCGCAGCCGATCACAGAAACAGTGGAATCCTTGAGCTTTAACTGGTCTGCCCTTGAAAGTAAACCCATCTGCCGGCTGACCATCTCCCAGTAAGCCATACCCTCATATCTCTCAGGCATTCAAACCCTCTTTCATGTTCTTGCATAATACTATGTGTGTGTTGATATAAATCATGAGGGGGTCATCCTGTAGGACCACAGCCTTATATCTGCTTGCAGCATGAGCCTATCACTGGAGATCCTGTGGGAAAGATTCTTCAGATCAGTGAAAAGCAGATGTCTGGGGCGGTCCTCTGGAGCCATTCTGAAATCGAAAAACAGTTCGGTTCAGGGAAGGGGTTTTATTATCTCCAATTTAAAGAAACGTGATTTTTGTTTTTTCAGAAGAATTCATCTTTTCTGTTTTAAGGATAAAAAAGTTTTTTTTGAATGCAAAAATGGGGGGTTAAAGTGCCGGGGGCGGGATTCGAACCCGCGGCCTCACGGTATCCCAGGAAAAAGTCAGAGCACTGCTTAATACCCTATGAGCCGTGCGCTCTAACCAGCTGAGCCACCCCGGCATGACTTATACAAGATCAGTTTTCATCAAATTTAAACTTTTCTGTCAGGGGTGCAATCATTATTATGAAATGCCACCATAATTATATATGAATTTTCTTTGCGGGGGTTTAATGTGTCTGATGATCTTGATTTCTCAGAGGGGGCCTGTGGGATATGTCATGCAGTCCTCGCAGATATCTCCAGGACCGGCTTCATGGTTGAAACAGCAGAGTACCCTGAGGGTGTCAGGGCCAGGATAACTGACCCTTCAGGGGATTCTGTGGGGGAGGGTTCGGATATAACCTGGGCCCCGGCGATACTCGAGGCCGAGATCAATGCAGGATTTCTGGATGACGAAGCTGCAGATAAACTCTCGCCCTTCCTGACAGGCAGGAGAGACCAGATACGGGTTGCAGAGATGTCTGGCTACGGGAGGGTTGTTAACACAGCCTCCATGATAATATCTGATATCTGGTCGGCTGGGGGTTCAGTTGAGGTCAGAAGGGACGGCCCTGGCATAGAGGTCATACTATACTCTGCAGAAGGTGATGAAATTGTATCTGCAGCATCAGGTTTCTGCCCGGTCTGTGCAGTAAACATAGCAGCTTCAAGGGTGCCATCAATCAGGAGGAGGATGGCATCCAGGAAATCCAGAAACACGGGAATGGAAAAGTATGAGAGAGGGGTGACCGGCAGGGTCGCCTGGAGGAGGAACAGGATCCATGTATCCCTCCTTGAGAATGGGGAGGTCATCGGCAGGAACTGGGGGTGCTGCATAGCCTATGCAACGGTGAGGGCGGAGATAGATGCTGGATTTGGAAGCAGCAAGTGGAACCGCATCTTTAAGAATTACTGTGACCTCTGTCCCCTGAAACATTTCTGGTTCGGGAAATCCATGGGTGCCCTCGGAAACAGGATACTTCAGAGGATGACCAGGGTCGGTGTGAGGGAACATGTAAGGATGGAAGATTATATAACTGTGGATATCCTATCTGGTGATAGGAGGGTTGGATGTGGTATAGGAACGCTCTGCTCATTCAGTGCAACCGTCAATGCACTCCTGAGATCCGATGCTTCCCTCATCCTGAAACCGGACCCTGCCGATGGGTTTCCGTACCCCTAAGCTGTTGAGGTGTTCGCTGTGGGTGAACATGTAATAGAGGCCCTGGGAAAAAGTCGTGTCACCGTGAGGAATGGAAGGGTGGTTGATGTATCCGAACCACTTATCGATTACTGTCCCCTCTTTCATAAGTACCGGGGCATTGAAAAAATCACATCTGAGGCTATCCGTCAAAATATTGAGTTTCGCATTAAAGATTTTGGCATGTGCACAGGTAATCGTGAATTAAGAATGAGGGATTTTCTATCATTTGGCATTTCTGAGATAATCTCAACACTCATCGAGGAGGGCGAGGTGGACGCAGCAGTCATGGTATGTGATGGTGCAGGCACAGTCATAGTCACCGAACCCGAACTTGCACAGGGAATCGGGGGCAGGATATCAGGAGTGGTGGAAACATCACCTGAGGATGAGGTTATAGGATCCATAGGACCAGAAAAGGTCCTTGACCCCGAAAAAGCCACGATAGACCAGGTTAAGGGGGTTGAAAGGGCCTTTGAGATGGGCTATGATAGGGTTGCTGTCACCGTGGCTGACCCGGCAGAGGCAGAGAGGCTGAGGGAAATGGATGGAGGCGAAATCTACATATTCGCCGTTCACCTGACCGGGATAGACTACAGGGGCGCCGAGAAAGTGATTAACACAGCCGATGTTGTAACATCATGCGCATCAAAATACATAAGAAGAATAGCTGATAGAAGGGCGCTGCTGAAGGTAGGATCAGCCATACCGGTATATGCATGCACAAAGAATGGTAAAAGATTCATTGAACTCAGAATTAAAAGGATGGGTGGTATAAAGGATTCAGGGAAAGGTTCAGGCTCCCCGCAACCACTGGTATGAAACTAGAGATAATCTGCAAGGGCCTTTATTATGCAGCTCTGGGTTATCAGTCCAACCAGTCTACCATCCCTGACAACCGGTATCCTCTGATATCCGGTATCTGCCATTATACGGCTTATCCTGCTTATAGGAGTTTCCTCATCAATCACAACAAGGTCCTGGCTCATTATGTCCTTCACCCGAAGCTTCAGGGCCTCGCCACCGGCAAGCAGAATGTCCCTGTGGGTTATGAGCCCAACAAGTTTATCACCCTCCACAACAGGGACACCACCCACGTTCGCACGGACCATCTTGAGGTTGGCGGCTGCGACAAGGTCATCGGGGTGGGAAACAATAACATCACGGAGCATTATATCCCTTGCACGGAGCTTCCTGATCATGAAATTATTTTTATGGATATTCATATATTAAGATTGAGGGATCCAAAGTGACTCAGATGGAAGAAGCAAGAAAGGGCAATATAACCCCTGAGATGGAGGAGGTTGCCCGGAAAGAAAACCTGGACATTCAGATGCTTATTAGGGGTATTGCAAACGGTCGAATTGTGATACCCTCCAATATTAATCGGGAATCATCACCCTGCGGCATAGGGGAAAATCTTTCAACAAAGATCAATGCAAATATCGGTTCATCCTCAAAAATGGAGGACATTGAACTGGAGGTTGATAAGGCACTTGCAGCTGTCGAATACGGTGCAGATGCTGTCATGGACCTCAGCACAGGCCCCATGCTGAGGGATGTCAGGAAAGCGGTCCTGGAGGCTGTTGACGTTCCTGTGGGCACGGTACCCATCTACGAGGCCGGTGTCGAGGCCTTCATGTCAGATGGAGCCGTGGTGGACATGGATGAGGATGACATGTTCAGGGCCATAGAGAACCAGGCCCGGGATGGGGTTGACTTCATGACCGTGCACTCAGGAATCACCCTGGAAACCGTTGAAAGGGCTCAGAGATCAGGGAGGATAATGGGAATAGTTAGCCGGGGAGGAGCATTCCTTGCAGCCTGGATAATGCAGAATCAGGAGGAGAATCCTCTCTACAGCAACTATGAGTACCTCCTTGAAGTGGCCTACGAGTATGATGTCACACTCAGCCTCGGGGATGGCCTCAGGCCGGGGTGCCTGGCAGACGCTTCTGATATACCCCAGATCAGTGAGCTCCTCACACTTGCAGAACTCGTTGAGAGGGCACGTGATGCAGATGTTCAGTGCATGGTTGAGGGGCCCGGTCACATGCCCCTTGACCAGATAGCCGCCAACATGAAGATACAGAAGGAGGTCTGCGACGGCGCACCCTTCTATGTCCTTGGACCCATAGTCACAGACATGGCACCGGGTTATGACCATATAAGCGCAGCCATAGGCGGGGCCGTCGCTGCAATGAACGGGGCGGACTTCCTCTGTTACGTCACACCGGCAGAGCACCTGGCGATACCGGGGGTTCAGGATGTTATTGAGGGTGTCATTGCATCAAGGATAGCTGCCCAGGCTGCAGACGCCGCCAGAAAATTACCGGGCGCATGGGATTCTGAACTTGAGATGGCTGATGCAAGAAGGTCCTTTGACTGGGATAAACAGTTCAAACTGGCCTTTGACTCAAAAAAACCATATGAATACAGGATGCAGTGCCCAATTGAGGATTCAGAGATGTGCTCAATGTGTGGCGAATACTGCGCCCTCAGGATACTGCGTGAAGACAGATGAATCACAGCCTCGATCCTTAACATGCTGGTAAGGGTTAATAGAGATCAGAACCATAATTAAACTGGTGGTCCTATGGGATTCGAGCATGTTGAAGGTACTGAAAGGGGCAGTGTAAGGCTATTTGCACTCAGCACATGTGGATGGTGCAAAAGGACACGGGAGCTGCTGGAGGAACTTGGGGTGGCCTACGATTATATATACGTCGACCTCCTTGAGGGTGAGGAACGTGAGAATGTAATTGAGGAGCTTAAGAGGTGGAACCCATCCCTCTCATTCCCCACACTTGTAATAAACGATGAGGAAGTGGTGGTGGGATTCGATCCACTCTCAATAAAATCATCCCTCAGGTAGGGATCATCATGAAGGATGAACTCCAGGAACTATACAGAGAGGTTAGGGAATCAGCAGAGAAATCAGGTTATAAGCTTAATCCTGACAGGGAATTCGTCATGGAACTGCTCAGGGGGATGCTGGTTAACAGGAAAAGATATGGCTATGATTCCTGCCCCTGCAGACTCGCATCAGGCAACCCCGAGGAGGACAGGGATATAGTGTGCCCCTGTGATTACAGGGATGATGATATTGAGGAATACGGGACATGCTACTGTGGACTCTATGTCAGGGATGAGGACGTTGAGTTCAGATCCATACCCGAGAGGCGGGGAAAGAGTAGAGGTCCTGGCAGGGCACCAGCCGGCCTTGACATACCTGTGCTGAGGTGTCGCATCTGTGGTTATCTCTGCGCAAGGAAGATCCCTCCGGAACCCTGCCCCATCTGTGGCGTGGCAGGAAAATTCCATGTTTTCATTGAATAGAGGAGTGCATTACCTTGCTGGAAGCCTTCACTGAAGTCAGAAAGGATATCAAATTTCTTTTCTCATCCGAGATAAGGCTCAGGGTTTTAATGGCCCTCATGGACGGTCCAATGGAACTCTCTAAGATGAGGTCCATCATAAAATCAAGTTCATCAACTATTCTCCATGCCATATACCAGCTCGAGGACAAGGGGCTGGTCTGCAGGGTCAACCGTAAGTATGAACTATCATCAACCGGCAGGATAATATCTCTGAAGGTTCAGGGGATTATAAGGACAATCTCGGTGATCAGGGAACTCTCGGATTTTCTGCTTGACCATGACCTTGGATCCATACCCGAATCACTCCTCTACAGCATAGAATCCCTTGAGGGAGTATCACTCCTCGAGGCAAAACCCGAGAACCTCACAGAGCCCTATGAGGTAGTTACAAAGAACGTCATGAACTCCGGGAGGGTCTGGATCCTTTCAGGCGTTCACCACCCCTTCTACGGGGACCTCCTGAAAGCGGGGATAAAGACCGAGATGATCCTCTCAGAGAATGTTGTGGATGCAATTGAACATGTTGAAGCTACGGAAAATGTTAAGATCAGCACCATCGATTCTGAACTGAGGTTCAGCCTCATAATAACGGAGACGGCAATGGCCCTTTCCCTATTCATGTCTGATGGCCTCTATGATCCCGTGAGATTCCTCTTTTCAAGGGATGAAGAGGCCGTTGGATGGGCCTGGAAACTCTTCAAACACTTCAGGGACATGGCGGAAGCGCCAGCAGACAAGGATGACTGTGAATTGTAGGTGCTGAAGAATGGTTTTAAGGTCGATGGGAGTTTAACGGTTCAGATTACTTAGGGGATGAAGGAATTGCTCTATATGGAACTTGCAGAGGTATACCACAGACTTGAATCAACCACAAAACGCCTTGAAAAGACTGAAATACTTGCGGAACTCCTGAGGAGTGTTGATAAGGAACTTCTGCCCGATGTAACAATACTGATGCTTGGCAGGGTGTTTCCAATCTGGAGTGAGGAGGAACTTGGGGTTGGCATAAAGCTGCTCATGAAGGCAATATCCCTGGTTGTGGGGGTTTCGATGGATGAAATCGAGGACGAAATAAGGGAACAGGGTGATATAGGCCTTGCAAGTGAAAAACTATTCTCCAGAAAAACTCAAACAACCTTTTTTTCACAACCCCTGACAGTGGAATTTGTTTACAGCAGACTGAAGGCCCTGGCATCAGCTTCTGGTGATAGGGCACAGTCAAAGAAGATAAACATACTTGTTGAGGTCCTGTCCCAGGCAAAGCCACTGGAGGCACGCTATATAACAAGGACGGTCCTTGAGGAACTGAGGGTTGGTGTTGCAGAGGGAATCATAAGGGACGCCATTGCCCGGGCCTTTGAGGTTGACCCGGCACTCGTTGAAAGGGCCCACATGCTCACAAATGACCTGGGAATGGTGGCCGCAGTTGCAAGGGAGGAGGGCGAGCCTGGACTTGGAAGACTCAACCTTGAACCGGGAAGACCCGTGAAACCAATGCTGGCACAGCTTGCCAGCAGCATAGAATCTGCCATAACGGAGCTTGGAAGGGCCTTCTGTGAAACCAAATATGATGGTATACGTGTTCAGATACACAGATGCGGGGATGAGATATCCATCTTCACCAGGAGACTTGAGAACATCACCGCGGCGGTCCCCGAGATACTTGAGGGTGTTGAGGAGGCCCTTCCAGCCGATGACTACATAGTTGAGGGGGAAATAATAGTCACCATGGATGGGAGGCCAGCCTCCTTCCAGTACATACTCCAGCGTGTCAGAAGAAAATATGATGTGGAGAGACTTACAAGGGAGGTTCCCCTCTCACTGTTCCTCTTTGATGTCCTCTACCACAGAGAACCCCTCATCGATGAACCCCTCCGGCACAGAAGGGAGGTCCTTGAGTCAATACTCTCAGAAATACCTGGAAGGGTTGAGGCGAGTCGCATGGTTGATGTGGGCCCGGATAACCTGAATGATGCTCTATGGCTCTTCGAGGAGTCAATAAGAGAGGGACATGAGGGTATAATGATAAAGGATACGGAGGCGCCGTATATACCGGGTATAAGGGGTAAAAAGATGCTTAAGTTTAAGGCAGAACCAGAGACCCTGGACCTCATTGTGGTCGGTGGCACCTATGGCAGGGGTAAAAGGGCACATCTGGTGGGATCCTATCTCCTGGCAGCCAGGGATGAGGATAGCGGGGACCTTGTTACGGTTGCACATGTTGCAACGGGGCTTGACGATGAGACGCTCCAGCAACTCTCAGAGAGGATGGAAAAACTTGCCATTGAGAGGAAGGGACGGAAACTCTTGGTCAGGCCAGAAATAATACTTGAGGTCGCCTACAGTGAGATAGTGAAGAGTCCTGAGTATGAAAGCGGTTACTCCCTGCGTTTTCCAGTGGTGAAACGTATAAGGGACGATCTGTGCCTGGACGATGTTGATACAGTTGGACGTATAGAGTCCCTCTTCCAGTCCGGACAGCCAGACCAACCAGGTTAGTAATATTTAAATAGTACAAAGTAATAATTACTTTTATGGGAACCCTTCTGGATGACAGGAAACTGCTCATAATATCAGCCATGCTGGGACTCGCCGGCTTCACCGGAATGATAATCTCTTCGGCGACCCTCACACCGGACCCTATTAAAATAGCTCAGATTGACAGGGGCATGATTGACAGGAAGGTTACGGTCGAGGGCACAGTGGCTGATGTCCGCGAATCAGAACACTCGGGAATCATATTCCTGAAAATAAATGATGGCACCGGCACAATAACGGCTGTTATATTCGAATCAACAGCAGAGACAATAAAGAGGAATGGCCCTGCCCCCATACTGCTGAAGGGGATGAGAGTGCAGGTAACCGGGAGGGTGAAGGAGTACAGGGGATTACTTGAGGTGGCCGTAGAGGAACCTTCAGGTTTGAGGCCTCTCCCTGGTTATGGTTAATCTTCATCAAGGTAAAGTGGCTTTAATCTCCCTGTGTTTATGTCTATTATCAGTCCGTGGACCCCTATGGATTCTGGTATGAGGGGGGATGACTTCAGCCTCTTAACACCCTCAATCACATTCTCTTCCTCATCACCAACTGGATTCAGCACATCTATACTGAAATTCTCGATGACCTCCTCCTCAACCCCGAGCTCCCTCATCCTTGAGACTATGAGATCCTCATCAAGGCGTGCCATCCCACAATCGGTGTGCCCGACTATGATGATCTCATTCACACCCAGGGCGTATATGGCAACTGCAGCGGATCTTATAACCCCATCATCCACAATGTTACCCGCATTCTTTATTACCTTCGCATCACCCCTCCCGATCCCAAGGGCCCTCTCAAGGAGATCTATAAGTCTCGAGTCCATGCATGTGATGATACACAGCTTCGGGGAATGTTTTAGATCTGAGAGATCCCGGAACCTGAAGTCCTGATTTTCTCTGAGGATATCTTTAATAATCATGCTAACAAACCTCATCTACATTAGTTAGCTATTACCTAATTAATTTATGGAGGGAGAACATGGATATCGGGAGGAAGAGGGATGTATTCCTAATCATTTTACCGGCACTATGTGCATTTGCCCTGGCTTTAATACCCACCTTCAGGTACACTGTTCCACTGACATGGGATGTCTATTACCATATACATAATGCCACCCTTTACATGGGGAGGGGCATCGTGTTCTGGGATCCTCTAACCTCCGCCCCCCACGGGAGACCCCTATATTATCCACCCCTCTTTCACATAATGCTGCTTTTTCTCAGTAAAATAACCGGCCTGGGTTTTTTCACAGTCTCCAGATTCATGCAGCCGGTGTTTGCATTTCTCATTCTACTGTCATTTTCATATGTGTCAGGAAAACTCTACGGACCTCTGGCAGGATTCTTAACAGGCATGTTCCTATTTTCAAGTCTATTCTTCATGAGGATGATGTTCCCGATCCCTGAGTCCCTTGCGATGATCTCCATCCCCCTCTTTGTTTATGGATACTACAGGTCCATGGAATGTTGCTCAAGACTTTACCCTGTTTTAACAGGCTTGCTCCTGGGGTTAATGTTAATGACCCATATCCTTTCTGCCTCCATAATTTTAGCAGTGGTTACTCTCTCAACCATTGTCCTTTACATTGGAAAATATGATATCAGACCATGGAATCTATTAATAATCCTCGGGTCCGGCCTTTTACTTGCATCGGTCTGGTATGCACCCCTTATAGTTAAATACGGTTTTGTATTCAGGTCACCGGCGACCAGTTCCCTGCCTCTAGAGGGATACATCACCCATCTGGGGGTTCTGCTCACAATCCTTTCACTGGCAGGAATTGTTCATGCGGCTGGACGGAGGGAGAAAAAGGATGTTATAATGGCTGTCTGGACTGTATTCGTCCTGGCACTTACAGCTGCCTACCTTCTGGGTTTGAAGGTCCTCTCGGACAGGATACTGTACTTCGCCCTCTTCCCGATGGCAACACTGAGTGCAAATCTTTTCAATTCAATACGAATAAATAATGGCAAATGGTCCTTTTACGCCATTATTTTGCTTATATCCCTTTACTGCATCTATGATGGTTACTCCCTTGCAAGCTCCATAAAACTCGAGGTTTCAGATTCTGAACTCGATATTGCAGAGTGGTTCAGGTATAACGGAGACCATGCAACTGTTGTTGTGTCTGACTACCACATCCAACCAGCCATAGTTGCAGTTTCAGGGCAACCGGTCTCGGCGGGCGGCTATGCGCCAGGAACCATCCGTTCAATCAACGTGGAAAAATATATCAGCAGCTTTAACTATACGAAGCATGATATAATGAGGGATCGTGTGGGATACATAATCCTGGATAATGAGGAGAGGACTCCCCCCTACTCCAGACTTGTTTACAGGAACCGGGACTTTTCTGTTTACAGAGTGAATGTCTGACTTTATTCATTGAGGTAATGTGATTAAAAATTCATACGGAGTGAAGGTCTGACTTTATCCATATTGGTGATTAACAATTCAAATATTATCCAGTGAATGGGGCTGTTAAAAAATGAAGAAACTATTTGGCACATTCGGAGTTAGAAGACTTGCAAATGAGGTTTTAACACCTGAATTCGCATCAAAGCTTGCGGCAGCATACGGTTCAACTGTAGAAGGGAAAATAGCTGTTGGAGGAGATACAAGGACATCCACTGTAATGATAAAGAATGCTGTCATATCCGGCCTTCTTTCAAGCGGATGTGATGTTGTTGACCTGGGAATACTCCCAACGCCAGCCGTTCAGTATGCAGTCAGAAAATATTATGATGGAGGGGTTATCGTAACGGCGTCCCACAACCCCCCACAGTACAACGGTATAAAATTCGTTGACTCAGACGGCATAGGCATCCCTGATGACCTGGAGGAGGAAATAGAAAGGATATTCTTCAGCGAAGATTTCAGGAGGGCCTCCTGGGATAAAATCGGAAACCTCACATCAAACCCCTCCATAATCAGGGAGTACCAGGACGGTGTCATAGCGAGGGTCGATGCAGAGGCCATCCGTAGAAGGAAATTCCGGGTGGTGGTCGACTGTGGCTGTGGAGCAGCGTCCTACACCATGCCCTACATCCTCAGGAGGCTCGGATGTCAGGTGATAGCACTTAACTCTCAGCCTGATGGTTTCTTCCCGGGCCGTGACCCTGAACCTGTCCCTGAGAACCTCTCGGAGCTGATGGAGACTGTGAGGTCAACCGGGGCTGATCTGGGCATAGCCCACGACGGTGACGCAGACAGGACAATATGTATCGATGAGAGGGGAGAATTTGTCCTCGGCGATAAGACATTCGCCCTTGTTGAGAAGAGGATGCTCCAGGAAAAGGGTGGAGGCATAATAGTCACCACCGTCGCAACATCCTCAGCAATATACGATATAGCATCAGAGAACAACGGAGAGGTAATAACAACAGCTGTAGGGGACCTCCTGGTGGCAAGAAAACTTAAAGAGACAGACGGACTATTTGGAGGCGAGGAAAACGGTGGATTAATATTCCCCGACTTTGTATACGGGAGGGACGCAGCCCTCACAGCCGCCACGATACTCGAGATAATGGCCCATGAGGACAGGCCACTATCAGCGCTTGTATCGGAACTACCCGCATATTACTCCAGTAAGAGGAAAATAGAATGTCCCGATGAAATTAAAGGGGATGTGATGGACCTGGTAAGTAAGATGCTGGCAGATGAGGAGGGTGTAAGGGACATAGATACCACAGACGGTGTTAAAATATTCAGTGAAGCCGGGTGGGTCATAATAAGGCCCTCAGGGACCGAGCCAATATTCAGATGCTTCGCAGAGTCAGAGACACAGGAGCAGGCAGATGAAATGGCCCGCTGGGGCATATCCCTGGTCGAGAGGGCCATGGAAAAACTGAAATAGCTGTTTAGAGGTTCTCAAGGCACTCCTCACGGAGTATCCCGGCATCCTCATTTTTCGGGTTTATCATCAGGGCCCTGTTGAAGGCCTCAAGGGCCTCATCGAATCTTTCAAGTTCAAGGAGGGCAACCCCCATGTTGGTCCAGTAGACATCGTTCTCTGGTTCCATTTCAATGGCCCTCCTGTAGCATTCAAGGGCCTCATTGAATCTTTCAAGTTCAAGGAGGGCGTTACCCTTACGGTTCCAGACATTGGGGTCCTGTTCATCCTCAAGGGCAAGCTCAAGGGCACTGTTGTATGATTCTATGGCTTCTTCCATCCGCCCGAGGTCAGA
Source organism: Methanothermobacter thermautotrophicus str. Delta H (assembly GCF_000008645.1). Taxonomy (NCBI): domain Archaea; kingdom Methanobacteriati; phylum Methanobacteriota; class Methanobacteria; order Methanobacteriales; family Methanobacteriaceae; genus Methanothermobacter; species Methanothermobacter thermautotrophicus. Next base: position 1,452,154 of record NC_000916.1, read on the forward strand.
TAGCAGGTTTCCCCTGGCAGTCCAGACCTCGGCGTTCCGGGGGTCAATTTCAAGGGATCGCTCATAGGATTCAAGGGCCTCCAGGGGTTTTCCTGCAACCTCAAGCATCACACCCCTCCAGTAGAGGAGGTCCGGGTCGTGTTTTATTTTCAGAGCCCTTTCACTAGCCTCAAGGGCCTCATCCACCCTCCCGGCGTTCAGGAGGGTTATGGCCATGTTATTCCATATGTAGGGGTTCTCAGGTTCTATCATTATGGCCCTCCGGTAATTTTCAAGGGCCTCATCGAATCTTCCCAGCCTTGTGAGGTTGTCACCGAGTCTGTTGAGTATGTAGACGTCGTTGGGGTCTATCCTGAGGGCCGCGGTGTAACATAGCTCTGATTTACTGAATTTACCTGAATCAAAGAGTATGTCCGCCCTTCTTGTTATCATGGCCTTCTCATCGATTCTTTTACCTTCCCATTCATCCACAGGAAGTTTTCTGAACCTTATCACCTGGAACTCGGTATCATCCGTGAGTTCACCTTGGTACATCCTCTGGAATTCCTCTTCGAGCTGTTTGGCGTCCCTGAAACCATCCTCCCTGGCCAGCTCATCGTTCTCTCTGAGTTCCCTGAAACTCACGGTTTCAACGTCTGTCACCACAGCTTCGAAGACCTTTTCACGGTCCTTTGAGACGAGGTTCCAGTAGCAGTGGAGCCGGTCGCCGACCTGAGGGGCCTCTTCCACTTGCGCCTTATAGTCATGGTCCTTTTGCCTGTTACAAGGTCAATGTCCCTGCTGCTGAATGAGAGTATGGGCAACGGGTCTCCACCTCCTGGATTCTCTTAGAGGGTTATCATCTAGATCTCTTCTTCCCCGAATTCCTCTGTACGTATTTTAACCATTCTGAATCTGTCTCTGACCCTCATTGCAATCTCCCTGAGTCTCCTGGGTGATGGGGGCTCTGTTTCTCTGAGTGACTCATCAAGGACGACCCTGTTCCTGAACTGCTGCAGGACATAGACATCACATTCGATTGACTCTGCAATCATCTCTATGTCCTCTTCCCCCATGAGACCCGGGACGAAGGTTGTGCGGCACTCCACTGTGACACCCGAATCCCTGAGGATCTCAAGGCTCCTCATCACGCCCCCGGCACAGGCACCGGCAAGTTCAGGGTACCTGTGGAGGGGGGCCTTCACATCAATTGCAACATAGTCAAGAGTGGGGCAGTAGCCTTCAAGGGCTTCAGGATATGAGCCATTGGTATCCAGTTTCGTTGCAAGTCCCAGGGAACGTGCATGTTCAAGGACAGTTTCGAGGGCATCGACCTGGAGGAGGGGTTCACCCCCACTCACCACCAGGGCTTCAACGAATTCTGAGTACCTCTCCACATCATCAAGGACAGTTTCGAGGTCAACTTCATCACCCCCATCTATGAGTTCAGGGTTGTGGCAGTAGGGGCACCTGAAGTTGCAGCCGGCAGTGAATATAACGAGCGAGGTTTTTCCGGGATAGTCGAGGGTTGAAACTGCCATTGAACCAATCTTCATTGGAATCACTGAACCAGTTCACCCAGGACCTCAAGGAACCTTCTATCCTCTTCAAGGGTGCCGACACTGACACGTATCCAGTATTCATCAAGTCCTGTGAAGGAAGTGCAGTCCCTCACGATTATACCCTTCCTTAAGAGTTCTTCTGAGAGTTCGGCAGCGGTCCTGCCTGTCCCCCTCACGTCAATCAGTATGTAGTTTGCATATGATCTGAAAACCCTCAGTTCCGGGAATTTCTTTAACCCGGAGTAGAGGTACTCCCTGCTTTTTATTGAGTACTCGGTGGATTTTTTTATGTAATCCCTGTCCCTGATGGTTGCAAGGGCAGCTGCATGGGATAGCCTCGTGAGGCTGAAAACCGGCTTTACACGGTGCATGTACTCTATTATCTGTGGGTCCCCGAGACCATAACCTATCCTCATACCTGCAAGTCCCATCACCTTTGAGAATGTCCTCAGGATAAAGAGGTTTTCATGGTCAGGGAGGAGGTCAGTGTTGTCCACACCTGCAAATTCGGTGTAGGCCTCATCAACAACCACCAGGGTATCTGTTGACTCCAGAACAGCCCGGATGTCCTTCTTATCTATGAGGCCCCCGGTGGGATTGTTGGGTGTGCAGAGAAAGACGAGGCGGGTTGATTCATCAACCGCATCCAGGACCGATTCAAGGTCGAGGCGGTTCTCGTTGACGTCCCACCGTGCATGGACAGCCCTTGCATCATGGGCCTGGAGCGTGTACTCATAGTACATGTAGGATGGCATGGGCACGACGAAGGACTCCCCCGGTTCAAGGAAGGTCCTCCCCAGGACATCGATTATCTCATCGGCACCATCACCACCCACTATAACCTGATCCATCCCAACCCCTGCGTAGTCTGCTATGGCTTCCCTGAGGTCGGTCAGGGCTGACTCGGGGTATCTGTGAACCGATTCAAGTTCACGCTCCATGGCCTCCACCGCGGCGGGTGATGGGCCCAGGGGGTTCTCATTGGATCCAAGTTTAATTATCTCATCCTCTTTAAGACCATAGGCATCTGCAATTTCCTTTATGGATCTTCCAGGTACATAGGGTTCAATATCATTGATCTTATTCCGAATCTTTACCATAGAACCACTCTTGAGTTTCATACAATCTCGGTTAACTCAGGTCACTGGAGAGTTATTCACGTGCCAGCAGAGCATACCTCCGGGCATTATCCCTTATTGACTCTATCTCCTCATCACTGAGTTCTCTCACAGCCCTTGCAGGAGTCCCGATTATCAGGCTTCCAGGGGGGAATTCCTTACCCGAGGTTATCACCGCCCCGGCTCCGACGATGGAGTTCTCTCCTATAACGGCACCGTTGAGGATGGTGGAGTTCATACCTATGAGGACATTATCTGCCACAATGCACCCGTGGAGGACCGCGGCGTGGCCCACAGATACGCAGTCACCAACCCTGACAGGGTATCCGCGACTTGTATGGACTACGCAGTTGTCCTGGATGTTTGAGCAGCGCCCTATCTCGATGGGTTCAAGGTCGCCCCGCAGGACGGCATTGTACCATACAGAGGAACCATCACCGATCCTCACATCCCCCACTATCCTGGCACCATCAAGGACTCTGAAGCCCATCCTATCACCTGTACTCCATTGTAGTGTGCTCCTGCCTGAGTATCACCAGTCTGTCTGAGGGCACATCCCTCGATATCACACAGCCGGCACCTATGCAGGAATCCTTCCCCACCTTGACACCGGGGTTGAAACTTGAGTTTATACCTGTCTTGACACCATCACCGAACACAGCCCCCAGTTTCCTCCGACCGGTTTCCACGACATCATCCTTTACCACCATCCTGACGGGGCCATCATCAAATCGCAGATTGGCTATGTTGGTACCTGCAGCTATGTTACAGTTCATCCCTATAACGGAATCCCCCACATAGCTGAGGTGGTTGATGTTTGTACCGTCCATTATGATTGAATTCTTGACTTCGACGGCGTTCCCTATACTTACACCGTCCCCTATACAGGTATGGGCCCTGAGGTAGGAGTTGGGGCCTATATCGCAGTTTCTGCCTATGTAGACCGGTCCCTGGATGTAGGTGCCTGACCTTATAATGGTGCCCTCGCCAATGGCAACAGGGCCATGTATGGTCACACCATCCTCCACATCACCCTCCACGGAATCCTCAAGGTCCTTCATGAGCCTTTCACTTGCCTCAAGGAGTTCCCATGGTCTGCCAACATCTATCCAGTCCCTGTCTGATATTATGGCCCTCACAGGGAGGTCATCCCTCACCTGCATCATTATGGTGTCTGTTATCTCGTATTCTCCCCTCCTGGATAGGGGGGTTCTCTCTATATAATCAAAGACGGCCGGGCTGAACACGTATATGCCTGTGTTTATGAGGTTCCCTGCCCCTGCATCGGGGCCTGGTTTCTCTATGATCTCCCTTACACGGTCCCCCTCAACCTTAACGACCCCGAAGGAGGAGGGGTCCGGGACCTCCCTGAGGACCATCAGTGTTTCGGGTTTCCTCTCATGGTATGACCCAATCAGGTCGCCCATGAGCCCCGGATCCGTGATGATGTCCCCGTTAAGTACAATGAACTCATCGTCTATAAGCTCTGAGGCCTGACCTATGGCATGAGCCGTTCCAAGGCGTTCCTCCTGCCTTACGTAGGTTATATTGACTCCTGATCCGGATCCGTCGCCGAAGTGGGACCTGACGGCCTCCTCATGATAGCCTGTTATCATCACGATATCATGGACACCGTTGTCCCTGAGGGCATCCACACTGTACTGTAGTATGGGTTTACCTGCAACTGGCAGCATGGTCTTGGGCCTTGTGAGGGTGAGGGGTCGCATCCTGGTCCCCTCACCTGCTGTTAGAATAACTGCCTGCATTCCATCACCCTATCACATTTTCAAGGTAACCGCGGGTCCTTTCATGTATATACCTGGCCTTCTCCTCTGTCTTTCCCTCCAGGGTGATCCTGATGTAGGGCTCTGTCCCTGATGGTCTCACAAGGACCCAGCTCCCATCATCGAGGGATATCCTGACGCCGTCGATGGTGTTAATATCTGATGTCTCGCTGAACTGGTCACTGAGCTCAGCAGCTACCCTCTCCATTATGATATCCTTCTTCTCGTCGGGGCACGGGACCTTGTCCCTTATGTTGGGGTAGGATGGCACCTCCTCAAGCAGCTCTGAGAGGGGCCCCCTTGCTGATACAAGTTCCGCCACCCTGAGGGCTGAGAGTATCCCGTCGGGGCACATGCAGAAATCAGGGTGCAGCCAGGTACCTGAGGGCTCACCTCCGAACCTGGCCCCCTCCTCTGCAATGGTGTTGGCCACATGCACATCACCCACACGGGTCCTTATGACTTCGCCCCGGTCCCCCAGGCATTCATCAACACAGAGGGACGCATCAACGGTTGTTATTATTTTACCTCCAATCTCCCTTGCCATGAGGGCCAGGAGCTTATCGAAGCTTGCGAATCGTCCCTGGTCGTCGATTGCAACCATCCTGTCTGCGTCACCGTCGTGGGCTATGCCCAGATCAGCCCCGGTTGACCTCACAGTCTCCATCAGCTCCGAGAGGTTCTCAGGGACCGGTTCAGGGTCACGGCCCGGGAAGAAACCATCAGGCTGAGAGTTAAGGGTTATGACCCTGCAGCCGGCCTTCCTGAATATGAGGGGAGACAGGTGGGATGCTGCGCCGCACCCTGAGTCAATGACGACCTTGAGGGGTTTTTTAATCTCCACGGTTTCGAGTACCGCCCTGACATAGTCATCCCTCATATCAACCGTGGTTATGGACCCCAGTTCATCCCAGGCCTTCCTTTTGAAGTCCCTGCTGTGTATTATGGACTCTATGACCCTCTCCTGCGATGGTCTGTAGGCCATCCCGTCAGGGTTCCAGAGTTTTATCCCGTTGTAGGGGGCGGGGTTATGGGATGCGGTTATCATCACACCAGCAGCTGCACCCAGACGGGATGCTGCGTAACCCACAAGGGGTGTGGGGACCATTCCAAGGCGTGTAACATCACAGCCACATTCTACTATCCCGGCGATCAGGGCATTCTCCAGAAGCTGGCTGGATGTCCTTGTATCGTAGCCCACAACAACCTCCCCATCACCACCGAGGTGGGTTGCCAGGGCCTTCCGGTGTTCAGCTGTCAGTTCCAGTGTGACCTTCTCTCCGAAGCGGCCCCTTATACCTGATGTACCGAAGAGTCGCGGTTTTTTCTCCTTCATCTTAAGCCCCGAATTTTTCCTTTTTGTTCATGAGGTCGAGGAGTATGTCCATGACATCGGATCCCCGTATCCGGCAGAGACCACCAGCCGCGGCGGCCCTCTCACTGAAGGATGTGACATCATCAACACGGACCTCCGGCCCGGTTATGGCGATGGGCACAGGGTCACCTGTGTGGTCCATGACAGATACAGGTGTTGAGTGGTCCGCCGTTAGTATGAAGTAGATATCATCCCCCATCAGGTCCCCGAGGATGGAGTCGACCCTCTCAATGAAACGGACCTTTCCCTCGAGGTCGCCGTCGTGTCCAGCCTCATCAGCACCATCGATGTTTATGAGGAGGAAATCGTAATCAGCGGCAATTGCACTGGATATGGCGTTCTTTATGCTCTCAAGGTCTGTGTCTATTCCCCCGGTGGCCCCCTCAACGTCTATCACATCCATGCCTGTGAGGTGCCCTATACCCTTTATGAGTCCTGTTTCGGCTATGCACGCCGCCTTCAGATCGTAGCGTTCCTGGAATTTCTCAACATGTGGAACGGCACCTGCCCCCCGTGGGAGTATTATGTTTGCAGGGGCCTCACCCCTTTCGATCCTCCCGGTGTTGACCGGGTGGTCCCTCAGGATTTCATAGGATTCCTTAACGATCCTGTTGAGGACCTCAGCTGTCTTCCGGGATTCAGGGGATCCATCAAGTGCCTTTATCTTCTTCGGAGGTTTTCCCTCCACCTTGGGGTCTGCATCTGAGACCTTATCCCCGAGTCCGGGTCCCCTCAGTACAAGGACTGCCCTGTGACCTGTTGATTCCCTGAATATTATTTCAACGTCCTCAAAGCCCTCAATGGTCATTGAATTTATCGTCCGGGCTATACTTGAGGTTCCTGACCTTATACGTCCGGCTCTCCTGTCTGTTATTATCATATCCTCGTCTGCAGTTGCGAAGTTGCACCTGAATGCGATGTCCCCTGGCTTCACATCAAGGCCAACACCAGCGGCCTCAAAGGGTCCCCTTCCGGTGTAAACCCTGTAGGGATCATATCCGAGGATTGAAAGGTGCGATGTGTCGCTCCCCGCCCTCACACCGGGTTTTATGGGGTCCATTATACCGTTAATACCTGACTCTGCTATCCTGTCCATATTGGGGGTGCTGGCGGCCTCGAGAGGTGTTCTGCCTGAGAGTTTCTCAAGCGGGCGGTCAGCCATCCCGTCTATTATCATTATTACCCCTTTCATGATTAACCCACCTTCCTAGATTTATGATCTCTATCCTAAAATAATTCCTATAACTGCCCCTGTAACTGTTGCAAGGAGGTTCACATGTTCATTGGTGAGGTACTTCCTTCTTTCAAGGACTGCACCCAGAAGACTGTCCATGAAGCAACCCACAGTCCCTGCAATCACAGCCACCTTCATTGATTTGAGGGGATCAGGGCATACACCAAGTAAAAATGCTGATAAACCAATTATACCTGCTCCCGCTATACCAGCAGCGGTTCCAAGGGATGATATGCCTCCATCGGTCCCGGGTTCCACCCTCTTAAGTGTTGTTATGAGTCGCGGTGTCTGCAGAACTCCGATCTCACTCGCCATGGTATCGGCGGTGGCGGTTGCAACGGATCCTATGAAGCCCCCAACAAAACCGTCATAGTATCCAAAGGCAGCCATTATGAAGGGCACTATCCCATTCGATATAACGTTCTTGGCGCTTCTGGTTCCCTCAAAGACACCAAGCTCCTTCTTGTATTCATGTCTGTACTTTGTTGATAGGAGGCCAAGAACGAGGAAAATAAAAATAAGAAGGAGCCAGTTAAAACCGGCGGATAATATTATGAGAAGACCCATAAGGATCATGAAAAGGGACCCCCATACATCGAGGGCACCTCTATAGTAGGTTAAGAATCCAATGAATACGCACAGGAGTACGTATCCAATGTTGAGGTCTATCATGAGGGGTCCCGATCCATTTGATTAGGCTGGTTCCTCCAGAACCCTGCTCTTTATTATTTCAACCCTCTTGAGGGGGTAGATCTTCTTGGCCTGGTGGTATATTTCTGAGGCTATTTTTCCTGTTACAATACCCTCCACGAGTTCCTCAAAGGTCTTCTCTGAGGCGATTTCTCTGAGGTGTTCCTCTATGCTCTGCCTCATGTACTTCTGCTGTGAGGACTTCGCCCTTCGGATTGTTATGGCCAGGGGATGGACCTTAAGTTTGTAACCATCCTTTGTTTCAACTATAACCGGGGCATCGACCCTGCTCGTACCCCTCCTTATCATGCTCCTGACGTAGTCCGTCGTGACCTGGTGGCCTATGAACCTGGTTGTGGCCTCACTGCCGGCGACGCTGTCTATCTGGAACTTCAGCTTAACGTACTGCTTTGAGAAGTCTCCGGTCAGTTCCCTCATGGTGGCTTCAACCCTCCTCTTGAGGAGGAAGTCAGGGTCCCTTGAGGGTGTTGTTCCTATCTCGTTTTCTCCAAACAGTTTAGGACTTTTTATCACATACCATTTCTTTTCTTTCCATGTATCACGTACTCTCCTTCTTCGAGCCTTTGCCATTATATCACCTTAATCTTTAACACCGTAAAAACAGCTGGATTTAACATAAATTCAAAAAATTCATATTTAACTGGTTAACCATGATTTAGAGTTACATACACCGCCAGTATGGAATACTCTATAATAGGATAAGGGAGTATTTAAATCTTGACATGGTGGTTTGGGGTGCTGTGTGGTCATGAATATGAACAGCCAGTTATGCGGGTTACACTGACTTCATGAATTCGGTGTGCCTGATCCACCTTTCAAGCACTTCCTCAACCGGGCCCTCATCGGCCACGAATTTTATACTGGCATCCTCAATCCCGACCTTACCCCTGAGGCCGGCCTGGACAGCTATTACAACATCACAGTCTCTGATGGCATCAAGGGCTTTCATCCACTGATGTTTCCCGGGTTCAGAGATTTCAACGGTCCGCCTCTCAAGAAATCTTGGTTTACCCCCACTGTATTCATACACAAGGAACTGGGAGGCCCTCCCGAAATGGAGGTCAACCTCCTCCCCCTGGAGGAGGCCAGTGCTATCCTCATCTTAAGAACCGCCATTTATCCTTTTTATGAGCTCAGCCACGTTTTCTCCGAAACGTCTTATGGTCTCAATTCCCTCACTGTCATCTTCAACCTCGCCGGGGGCCCATCCAAATACCATGTTCCAGTAGGTTGAACCCGGTACTATCATGTCGTTTATGAAGTAGAACATCAGGAGTTCCTGTATGGTCGCGGTGTGGCCTCCGCGCCTTGCAACCGCAATGGGGCCACCGACCTTCCAGCTCAGGAATCCGTCTGAGGCCCTTGAAACCATCCCGATCCGCTGCAGCGCCGCCATCAGGTCGCCTCTGGCGGTTCCAAAGTAGACAGGGGTTGCAACTATGAAACCCTCGGAGTCACGTATCCTGTCGATTATATCGTTGAGGCCGTCATCTATCCTGCAGCGGTGCTTCTTCGCACAGCTCAGACAGGCCCTGCAGGATTCGATTTTCATTCCACGGAGTGATATTATATCTGTTTCAACACCATGGCTCTCTATAGCATCCCTGCAGTGCTCAAGGACCATCATGGTGTTGCTCTTCTTTCTCGGGCTTGCAGATATCATTAAAACCTTCATATAACTCCTCCTCATGATTATTAACGTCGGCACCTCTGAGTGCATGCTGACATGGACATGATTGCTCTGTTTTGAGGTCCCTGATTGCAGCATCAATGATGTCTATGAGATCATTCTTCTTCTCATCCATAATCTCGAAGACCTCATCTATGGTGAGCTTGCTGGGTGAAATGGACGCCGCATAGTTGGATACGAGGCATATGCTTGCATAGCACATCTCAAGCTCCCTTGCAAGGACGGCCTCTGGCAGTCCTGTCATGCCAACCACGGTGCCCCCAAGGGTCTGGAACATCCTTATCTCTGCAGGTGTTTCAAACCTGGGGCCCTCGGTGCACACGTACACCCCCCCATCAACCACACCTGATGATCCGCTGAGGGCGGAACGTATATTCCTGCAGTAGGGCTCTGTCATGTCTACATGCACTGTTTTCTCATCATAGAAGGTTGATGGACGGGACCTCGTGAAGTCGAGGAAGTCATGAGGCACAACAAAGTCCCCGGGCCCTATGGACCTTTTAAGAGACCCAACAGCATTTGTTGCTATTATCTGTCTGACCCCCAGCTCTTTGAGGGCCCATATGTTCGCCCGGTAGTTTACCATGTGCGGGGGTTTGTCATGGCCCGGTGAGTGCCTTGGTATGAAGGCGACCCTCCGCCCGTGGAGTTTGAATACGGATATTTCAGGGGTTTTGCCGTAGGGGGTGATGAGGGACCCCCTTCTCTCCAGCCTCCCGTATTCAGCCATCTCATATATGCCGGTACCTCCAATGATCCCTATCATTGCTTCACCCCGGCTATCCCTTGGCAACGCCGAGGGGGAGCATCCTCGCCACAAGGCGGGATATTCCTGTTTCATGGGCGGTTCTAACAACGACGTCCACGTCCTTGTAGGCCCCGGGGGCCTCCTCT